>JAILKE010000038.1 GCA_024694125.1 Bacteroidales bacterium
GGGGGCGTGAGTCCCCGCTTTGAGTTGAGTGCGCAGGAGATTGTATTGAGCGCCGAAGGTGCGACAGAAGGTATATTTGCCCACGCAAATATTCCGCGTTTAGGATGACTTCAATACAATACACTCAATGCTTTGTTGTGACCGCCATTGAACCTTAAACATAAAAAAATGACTTCAATCAAACCTTAAACTTTTAACCATTAAATTTTTACCCCATAAATTTTATCTTCAAAACATTGGGTACTCAGTGCGTACCCAATGTTTTAAAATCTTTTAGTCTCAACAGCTTCCGTAATGAACTTTAATCTTCATGAAAGATAATACACATCGCTTCAAGATAGACGAAAAACTTATTATTTACCACCAAACCTGCTTACCGTTCTCGTAAGTAAAGATGCGCTCCTCTTTGCCTTTGGTCAGATTACGAAGCCGGAAGAGGGCATTACTTGGACATAGATCAATTTTCAAGGATTCTCATGCTAAAAACTACTGACTACCATAATAGAGCCATCTTTGTCAAAGACAAAAAATACAGTCTCTTTTTTGTCATAATCTTTGCTGTCTTCAAAAGTCTCGTGGGTATATTTATAAACATTGTTTTTTTTACAAATAAAAGAACTGCTTTCATACCCTATTACTCCAAAATGACTAAAAACACTTGCTACACAAGTAATGGAATCACCTTTTTTATTCACAAGTAAACACTCATCTACACTTGGATAGAATGCTTTATTGACACGTGCAAATAAAAAACTTTCAAAATCATCGGAGATCTTTACTCGGCCACAATAAAAATAATCATATCTCTTTATCATTTCCTGTATGGCATCTTCTACAGAGAGCTGATTATCACATTTATTTCGGTGGCTCCATTTATTTGCCGAATTACAATTGCAAAAAAAACGTGTGATTTTATCATTGAACGGAGTCGTTATCTTTATTGACCTCAGTTCTTTGTCATTAAAAGGTATTGAAACATACAAACTTTCATATGATAGTTTATTAAGATATGAAACAAAAGACGGATTGTTTATATTATTATCATAAAAGAAAATAGAATCTCCAAAACTCTTTTTTTCATATGTTACATTCGAATTGCTTGCATATTGACAGCAAGAAAAGCATACTATCAGCAAGATTGAAGTAATAAAAGGAATAAAGTTTTTTCTCATAATTGAGGTCACTATAAAAATGTGACTGTTTTTAAGTTAAACATAGCTCGTAAGTCGGGCTTCCGACATTGCGAGCGGGATTTCCTTATTACAACCCACACATTACTTAAAAAACTGACATTTACTTTTTATTTCATTGCTTTAGAGGGATTATATTAATTTGCCCCATATCTGTAAACTTAAACCGGACTTCATCCTTGCGGTAATAAGATTCAGAATCATTCTTGATTACTATATCTCCATCCTCTTTTGATGAAACGAATAGATAATCATTTTTTTTATAAGAATCTATTTGGCTATACGTTAGAATACCATTCCAGCAAAAGTAACTCAGCATACAACTAATTGATGTAATTTTGTTTCCTAACATATTTACCAAAATCATTTTGTCATCAATTAATATTTCTTCATCTTCTGTATTTTGTCTGGAATTATTATGTTGTAGAATAAATAAATGACTATCAAATTTCTTGCTAATCTTTGCTTGTCCACAATAGTAACATATTTTCTCTTTGATATTATTTTCGATTTTATTCTGCTTTGTTGATTCTGTTAAAGATTGGATAACAGAATTATAATTTAATAGATGTCCTAATACGAATTCTGGGACCCTAATATTCTTTTTAATATGAATCATATTTTCATACGATGTAGGTATGCTTGATATGTTTGATTCCTGATTCCTATTATTAAGAATAAACGAAACTAATACAGAATCACTTGAAAACAAATTATCATACCACAAGCAATAATTGCCAGAGTCTGATAAAATAGCTTTTTGTTGTGCAGATAACTGTGCAGAAACGCACAATGTAAATAAGAGCAGAGGTATATAAAGGTAAGATGGCATCATAAAGGTCAAATGCTAAAGTTGAATAATTATAGAAACAGAATAATGACGAATATAATATGTCGCTACAATGATACCAATGAAATTAGTAAATCCATTTTGTCTTCCCAATACATTATTCCGCTAAATTAAATAGTTTCGCAAGCGAACACTTGCGAAACTATTTTAGAAAACCGTCAAATGGTCAATTACTTGACAGGAATATCATCGATGCGCTGCTGGTGACGGCCACCGGCGAAGTCCGTAGCAAAGAACTCGTCGAGGCACTTGCGGCAAGTCTCCTCGTCGATGAAACGACCAGGGAAGACGATGACGTTGGCATTATTGTGTTCGCGTATCAGATGGGCAATCTCAGGTTGCCATACTAGGCCGGCACGGATACTCTGATGCTTATTGAGCGTCATAGAGATACCTTCGCCCGAACCGCACATAGCAATGCCGGGATAGACCTCACCGCGCTCAATGCCCTCGGCCAGAGCATGACCGAAAGTGGCGTAGTTGCACGAATCCTCTGTGTAGGTGCCATAGTCCTTCCAGGCAAGGCCCTTCTCGTCGAGATATTTCTTGACAAATTGTTTCAAAGGGAAAGCAGCATGATCGCTGGCCAAACCAATAGTCTTAATTTCCATATAAAAATTTCAAATTGCAGGAGTGAAAGAGTGATTCCAGCCTAAAGACCACACGGGTCAGAGCCATCACTCCTTCACTCCCTATTATTTTACCCGATACAGGTAAATATATTACTTCTGGATGATCAGGTATGGAGATGCGTTCCAGAACGAAACAGCGTTGGTGATGGTGAGAGTAGTAGTACCATCATCATTCTTGACGAGCGTATAGCTTGACTCAGGCTTCTGAGTGATGAGTTTAGGCTTCTTAGACTCGATGACCAACTCCTTGAACTCGCGGATGTCAACCTTGGTGAACTTAGAGGCATCCATCTGGTCATACTTAGCCTTCTTCTTGAAGATGCCCTCGATCAGGCCGGCAGCCTTCAGGTTAGCCTTGGTATCAACAATGTAGTAAGCAGTATTGAGCTCGATGTCCTGATTCTGAGCAACCTCCATGAAGTGGTCGCGGTCAGTCTCGGCCTGCTGCTTGGCAATGGTGATGATGTTAACCTGGTTCTTGAGTTCAGCGATGCTGGCATTGCTGGTCTCGAGCTTGTTCTGCAGGTCGGCGATCATAGAATCCTTGGCAGCGATCTGAGTCTCGAGGTCCTCGATGAGCTTCTTGAGGCGAGAGTTGCTTGCCCAAGCGCCACCATTCTGCTTCTTGAGTTTCTCGATCTGAGCCTTCTGGTCAGCCATGTGGTTGCGGAAGGTCTGCATGCGGCTCAATACGGCATTCTTATCCTTGAGGTCGTTGCCCTCGTCGTCGACGAAGAGGAGACCCTGATCGGCAGCGATTTCGCTCATAGCACCATTGACAGTGCTGATTACCTCGTTCATCAAAGCATTCTCCTGCTCGATGGAATCCTTCTGTGCTGCGAGTGCATCGTACTCAGTCTTAGGCACCTTAGGAGTACAAGCTGCGAGCAAAGCTACACAGCTCAACAGTAACATGATTTTTTTCATTGTTTTTAAGATTTAAAACAGTTAAAACAATTAGTTGATAATAAGATGAAGTTACAAAGGAGGAATTCAAAAAATTCCCTCTAAATTGTGAGCCACGCTGCAGACAGGATTACTGTCGCAGCGTGGTGTGTAGATTACTTTTTGAGCATTTTCTTAACCTGCAGGCAGACATTCTGGCCTGTGAAACCGAGTTTCTCGTCGAGCACCTTGTATGGAGCCGAGAATCCGAAGCTGCTCAAGCCCCAGACTTCGCCATCGGCACCTACCAGGCCCTCCAGGTTGACAGGCAGACCGGCGGTCATACCGAACTTAGGCTTGCCGGCAGGCAGGATGCGGTTCTGATATGACTTAGGCTGACGGCGGAACAGGCCCTCCGATGGAACGCTGACGATACGGCACTTGATACCCTCGGCACGAAGCAACTCGGCACCTGCTACCAGGGTCGATACCTCCGAACCGGAAGCGAGCAGGATAACGTCATAGTTTTCGTCGCTGCCTGCTACGATGTAGGCACCCTTCTCAGCCTGGCTGTAGTCGGTACCGGCAGGCAGAGTCTTGATGTTCTGACGAGAGAAGATGAGGCCTGTTGGGCTGTAGGTATTCTCCATAGCCATCTTCCATGCCTGAGTAGTCTCGTCGCTGTCAGCAGGACGGAGAACCAGCATAGAGTTGCGGCCCTTGTGCGTCTTGAGTTTCTCCATGAGGCGGATCTGAGCCTCCTGCTCAACTGGCTCGTGAGTAGGTCCATCCTCGCCGACACGGAAGGCGTCGTGCGTCCAGATGAACTTGACAGGCAGCTCCATCAGGGCAGCCATACGTACGGCAGGCTTCATATAGTCGCTGAATACGAAGAAAGTACCGCAGGCAGCGATGACACCACCGTGCAGGGCCATACCGATACAGCAGCAAGCCATGGTGAGCTCAGCCACACCAGCCTGGAAGAATGCGCCCGAGAAGTTGCCGCGCTTCATAGAGGTGGTCTGCTTGAGGAATCCGTCGGTCTTGTCCGAGTTAGAGAGGTCGGCCGATGCACAGATCATGTTAGGAACCTGCTGTGCGAGCTGGCTCAATACAGCAGCCGATGCACTACGGGTAGCATCATCTGGCTTCTGCTGTACCTTGCTCCAGTCGATCTTAGGAGCCTTGCCACTGAACCACTCCTTGAGCATCTTGTCCTTCTCAGGGTTCTTGGCAGCCCACTCAGCACGCTTGGCGTACTTGGCATCCATGATCTTGCGCAACTCAGCACGACGCTGGGTATAGAGTTTCTTGACCTCAGGGAAGATCTGGAATGGATCGGCTGGATCACCACCCAGGTTCTTGATTGTATTAGAGAATGCGTCACCACCCAGAGGAGCACCGTGGGTCTTGCAGTTACGCTCGTACGATGAACCGTCGGCCTGGAGAGCGCCCTTGCCCATGATGCACTTACCGATGATGAGGGTAGGCTGGCCCTTGGTAGCCTTGGCGATGTTGAGGGCGCCACGGATCTGCTGAACGTCGTTGCCGTTGATGCAGATAACGTTCCAACCCCATGCGCGATACTTGGCGGCAGTATCCTCAGCAGTCACATCCTTGCACTCGGTCGAGAGCTGGATGTCGTTGCTGTCATAGAACATGATCAGGTTGTCCAGTCCCAGAGTGCCGGCGATACGGCCAGTGCCCTGCGAGATCTCCTCCTGGATACCACCATCCGAGATGTAAGCATAGATCTTGTGGTTCATTACCTCCTCGCCCAGGATGGCTGCGAGGTGCTTCTCGGCGATAGCTGCACCGACGGCATAGGCATGACCCTGTCCGAGAGGACCAGAGGTATTCTCGATACCGCGTACCACCTCGAGTTCTGGGTGACCGGTCACAGGGCTACCCCACTGACGGAGAGTCTGCAGTTCATCGGTCGTGAACTTACCTGCCAGGCAGAGCTGGGCATAAAGCATAGGAGCCATGTGGCCTGGATCGAGGAAGAAACGGTCACGACCCTCATAGTTCATATTCTTGGGATCATACTCCAGATACTCAGAGAAAAGTACGTTAATGAAGTCAGCACCTCCCATGGCGCCACCTGGATGACCGCTCTTAGCCTTCTCTACGGCTGCGGCTGCAAGGATGCGGATATTGTCCGCTGCCTTATTCATCAATTCGATTGAATTCATGATGACTATGTTTTTTAAGTGTTAATGATAATGTTGTTTATGCTAATATATAAATATGAGTTTTTGAAAATAGGTTCAACGGCAGCGAGCTACTCGAACAATACGATGACGTAAGGCTCCTTTTCACTCACTATCCTGCCCTGCTGATTCTGCGGCACCTGCAGGCGCGTCATGCGCACCTTGAGGTCCTCGTAGTCCTCGGCATCGACCAGCAGCAGAGTGTTGCGGAGCTTGCCCTGCACCAGGTCGGAGAGCGTAGCCTCCTTGGGGTCCTCGTGCAGATAGACATCCATGTTGCTCATGGACTCGAGCCGATAGGTATAGTAGCCTTCGGTCTGGTAGGTACGGCTGGCGGCACGCGCCCTCCAGCACAGGTGACCATAGCATCCTATCGAAGTATTGTAGGCAGGCATCAGGAAGCCGCCGATGAAGGTCGATATCAGTACCACACGGCACACCCACAACATGCGCCACTGCCATACGAGCGGCCACTGCCACTGTCCCAGCTGCATCACTCCCACATAGATCAGGAAGGGGAACACGGGCAACAGTCGGACATCAATCTTGCCCGGTACGCACGACAGGAAGACCAACGTGCTCAAGAAGGTCAGGGCGAAGAAGTTCTGCAACGGAGTGGGCAGGCTGAAGCGGCGCAGCAGTCCATCGTTCTCGTGCTTGCGCCAACGACGCCACATCGAGAAGAGCAGCACCACCATGCAGACCGGTCCCCAGGGCAGTGCATCCCACCATACCGAACCCACATAGTAGAACCACGGGCGGGTGTGATGTACCACACTGTAGAGCAGCGGCTGGTAGAAACGTGCATCGGACAGATGCTCGAAGTGAGAGTAGCCGCCCTCCAGCCACAGGGCTCCCAGCCACAGGCCGATGCCTCCCAGCAGGATGAGCCACGTGCGCCAGCCCCAGACGCGCAACCAACTGCGCGAACGGCCGGAGATGAGGAGATACAGTGTCGTGGAGAGGAAGGCGATGACCGGTCCCCACAATCCCTTGGTCAGGAACGCCAGGAGCATAAAAAGGCCGAAGCGGAACTGGTAGCGCACCGTGTATCGTTCGCGGGGCTTGACACCATGTTCCTCATCGGCTCCGAGCGGTTCGTAGAGTATCTGCCAGAAGTTGTACAACGCCAATACCACCCAGAGGGTATTGAGCATGTCCATGCGCAGATAGAAGCTCATGAACCACATCATACCGGATGTGAAGAGCATCCACTTGGCCAGGTCACGGCTCTGGCTGCCGTCTATCAGTCGCAGACCGCCCATCTCGTAGCGGCACACCCAGCGGTGCATCACCTCGACGATGAGCATGGCGGGAATGAGCGAGAAGAGGCTCAGTTGCACCATATACCAGTGGCGGAAAATGACCTTGCTCAACATCAGCAACCAGAAGTACAGCGGCGGGAACTCGGTATAGGGTTCGCCCTGCAGGGTGAATGCCACGAAATGGTGCTGCTTGAGTGCCTCGACAGCCACTGCGATATACTTGAGTTCATTGGTCGGAGTAAAGTCGCGGAACATCAATACTGGAATCAGCGCCAGTATGAATGGGAAATATTCCTTCCAAAAATGTCTTAAAGTCTGCATCATTTGGTCAACTTTACTTTTACGCGGTCTATGCGTCGGCGTTCCATGGTCAGCACCGTGAAGGTGATGCCTCGGTAACGGATGGTCTCACCCACCTTGGGGAAGTTCTGTTTCACTTCGAGCAACAGACCGCCTACGCTCTCGCAGTTGTCGGCCTTGTCGCCCAGCAGGTCATCATCTATACCGGTCACACGGCAGAAGTCGTTGAGCGAGGTACGGGCCTCGAACACCCATTCGTTCTGTCCCGTCTTCTGCCACGTCTGTTCGTCCTCGTCGTACTCGTCGTGGATCTCGCCCACTATCTCCTCCAGCACATCCTCCATCGTGATCAGGCCCGATGTACCGCCGTATTCATCCACGACGATGGCCATGTGCAGGCGTTTGTGACGGAAGTCGTCGAGCAAGTCGTCTATTTTCTTGTTTTCGGGGACAAAGTAAGCGGGACGTATCAGACGGGCCCAGTCGAAATTGTCCGACTGATTCAGGTGGGGCAACAGGTCCTTGATGTACAGGATGCCGATGATATGGTCCTCGGTTGCCTCGAATACCGGCACACGGCTGTACTTCTGTTCGACGACCAGTTTCAGTACCTGTCGGAACGATTCGTGCACCTCGAGCGTGGTCATCTCGCTGCGGCTGGTCATAGCATCCTTGACCGTCTTGTCGGCAAAGTTGATGATACCCTCCAGCATCTTCTTCTCATCGCTGTTGCGGTTGACCTGCGGCGTGAGCTTGAGTGCGTCACTCAGGTCCTCGACCGTCACCTCCTCGCCCAGATGGTCCGCCAGACGGCGGTTGATGATACCCGTGCTGCCCACCAGCAGCGACACGAAGGGAGCGAAGGACGAAACCATTCCCTTCATCACCGGAGCCGTGGTCCGGGCGAACGTGAGTGCGCCGTGGCTGGCATACACCTTGGGCAACACCTCGCCGAACAGCAGCAGCACGAAGGTCAGCACGACGGTCTCAATCACGAACACCATCACCACGCTGGTATGCTGATGGTCGATGATGCCATTCATGAAGAGGGTGAAGAGCATGATGATAGCTACATTGACCAGATTATTGCCTATCAATATGGCGGCTATCAGACGGTCACTCTTCTCGAGCAGGCGCGCTATGGTAGCATCCATGGGGTGAGTCTCGTCCGCCAGTCGCTCCTTGTCACGGGGCGAGAGCGAGAAGAAGGCTACCTCGCTGCCGGATATTGTAGCCGATGCAAAGAGCAACAGCAGGGCAAATCCGAGCGCTATCCAAGCAGTCGTACCGGGGGTCGTAAAAACTATATCAAATATATCTGTTTCCATTGGGGTGTTGTGCCTCGCTCCGGGCGAGGTCAGTCTTCTTTCTGCAGCAGCATCTTCTGCAATGCATTGGGCGACAGGCGCCGATGTACCTTGCCGCGGCACGCCACCGATATGTCGCCGGTCTCCTCGCTCACGATGACCACCTTGGCATCGCTCACTTCGGTCAGGCCGATGGCCGAGCGGTGGCGCAGTCCCAGTTCCTTGGGTATGCGCATATTGTGCGAGACGGGCAGAATGCAGGCAGCTGCCTGTATGCGTCCATTCTTGACGATCACGGCGCCATCGTGCAGGGGAGTGTTCTTGAAGAAGATCTGCTCCAGCAGACGGGTCGTCAGCTTGGCATCTATCTCATCTCCGGTATCGGCATACTGCTGCAGGCTGTCAAATCGCTCTATGCATATCAGTGCACCCACTCGCTGGGCACTCATATTGCGGCACGCCAGGACCAGGGCATCTATCCACTGGTGGTGTTCCTCCTCGACATCACCCTGTCCGAACATCTGCATCAGGGCAGTCCAACGGCGGCGCGAACCGACGCGCATCAGGGCATTGCGTATCTCGTTCTGAAACAGGACCACCAGGGCAATCAGACCCACGCTGATCAGTGAGTCGAAGATGGAGCCCAACAGTTTCATGCGGAGCACCTGGCTGAGCAGCAACCAGGCCAGCAATACAGCCAATATACCCTGGAACAGCACCAGGGTACCATTCTTCTGACTACTGCGGTACAGATAGAACATACCCCACGCTACAATGAGGATATCTATTATGTCCTTGATACCGAAGTCCCACATGCTTATCCTGTTTAATGTGCAATAGATTAAATTACCGTGCGCAAATATAACTACTTTTGTTTAACGTTGCAAATTTTTCTTGTGAAAAGTGTGTTTTACGTCGATAATTTACACATTTTAATTGAAAATGGCAATTTCGGCCGATTATTGCATAGTATGTTCCGCGGCACTCCCAATAGCAGTGCATCGGCATCGGGTCCGCAGTCGGTCTTAGGCCGTCCCTCCTCTCCCATTGCTTCCGCCAGCCCCCTTTGAAGCAATTTATAGACTTGCTCCAGCCGCCCCCCAGCCTACGCCCAGCGTAAGTGCAGAGTAAGTGAAATGTCTTACTCTTGTCTTACGCTCCACTTACGCTGAGGCCTTCTTGACAGTTACGATATAATAGGGATATAATACCTGCAAGGGCAGTGAAAGACTTGGGAAAGGGAGAGAGAAATGGACGACTGAACAAAAAATTGGCTACAAAATGCACACCCTATCATTTTTATACTTATATTTGCAGCGACAAAGACAATCCAACACAGACCGAGGGCACGCACATTGCACCTGTAGGTCACAAAGAAAACACACTATGCACATGGCTTTCAAATGGACATTGCTCCTGATTATCAGCGCCGTATGCCAGTTGGCATGGGCACAACATTATGACCTGTTCGATACCTACCACGAAGACTCGTCTGCAGAGTTCTTCCTGGGCATCGGGCCCTATCACCACAGACCACATTCTGACTACGTCGAGGCAGCCACAGGCTTCGCCATGACCGTTGGCGGCAGCTACAACCGGCATTACTTTGACGTTGATATTGACTTGGGTTTTGGCGGCAGGTGCCAGAAGGACATCTATCAGACCAGAGGCATCATCTACCAGGGTGAGCGCGTCGTCCAATTAGGCCTCAGCACCCAATACGGCCGTATCATCAGACGATGGGACCGGATGGAGCTCATCCCCTTCGTGCTGATGGGCGTGAAAGGATACAACGGCGGCGAGGTCTTTGATGAATATTACGACGAGGATTCGGAAGACAACTATGTGGCAAAAGCCGGCTTCTCGCTCGGCATAGGTATATGCACCGACTTCATTATCGTCAACAACAAAAAAGGAGATTTCAATCAAAGATTGCGCCTCAAACCCTATGCCTGCCTCTCGCACTATGGTCACGACATGAAATATGTGCCATCGTTCAATATAGCTGTACAATGGATATTTAACGGGCACTGACATCAATTACAATTTTGTCAACCCCAGTTGACAAACAAAGCATTGTCATTGTCTTCCATCACACCAACATACAAAAAAATCGGCCGACTTCGGGACTCCCTATCAAATAATCAATTAAGTTTGCATAAGCAAAATTGAGCTTCAAGTTCGCGACCGATTGGCTACCTTATTTAAAATACTCAATATGAAACCTTACATTTTCTTATTTTCAGCGACTTTACTATGCGGCGCATGTACATCGGACAAAGATACAGCCCCGCAGGACCCCACTCCTGTAGTAAACCCCGACGGCACGGTGACATTCAACTACCGCAACGACCATGCAACACAGGTCGAGGTCGATGTACAGTTTGCCGGCAAACAAGCCATGCACCGCGACAGCCTGTCGGGCCTGTGGACAGTCACGCTGGGACCTGCTGCCACGGACATTTACCCATATCACTACGTAGTGGACGGACTGAGCGTGATGGACCCCGCCAGCGACGAGTGGTTCCCCAACGAAGGATTCAAGAACTCGCTGCTCGATATGAATGCTCCTGGCAGCACGGCTCTGACCAGCGTGCAGAACGTGCCCCACGGCTGTGTGGACTACATACACTACTACTCCGAAGCCCTTGGCACCTACAATAATGCAGTGGTCTATCTGCCGGCATCGTACCTGCAGGAGGCACGCAATTATCCTGTCTTCTACCTGATAAGCGGCACTACCGACACCGAGGAGGTCTATTACAAGGTGGGCCGCATCAACAATATCCTCGACAACATGATAGCCCACGGCGAAGCAGAACAGATGATCGTCGTGCTACCCTATGGCAACCCTGCCCGACTGACCGGTTCAGCCGACATGATCGGCCAGATGGACCTGTTCGGCCGCGACCTGACCGAGAGCCTCATCCCCTACATCGAGAGTCATTACCGCACCTACACCAATCAGGTGGATCGCGCCATAGGCGGATTCTCTCGTGGCGGCAACCAGGCGCTGCTCAATGGTCTGACCCACCTGGACAAGTTTGCCTATATGTGCGCCTACAGTTCGTTCACTACTACGGACTTACCCGCTGTCTATGGCAACGCACAGGAGACCAACCGCCAGGTACGGCTGTTGTGGTCGGGCGTCGGCACGGACGACTTCTTATATGGTACTGCACGCGACTATACCGCCTTCCTCGACGAACAGGGCATACGTTGTGTCAAGGTCTATACGGACGACAAGTACGGCCACACCTGGATGAATGCCCGATATTTCCTCACTCAGACCCTGCCCCTGTTGTTCCGTCCTGACCGTTCCGGCCGCGCCATGGCCGAGGCACAACCCACGCGCCCAGCCTCGGGACAGGAACCGCAGTTCACTCCCGGCGTGATGGCACGCCTCTTCCCCCGTCCTGTCCTGTCGCCTGAATGTCATGGTGATACGGTCACCTTCCGTCTGCAGGCGCCCCAGGCTCTCGAGGTCCTGCTGGAGGGCGAGATGCTGGACCAACCGCACCGCATGGAAAGGGACTCGGCCGGCATCTGGACCTTGACCCTGTCGCTCAAGCCCGAGGTCTATTGCTACAACTTCATTGTTGACAGTACCCGTGTATGCGACCCTCAGAACGTGGACCTGGCGCCTGAACGTGGTTTCAAGCGCAGCATCCTCAACATGCCGGGTGCCGCCTGGTCGGTCAATGCCATGCACTGTGACTACGCTCCCGTGCGCTATATGATTGAACATCTGCCCAATGGGCCTATCTCCCGCAGCATCTCCTTCAGACCTAATGTCCAGGCTGGCGCCATCATGCAGACTGTCTGCCTGGTGGGCGACCCGGATGCGGGCTACACTTACGAAAGCTGGCACAAGATTGCTCACGCCAACTTGATTGCCGAACAACTGGTGGCCCAAGGCCGTTGCCGTCCCTGTATCCTCAAACTGACTGAACAGCCCCTCCCCGATGCCAAGATGACGCTCCACGCCGCCAATTACGCCACCTGGGCCGAGGCTCGCCAAGCGCTCGCCGACTCGTTGATGCTGATGAAGTAACGGCTCCACTCGATAATCCGATTTTCTCCATATAATCATGTAGCTCTCCCCTCCATCACAGGGGAGAGTTTTTTATTTCTCTCCAATAATTATAATTAATTGTCAGTAATTCAGTCAGTTGGTTTTATATTACTCCATTAATTGAAATTAATAAGCATTAATTCAGTCAGTTGAAAGGGGCAGGAACCTCAATGGAAACGTTTTTCGCATTATGGTTTTCGTTCTTTTTTTATCACCGAATTTAACGAATTAACACTAACCCTTTCGTCATTTTTGTTTCTTTTGCGTTCAAAAAAAAATAAACGAATTAGTAACGAATTTTTCGTTTTAAAACCTCAATGGGAACGTTTTTCGCATTATGGTTTTCGTTCTTTTTTTATCACCGAATTTAACGAATTAACACTAACCCTTTCGTCATTTTTGTTTCTTTTGCGTTCAAAAAAAATTAAACGAATTAGTAACGAATTTTTCGTTTTAAAACCTCAATAGGAACGTTTTTCGTTTTCGTTTTAGTTTTCGTACAAAGTTTGTTTTCGTTTTAGTTTTCGTACGAAGTTTGTTTTCGTTTAGGTCTGCTATCTTTGCATAGCAGATTTACATCGCGCACGCCTAAGATGGAGAAAAGTGTCAAATTCTTTTTGTTAAAATGTGTAAAAACCGAAAGTTATCCATCTTTTTTTGTAACTTTGTGCCGTTTTTTAGAGGATTATCATACACGAACTTCCATACATTGTCTTTGAGGTAAATAGATGTTTCCTCTATACGGTTTCCATACATTATCTTAGCCGGAAGGCACCACACCGGAGACCCCCTAAAACAAAATACACCCAAGAGCGAGGCCCGTCAATAATGGTTCCAGCAGCCTCACTCGATTGTTTATTCTTTATAATATACCCTTTTTTTGTTATCTCCAATCTAGAAAATGAAAAAATTCTTTTCTCTCATTACCCTGCTCGGCGTGATGGTTCCAGCCTTGGTGGCCCAAAGCAAGTTCGACGTCAAGGGAACAATTATCGACAAAGAAACAAAAGAGGCGCTGATGGGCGCCAACATCCAAGTGTTGTCCCTGCCAGACAGCACCCTCGTAACTGGTGCCATGGCGGATGAAATGGGCGCCTTCAGCATGCAAAATGTGAAGAAGGCCAACTACCTGCTCAAGGTCTCGTTCATGGGTTACGTGTCGCGTTACCTGCCGCTCCAGTTGAAACAGCACAAGGGCGGACGCAAAGTAGATCTGGGCTACCTCACCCTGACCAGCGACAGCAAGATGCTGCAGGAGGCCATCGTGACCACCACCGTTGCCAAGGTCCAAGTATCGGGCGACTCCATCCAGTTCAACCCATCGGCATACCGCGTACCACAGGGATCCACCCTCGAAGCGCTCGTCAAACTGTTGCCTGGCGCCGAGGTCGATGAGGAGGGCAACATCACCATCAACGGCAAGAGTGTCAACAAGATCCTGGTCGATGGCAAGGAATTCTTCCTCAACGACAAGTCGGTGGCAATGAAGAACATCCCTGTCGATATCATTGACAAAATCAAGACCTACGACCGCAAGAGCGACATGGCCCGCATCACCGGTGTAGATGACGGCGAGGAGGAGACTGTGCTCGACCTCTCGGTCAAGAAGGGCATGAAGAACGGATGGTTCGGCAATGCGCTGGCAGGCCTGGGCAACGAACACCGTTACTCGATGCGCGGCATGGGCAATTACTTCAACGACAATACCAACGTATCGGTCGTGGGCAACGGATACAACGTACCCGGCAATCCCCGCTGGAACCGCGGCGGACTGAACAGCCACAAGGAGGCCGGCATCAACTTCGCCTCCAGAAACACACAGATGGAGACCGGCGGCAGTGTATCGTACAGGTACGACGGTTCGGACAACCAGAGCCGCACCAATGCCGCCTACTATACTTACAATGAGTATCAGCGCAGCCGCAACAGCAACTTCGGCAGCAACCACAGTGTCGATGCCCAGTTCAAGATGGAATGGCGTCCCGACACCATGACCACCATCCTGTTCCGCCCTAATTTCAGTTACCGCAGGAACAACGCCATGGGTCGGAGCTCCAGCAATGCATTCAACACCGACATCTCGGAAATGAGCGATGAAGAAATTGAAGAAATCATAGAACAAGCCATCTCCATCGACCAGAACCAATCACAGAACCACAACAACAGCACGCAGTCATCGGGCAACATACAGGTCACCCGGAGACTGCACAAACCCGGACGAAATGTCACACTGCGCCTGGCAGGCGACTACAACCAGAGCGAAAGCCAAAACATCTCGCACTCATACGTCAGGTACAAGAATACCAAACAGGACATACACAACAACCGTTACTACGATACCCCTGCACGCAGTTACGGTGCTTCGGCTCAAGTGGTATGGAGCGAACCGATTGGGAAAGGTCTGCACTTCAACGTCAGCTACCGCTATCAATACTCGTACAGCAAGAATGACCGTCAGGCCTTCGTATATGACGACGAAGCGTACGCCGACCTGAAGAATGCGCTGCTCAACTGCCGATATGACGTGGACGAAGTGCTCCGACTGATGCGCGAAGCCCAGTACATGATGCGCGACACGCTGGAATTGAGCCAGTTCTCGGAGTACCGGAACTACAACCAACGCATCGGCCTGCAGATACGCAAGGTGCACGACAAGTACAACTTCTCGGCAGGTGTGGACGCCTTCCCACAACGCACCACACTCAACTACCGATACATGGGCAAGGAATACCCCGAAATCAGCCGCAACGTGCTGAACGTCACTCCTCGAGTCAACCTGCGCGTCAACTTCAACAAGACGACCAACCTGCACATGCGCTACAACGGACGTGTATCGCAGCCCTCCATGACGGACCTGCTCGACATCGTCGATGACTCGAACCCCAAGTATGTACGCAAAGGCAACCCGCACCTGAAACCATCATTCTCGCACAACTGGAACGGCAACTTCAACACCTACTACCCCGAGAACCAACGCGGTGTCTGGTCATGGCTGTATGGAGGCCTGACGCGCAACAGCATCAGCAACAAGACCACCTACGACACCATAACCACCATCCGCACCACGATGCCCAAGAACATCAACGGCAACTGGAACATCGGTACAGGCGTAGGCATGAACCTCGGACTGGGCAAGGAGAAGCACTTCTCCATAGGTGGTAACATAGGAGGCAACTTCAACCAGAACGTCGGCCTATACAACAACATAAGCAGCGGAGATGCCGATGACATCGACATCAAATCCATCACGCAGACACTACGATTCAACACAGGTGCCAACGTCGCATATCGCAACGACTATATAAGCATCGAGCTACGCGGCACCTTCAACGAGACTCATGCCTCGAACAACATCAATTCGGCTGCAGACCGTGATACGCAGGACTTCCGTTATGGCTCGGACATGAAGTTCACCATGCCTTGGGGCACCGAACTGGCATCGGACGTCTATATGACCAGCCGCCGCGGATACTCACAGCGCGACATGAACACGGACGAGATGCTGTGGAATGCCTCTATCTCCCACTCTTTCCTCAAGGGTAACGCCCTCACCATCAAGGGCGAGATTTACGACATCCTCGGCCAGCAGACCAATGTGAGCCGCAACATCAACTCTGAATCATTCAGCGACAGCCGTAACAACGGCATCTACCAGTACGGACTGATCAGCCTGCTATACCGCTTCAGCGTCTTTGCCGGCAAGAACACCATGGGTACCAAGGACGAACGCAGCGACAGCGGCTTCGGCGGCAGACGCCACTGGTAATGCCGGGTTATAATGTTTAAGGGTTAAAAGTTTAAGGGTTAATGGGGTAATGGTTAATGGGGTAATATCTTACCATAGCACCACCCGACTTGACCCGACCCACACATAATCTCCTGAAGTTTCCGGGGAATCTAATGTTTCTAGGAGGACTAGGGCATATAGATTCCCTAGATTTATTTTATTTCCCAAAGTATCTTCTTTTATATTTATTGTACAATAGATTGCAAAACACCCCCAGAAAAGGGGAAAACTATGCAAGCTTTAAATGTCAATTTCAGAACAAAAACAATAAATATTACGTATTTATTCTTCTTAAATTCAAAAAAAACTTAAAAATATTAAAAATATACGTACCTTCGCGTCGCATAAATTCATTCGTTATATATCTATCTATAAAAATTTACTCGTTAGGTATCAATACTTCTGAATCAAAGATTATTCGATTTTGACGCCAGTAGAGTTAATATGCAATAGTAAAATCTGTATTTTTGTGAAAAAATTAGTTTCTGTTTTGTTTTTGGTCTCTTTGCTTTGTTCCCCGATGAATGCCCAAAGCAAGATTTCTGTGAAGGGATCCGTTATTGACAAAGAGACGAGCGAGGCACTAATGGGTGCCAACGTTCAAGTTTTATCGTTGCCCGACAGCGCATTTGTCGCTGGTGAAATGGCCAACAACGTAGGTGCATTTACCCTGCGTGATTTGAAAAAAGGACAGCAGTACGTTCTCAAGATTACCTTTATGGGATACGTAACCCGCACATTGCCTTTAAACCTCAAGAATCGCAAAGGACATCAGGTTGACCTTGGTTATCTCACCATGTTGAGCGACCAGAGATTACTGCAGGAGACTGTAGTAACCCGCACCGCTGCGCGCATGAATGTATCGGGCGATTCTCTCCAGTTCAACGCTTCTTCCTACCGTGTGCCTCAGGGATCGACCCTCGAGTCACTCGTCAAGCTGTTGCCTGGTGCCGAGGTTGATGACAATGGTGCTGTCACCATCAACGGTAAGAGCGTCACCAAGATTCTGGTCGATGGCAAGGAGTTCTTCCTCAACGACATCTCCGTCGCCATGCGCAACATCCCTGTCGAAATCATCGAGAAGGTCAGAGCCTACGAGCGCAAGAGCGACATGGCACGTATCACCGGTGTGGACGACGGCGAGGATGAGACCGTACTCGACCTCTCGGTCAAGAAAGGTATGAACTCTGGTTGGTTCGGCAATGTCCTGGGCGGCGTAGGCAATCACCATCGCTACACCCTCAAGGAGTTGATCAACTACTTCAACGACAATACCACCGTCACTGCCATCGGCAATGTCCGTAACGTATCGGAGCAGCGCGGTTGGGCACGTCCCGGTCAGTTCAGCCTCAAGGAGGGCGGATTGAACTTCGCCTCGCAGAACGAGACCATGGAGACCGGCGGTAGCGTATCATATCGTTACGAGGGTTCGGACATCCGCAACAACACCAACTACAAGAATACCACCGCTGGTCTGGCTCCTTACGGCAAAGCCGAAGATCAGAAGCGAGGCAGCAACCATGGTATGGATGCCCAGTTCAAGATGGAATGGCGCCCCGACACCATGACCACCGTATTGTTCCGTCCTACATTCACCTACACCAACACGCGTTACATCTATGGCAATGACCAGGGTGAGTTCAACGAGGATGTATCGAACGAGGATATGAGCAATATTCAGAATCTCAGTTCTATAGTCAACTACTATCTGATTGACTGGAAGAACCGCACCACCAAGACCTACGCTTCGGGTGACCTGCAGGTGACCCGCCGCATCGGCAACAAGGGACGTAACATCACCCTGCGTGTGTACGGAGACTTCACGCACAGCAACGAGCAGAAGATTTCGGCTACGGACAACATGTCTGATAATTCCCGCATCATCAATAACCGCTACACCGACACCCCAGGACGCAACTACACCATTGCTTCGCAGTTCGTCTGGAGTGAGCCACTGGGCAAAGGTTATTTCCTCAACTTCAACTATCGTTACTCATACCTGTATGCCAAGAACGACCGTCAGGCCTTTGTCTATGACGAATCGGCATACTCTGACCTCCGCCAGTACATGTACATGTGCCGCTTTGATGTAGATCAGGTTTTGGGTCGTATGCGCGAGGTCGGTTACGAATTGCGCGATACCGTAGCGCTCAGCCAGTTCTCAGAGCGTCAGAGCTACAAGCACCGCATTGGCCTGCAGTTGCGCCGCATCAACAAGATGTTCAACTTCGCCGTGGGTGTCACTGCATTCCCCAACTACCACAAGTTGTCGTACCGCTACATGGGCAAGGAGTTCCCAGATGTGACACAGCACATCCTGAACATCATCCCAAGGGTCAACATGAAGTTCAACTTCACCAAGACTACCAACTTGCAGATCAAGTACGATGGCCGCCCAGGTGAACCGGATTTGACCGACATGCTGGAAATAGTCGATGACTCAGAGTTACCGAACCTCAAGAAAGGTAACCCTAAATTGAAGCCCGAGTTCTCCAACAACTGGGAAGTCAGCTTCAATACCTTCAACCCCGAGACCCAGCAGGGCATATGGTCATGGTTCTACGGTAAGGCTGTCAACAATGCAATCGGCACCTTCGAAGGCCGCGACTCAGCATTGATCAAGACTACCATGCCTATCAACGTCGATGGCAACTGGAACATGGGTACCGGCGTCGGCTACAACCGTGGTCTGGGCAAGGAGAAGCACTTCGCCGTAGGTGGTAGCCTCGGTGTCACCTACAACCAGTACGCCGGCTACTACAGCTACATGGATTCAATCGACAACTCATGGTTCACCGTCGAGGGCAAGACCACAACCAAGAACACCTGCGTGAGCGGTCACCTCAATTCGTCATACCGCAATGACTACATCAGCATTGAGCTGCGCGGTTGGTTGGACCAGTACTATACCCGCAACAACGTCAACCCTGACGTCAACCTTGATGCCAAGAACTACCGTTATGGCGGCGAGGTTACCTGGAATGCTCCTTGGGGCACCGAGGTATCGACCAATCTCTATATGACCAGCCGCCGCGGTTATGCCCAGGCAGCTATGAACACGGACGAGCTCCTCTGGAATGCCTCAGTCTCTCACTCTTTCCTCAAGGGCCGCGCCCTCACTATCAAGGGTGAAGTATTCGACATCCTGGGTCAGCGCACCTGCGTCAACCGTACCGCCAGCGCATCTACCATCAGCGAGACTTTCTCCAACGGTGTTTACCAGTACGGCCTGCTGACCGTCATCTACCGCTTCAGCGTCTTTGCCGGCCACAACGCCATGGGTACCAAGGACGAACGAAAGTCTGACGCATACGCACGTCGCAACCGTCCATCTTGGTAATGAACGACATCTTACATAAAAAAGTGCTCCCAAAATCCATTGAGGTTTTGGGAGCACTTTTTTTATGTACGTAGGTTAACAAATTTTACATGGTTTAATTTCTCTCTGTATTATTGATTGAGCAGTCTCTCCTGCTAAGCAAGGTTTGTGAAGATGGGAATGCGAAATTAATTAGCTTTGGTATCGAGCAATCCGCGTGCTGAGTCGAGATCTTCGGCACGAACCAGAACAGGGATTGCGAAAGCGCTTGATATTCCGCCGTTTCCGATTTCCACACTTGAGATATTTCCTCCTTGCAACACACATGGAATACCTGCAGTCTCGAGCCTACCTTTGACTAATCCTGCCTCTAAAGCATTCCAACAAACAGTCAATTGTACAAAATCCATAGTAGTTTAGTTTTGGTCGGGTACAACACCCTGGGTTAAATAAAAAGAAATAATTAATTAGCTTACGGAGGTTATCAGCTCCGTCTCTACCGCCCTATGCGTCCTATTGAGCTACTCTCTTTCTTATAACGTTATAAATACTGCCATGTACGGAATTGGCAGAAACACTAAGAAATTGCAATACTGACCGAAATACTGAAAGTGAGAGTAGTAAACGGTCCGCCTTCAGGTTTGATAAAAGTAATTTACGTTTGCAAAGTTGCACATTATTTTTTAATTATGCAAGTATTTGTGCAAAAAAATCGCAGATATACCCAACATTGACTACTATTTTATCCAAAACTGCATAAATATACCTAAAATACAACATCTTATTGCGCAACTAGAACTGCTATCTCGCGCAAAGTCAACTAAAACGGGAACTGAAACATGTATGCACTTGAATATTTTTTACTAGAATTTGAGAATTATTATACTTACTAGTGGAAATATTTTTTTACTAGAATTCGAGAATTATAAGAATTAATTTTTACTAGAATTCGAGAATTATAGGAATTTTTAGGTTGACAAGGGAACCCAGATGGAACGGATTTTTCGTTATCGTCTTCGTTTTCGTTGTTTTTTTTACTAGAATTCGAGAATTATAAGAATTTTTAGGTTGACAAGGGAACCCAGATGGAACGGATTTTTCGTTATCGTCTTCGTTTTCGTTATCTTTTTTACTAGAATTCGAGAATTATAAGAATTAATTCAGTCAATCCTCCATTAAACATTGAACCTTAAACATCAATAAGTTAGGCAGCGGGCCGAAGGTCCGCGGGAATACAGGCGGGGGCGTGAGCCCCCGCTTTCCACAGTAGCACGTAGATGATAGTATCGAGCGCCGAAGGTGCGACAGAAGGTATATTTGCCACGCCAAATATACCGCGTTTGGGATGACTTCTATTGATTCAACTATTATATATACCTCTGGAAACAGATTTTTACTAGAATTTCAGAATTATAGGAATTAATTATGTCAATCCTCCATCAAACCTTAAATATTGAACCTTAAACCATAAACATTAACTCTTAAACATTAAACATTAACCCTTAAACATTAAAAAGAGGGTGCGCCCAAACAAGGTGCACCCTCCCGATTCAATTAACTCTAAAAAAAAAAAAAAACAGAAAGCAGCAGGTTTATGAGCCGGATTCTGTGCCACCTTGCGGTGGTGTCTGCCATTCATCTCGACCCAGACTTTCACCTGGGCTCTAGCAATCTACCCCTCGGCATCGAGCGGGTCGCCCTTAATCAGGATTGCTCCCAATCGCCGATATACATGATCTTACAACCCATGGGACGTACAGCCACGCCATATTGCTATGTGTGCGGTGAGCTCTTACCTCGCCTTTTCACCCTTACCCTTGCGGGCGGTTATTTTCTGTTACGCTACCTGAACATCGCTGCCCACCGGCCGTTAACCGGCATAGTACCCTGTGCTGCCCGGACTTTCCTCCCGTGCTATGCCGCACGAGCGACAGACCATCCTACTGATTTCTGCGCCACAAAGGTAGTCAAAATATTTTAAACAAAAGTAAACAAATCTTATTTTTTATCCAAGGTGCCCCATTTTTTAATATTAAATGTTAAAAATTCGCCCAAAATTAACTTAATTCTCTTAAAACGCCCTATCTTTGCACTACCGAATGAGAACAGAAACGGCCGATTGGCTCACTTTTTGTTGTCATCGGTTATAACTGATATTAACAACTTTAAAATAGACACCAATATGGAAACAAAGAAATCTTTAGGACTCCTTGCAGTCATGGTGGCAGTGAGTGGTCTCACAGCCATAGGAACCTACAAAGTGATGGAGCCGCACACCGTGCAGCAGCTATCGGACAATCTCACACTGCAGGGTGACAGCAACAGCCACCTGGTACAGTTCTCCCCTACCGTCAGCCGGGCATCGGTCACAGACAATGACTTCACCCAAGCTGCCGAGAAGACGGTCAATGCCGTGGTGGGCGTGAAGAATGTGCAGATCGTCCAGCAGCAGTATCAGAACATGGACCCTCTGTTCGACTTCTTCTTCGGCAACCGAGGTTACGGCCAACAGCAGATGCCGCAGCAGAAGGCCCGCGAGGGCTACGGATCGGGCGTCATCATCTCGTCCGACGGTTATATTGTCACCAACAACCACGTCATAGCCAATGCCTCGCAGCTCACCGTCACCCTCAACGACCAGCGTCAGTTCGAGGCCACGCTGGTGGGAACCGACCCAACGACAGACATTGCTCTGCTCAAGGTCGATGCGCAGGACCTGCCCACTATAGCCTTCGGCGAGAGTGACAACCTCAAGGTAGGCGAATGGGTACTGGCTGTGGGCAATCCATTCATGCTCAACAGTACCGTCACCGCCGGTATCGTCTCGGCCAAAGCCCGCCAGATCGGTATGGGTCAACGCTCCAACAATGGACAGATGAACATCGAAAGCTTCATCCAGACCGACGCAGCCGTCAATCCGGGCAACTCGGGTGGCGCGCTGGTCAACACCGCAGGCGAACTGGTCGGCATCAATACCGCCATCTACAGCGAAACGGGCAACTACGCAGGATACTCATTTGCCGTACCATCGAGCATCGTGAACAAGGTGGTAGCCGACCTCCGTCAGTATGGACAGGTTCAACGTGCCGTGCTGGGCATCCATATCCAGGAGATCAACCCAACGCTGACCGAGGAGAAGGAGCTGAAGGAGACCGAGGGCATCTACGTGGCTGACGTCATCGAAGGTGGTGCAGCTGACGATGCAGGCATCAAGGCTGGCGATGTCATCACATCGATCAACAAGGTACGCATCAAGAACTTCGGCATACTGCAGGGCGAACTGGCACGCCACACTCCAGGCGAGAAGGTTCAAGTCACAGTCGATCGCAAGGGCGACATAAAGACCTTCACGGTCACGCTCAAGAACAGCGACGGCAACACCGAGATGCAGACCAAGAAGGGCATCGACTCCCTGGGCGCCAAGTTCCAGACGCTCACAGCCAAGGAACTCCAGAAGTATGGTGTACGCAAGGGTGTGCTCGTCAAGAGTGTCAACCAGGGTGGTGCCTTCGCCCGTGCCGGTATCCACGAGAAGTTCGTCATTGTCAAGATCAACGACTCTGTAGTCAACTCGGACAAGGACATCGAGGCAGCCTACAACGAACTGACCACCAACCGCTCTGCCGATCAGGATCCCGTCATGTTCATCGTCGGTGTATATCCTAACGGCCGCGCAGCTTACTACGCAGTGGACCTGAGCAAGTGAGGGGAAGGGACTAAGTACTAAGTACAAAGTAACAAAGTACAAAGGGACTAAGTACTAAGTAACAAAGTACAAAGGGACTAAGTAATTAGTACGTTGCTCTAATCCCAATAATATCATGCAATGCCCGGCAGAGATGTCGGGCATTGCTATTTCATAATGTACTTAAATTCTTCATTTCGCAATAAAAAACAAATATCTGCGTTATAAATTGGAGATAAAAAACAAATAAAAGAGATATGACCCAATACAGGACACACCTGACCAGATGGATGACAGCAATGCTGCTGGCATGGGGAACACTCACACCAACAGTAGATGCAGCCACCGAACATACCTGGGCAGAGAACTCCGTCCTGGCCAAGGGCATTTGGGTCAAGATCGCATTGAGCAGAGACTGCGACGGCATCTACCAGATATCGTACAGCGACCTGCGCAAATGGGGATTCAGCGACCCCAGCCAGGTGGGCGTATATGGATTCGGCGGACATAAGCTGTCCGAGAACCTGGCTGACGGACACATCGACGACCTGCCTGAGGTGGCCACCCTGCACGATGCGGACAAGGAGCGCATCCTCTTCTACGGCCGCGGACTGGTCAGCTGGAGTTATACAGCAAGCAATGGATTCGTCCAGCAGCAACACCCATACGCCAACATGGAGCACGGCACCTATGCCTGCTACTTCCTGCACCAAAAGGAGGACGAGGCCCCACTGAGCCTGGAGGAACAGGCATCGGACGATGCGACATCGGCCACCCTGACCCTGACAGAGTACGACGAATACTGGCTACACGAGACAGCCGAAGCCAACCTGGGCAACGCCGGTCAGGAGTGGTACGGCGAGTCGTTCATCAACCAGACGGTACAGAGTTTCAGCATGCCCGAAGAGACCGCACTGAAGGGACACTCCTTCCTGCCAGGCACGACGCGCATCACCGTAGCCTTTGCAACCAAGGCATCGGCCACCTCGACCCTGCAGATAGCGCTCAATGACTCGGTGCTGGGCTCGCTGAGCATAGGCAGCACAAGCGAATATGGCAGCGAGAACTCGTACGATGCCACATTGACCAAGGTCAGCACGCTGTCCAGCCCCACGGTAAAACTGACCTACAAGGCTGGATCGAGCTCGCCATCGGCAGCCCGCCTCAACTACATACGTCTGCAGGGCAAATGCGCACTGCAGGCATCGAGCCAAGAGCCATACATGCTGTTCCGCAACGCCAAGGCCATCAGCCGCCGCGTAGCCTACAAGCTGAGCGGTCTGAACAGCCAGATGCAGGTGTGGGACGTAACGTCGCCGAACGACATACGCCACCAGCAACTGCTGGGCGACACACTCTTCGTCCCCAGCACGACGGGACTGCGCGAGTATGCTGTGGTGAACCTGCAGAGCACCGCCTACCCCACGGTCTATTCCTACGGCGCACTGAGCAGGACCCAAGACCTGCACGGATGCGACTCGATCAACCTGGTGATAGTGGCACCCACCGGTCTGTTCCAGCAGGCAGACTCACTGGCACACTACCGCGCACGCTATGACCAACTGTCATGTGCCGTGGTATCGCCCGATGCCATATACAACGAGTTCTCCAGCGGTGTGCCCGACGCCACCGCCATACGTCTGTTCCTGAAACGGCTCTATGACCGCGAGACTGCACGGGTGAAGAGCGACGACGAACGACAACTGCGCTACCTGCTCCTGTTCGGCGATGGATCGTACGACAACTACAGCGCCTGCGCCAGCAAGTATATGCTGCCCTGCTACGAGAATACCCAGTCACTCACCGAAACCGGCTCCTACGTAACAGACGATTACTTCGGCATGCTGGACGACGAGGTGAGCAGCTTGGCTTACGGCACGCTCGACGTGGGCGTGGGCCGCATACCGGCTTCATCGAGCGAGGAGGCCGACGAGATGTTGGCCAAGATAACCGGCTACGACCAGAAACGCTACGGCAGCTGGCGTAACCGCATCTGCTTCCTGGCGGATGACGAGAAGATAGAGAACGGCACGCTCAAGGACCCCGAAAACGAACATGTGAGCCACTGTGACGAAATGGCAAGCATACTGGAGCAACAGGGTCACAAGGAACTGGCCATACAGAAAATCTACCTGCCAGCCTACCAACAGACATCAACCACATCGGGTACCGACTACGCCGACGCACGCAAGGACCTGTACAATGCACTGCAGGAAGGCGTGCTGATGTTGGACTACGCCGGCCACGGTGCAGCCAACAACATCTGCCACGAACAACTCATCACAGTCAACACTGCATCACAACTGCGCATGTCGCACCTGCCCCTGTGGATCATGGCATCGTGCAACGTGGCACGATGGGATGACGACGACGCCTCGCTGTGCGAAGCATTGGTCCTGAACCCTAACGGCGGCGCTGCGGCTGTGCTGGGTGCAGCGCGCGAGGTCTATATGACCAACAACCGCAACCTGAACCGTCAACTGATGACGCACCTGTGTGACCGCCTCCCGGACGGTAGCCCCTACGCCCTGGGCGATGTAATCAAGGCCGCCAAATGCAATATGACCGGCGATGCCAACAAACTGAGCTACAACCTGCTGGGTGACCCATCCATGACATTGGCACTGCCAAGTCGGCGCGTGGTAGTGGACAGCATACATGGTGAATTCAAGACATTGAGCACCGTCACCATATATGGACACGTGAACCAGAGCGACGGAGAGGAGATGGACACGGACTTCAGCGGTCTGCTCTACTCGACCATCTACGACGCCGTCGATACGCTCACCTGCGACCAGGGTCTGTGGAACGGAGAAAACGCCTTCTCCTTTACTGCCCGTAAGCGCAGGCTCTTCTCCGGCCGCAGCATCGTACAAAAAGGACAATTCGAATTCACCTTCATGATGCCCCAGGATATTTCGTACAATGAGGGCAACGGACTGATGAACTTCTATGCCTGGAACGGCGGACTGTGCGAGGCAAGCGGCTACTACGAGGACTTCGCCATCGAACGCGACGCCACAGCCGACACCGAGGCGGACACCACTCCACCCACCATCATCGCCTGTTTCATGGACTCGCCGGACTTTGCCGACGGAGACCGGGTGAGCACCACGCCGTTCTTCTACGCCGAAGTGGCTGACGCCAGCGGCATCAATGCCACGGGCAACAGCATCGGACACGACATCACATTGACCCTGAAGTGCCTGTCCAACCCAATCATCTCAACACAGCAATATGTGCTGAACAATCAGTTCACCACCTTCACCGGCTCGTCATCGCACGGCAACGTGAAGTACTCGCTGACGGACCTGCAGGAAGGTACCTACCAGGCTACTTTCCGTGTGTGGGACGTATATAACAATGTTTCGTCGCGCACCTTCACATTCGAAGTGAGCAACGAATCGCTCCCCGAGATAGCGAGCCTGCAAGCCTACCCATCACCTGCCACACAGGGCAGTACGGTCACCTTCCAGGTGCTGCACAACCGCCCCGAGAGCGCCGACCAACTCCGCCTGCAGATATACACGCAGACAGGTGTCAAGGTCCTGGACAAGGAGGTATCGACCAGTTCGTGCGAAGTGGTCTATCTGGAACAGAATGCCACCTCGGTCCTCCAGACCTCGTCCTACATGAATGCGGACGAGACCAGCCAACTCCTGGGCCGCACCACCATGACGTGGACTGCCGATGTCGCTCCTGGCATCTACCTCTACCGTGTCTATCTCTCGGCAGGCAGCGAAGAAACGGCTTCGGAATCGCAAAAGTTGATAATCACAGCCCATTGATTTACAATTGGACGATTTACTATTTACAATTCTACCGAAACACAATTGATCTATGAAAAAAATCATATTTTCTCTCCTCTCATTGGCTTGTGCCTCTTCGACCGTCTGGGCCGACACATCGGATGAATCGAGCACGACCACCGATATGGCCAAGCAATACAACCCCATCCATACCGAGGCAATCTCGCTGGGTATCACACCCGATGCCCGCGCTGGCTCTATGGGTGACGTCGGCGCCGCAACCGAACCAGATGAAAACAGCCAGTACTGGAACCCTGCCAAATATGCCTTTGCCTATAGCCGCGGCGGCATATCGGTCAACTATACCCCATGGTTGCGCAAGATAGTCAGCGACATCAACATCGCATACGTCTCGGGATACTGGAAATTCGGTTACTACGACAACCAGGCTGTATCGGCCTCGCTGCGCTACTTCGGACTGGGCGAGGTTCAAGTGGTCAACTGGGAAGACCCGACTAAAGTCATCCAGGTCATCAACCCAATGGAGATGGCTCTGGACCTGGGCTACAGCCGCCAGTTGAGCGAGAGTTTCTCCATGGGCGTCGTGATGCGCTACATCCACAGTAAGATGACCTACACCGACAGCGACAACGAACCTGCCAACACATGGGCGGCCGACCTGGCAGCCTACTACACGGCCTATCCGCAAGTGGGCTACAGCGAATGTCAGTGGTCATGGGGTGCCAACATATCGAACATTGGCGGCAAGGTATCGTACGATGGTGGTGCTACCTCCTTCTTCCTGCCCTGCAACTTGCGTCTGGGCACCTCGTTCACCTTCCCCATCGACGACTACAACCTGATGTCGCTCAACTTCGATGCCAACAAACTGCTGGTGCCTTCGTTCCCACAGTCGTACCAGTTCTACGACGCTGACGGACAACTCGATGACGAGGCCTACCAGGCTGCCAAACAGGAATACTACGACATGTCGGGCATCAAGGGCCTGTTCAAGTCCTTCAGCGACGCTCCTGGCGGTGGTACCGAGGAGTTTCACGAGATTAACTGGGGATTCGGCCTGGAGTACACCTACGACCGCCGTTTCTTCCTGCGCGCCGGCTACCATCACGAGAATGAGTACAAGGGCAACCGTAAGTACTTCACCTTTGGCGGCGGCATCGTGCTCAACGTCTTCCACATCGACGCTGGCTATGTGATGAGCACTGCCCAACAGTCGGCATTGGACCAAACTCTGCGCTTCTCCCTCGGCTTTGACCTGGAGGGCATTCGCGACCTGGTGGGCAGCAACCGCCGATAATCGGGCACAATCACCCCATCAACGCTCTATTTTTGAACAAAATAACTCAGTATAAGATACAAAAAAGTGAAAATCGCAACACATTTTCACTTTTTTTCTTTTTTTTTGCATAATTTGATACAACATATTGATTTTTTTTGTATTTTTGCGCCATTAAATGAATTAGTAATGAATCCTAACGCGAGCTCGTTTGGAATTACCACAGATTGAAACAGCCAAATAATAAACCCAAAACAATCATAATATGGAGACGAAAAAAACAGTCCTCATTTCTAGTGTTTGCGCAGTAATTTTAGGCGCAGGAATTTACTTCTATCATGATTGGAGTGTAAAACAGGCCGTTGCTCAGTACAACGAGGAGCACATGACCTTAGCAGAAAAAGATCCTGAGTATGCTACACTGCTCGACAAGGTAGCAAAGGCTACTGACATGAAAGATGTTACCGAATTTGCAGAATTCAAGAAAGCTTTCAGTAATGCTTTCCCAGAGAACAGCGCACAGGCAAGACTCTTGAAACTCGACAATTTGAAAGGATCAAGCATATTGCTCATCCCTCAGCCAACAACCAAGGTCGATTACTTCGGAGAGAAGACTCCCGATACATTGTACCACTACAAGGGAGATGTCCACACACCTGACAGCATGGCCCGTCTGCGCTTCGACATCTCGGCTCGCGGCATCGTAGCTGAAATCAACATGGCAGATTGCTTCCGCACCAAGGAACAGCAGATTCCTGCCGATGCCAAGTTCCTCTCATGCAACTGGAAGCAGAAGGACACAAGCAAGATTGATTATTCAATCGAATTCGAAGATTGCCTCGCTTCACACGGCGCACTCACATTGCACGTCACCGGCGACAACGGCAGCTACATCTCTATTGGCTCGGACGTCGAGTTGCCCAACAATGCAACCCTCATCATCAACGATGGCAAGAACACAATCCACGAGATCAAGGGTAAGGTTCGCGACAAGAACATCTACCAGATCACTGACATCGAGAAGATGGCCGAAGTATTCTACTCTCCTACAGACGAGATCATCATCTCTATCTGCGCAGTAGATAGCAAGGGCTCCTCGATGAACTTCTCACAGAAGTGGATCAGACCTAACATCTGGGCAGCTTTCGCTCCCGCAGCAGGTCTCTCTCCTGCTCAGGTATTTGACAGCATCTGCAGTGGTCAGGATTTCCGCAACATCGTACGCAAAGCCACCATGCATGAACTGGATATGAAAATTCCTGCCTTCAAGAATTAATTGACAACGAATGGCTTTACAGCCAACCGACAAAATAGAAGACCGCAGCACCTCCCGGTGTTGCGGTCTTTTTTTACTTCGTACGAAAATAAAAATAAAAAAACGATAACGATAACGAAAACGAAAAAAACGATAACGAAAACGATAACAATAAGAGAATATACTCATTTATGGCGATTAAACGAGAGCAATAAAATCGACATTATTGGGTATTGCCCAAACTATAGAAAAGGACTACCTTTGCACCGGCTAAAATAAGAATCGGAGTATTGACTCCGGAAATTGAGCCGAATCTTTAATACATTTTTTTCAATAAACATGAAACAAACTATTGTTATTTACGGTTCTACAACCGGTACATGCGAGTCTATTGCTCAGAACATCGCCGCTAAGCTTGGTGTTGAGGCAATCAATGTAAGCGATCTCACTGCTGACGTAATTGCAGCCAATGACAACCTGTTGCTGGGTACCTCTACATGGGGTTCGGGCGAGGTTCAGGACGACTGGTATTCGGGCATCGAGACCCTCAAGGGTGCATCGATGGCAGGCAAGAACGTCGCTCTGTTCGGTTGCGGCGACAGCGCAAGCTACTCTGATACGTTCTGCGGCGGTATGTTCACCGTTTACGAGGCTGCCAAGGCTGCAGGTGCCAACATCATCGGTCAGGTTTCGACCGACGGCTATACATTCGACGATTCACAGGCTGTAGTGGACGGCAAGTTCGTAGGTCTGGCTCTGGACAACGACAATGAAAGCGACCAGACCGACAGCCGCATCGATGCCTGGCTGGAGGCAATTAAGCCATCTCTTTAATTTAGTATATAGGGACTCAGGGCGACCTGAGTCCTTCTCTTTTCCTTGTATCGCAATATTCTGTCAGCATTCATGCAGAACGAGGCAGAAACGCACGTGGAGCACGAAAGGTAATTACAATAGACCGACCGACTCTACCCTCGACAGGAAATTGCGAAAATTGAACAAACTAACGATATGAAACATTTCTTTACTATCATCGGGTTAATACTACTATATTACATAGCCGCTCTGGCATGTAATATTCTGGGATTCCTACATCCCTTCTTGTGGGTATATTCAGCGCTAACCTGTGCCATCGTCACAGCTTGGCCCTACTGTAAGTTGGTCAAACTATACCCACGCTTCGGTATGGCGCTGCTCACCACTGCCGTAGTCACATTGATCTATCTGGCTATGGGCGAAGGGGACATGCTGTACATCTGGTTGTCACTGGCCATCGGCATTGCAGCCGAAGTGGCTCGACTGGCTGGGGGATATCGCTCGTTCACCTCACGCATCTTAGGCTACTGCATCATCACGCTCCTCCCCTTCTCCAACACGCTCCGCATGTGGATTGACCATGATCATGCCATGGTCCAGACCACTGAGGAGATGGGTGCCGAGTATGCCGCGCAGATGGAGCATGTTCTCTCTCCCTGGTTGCTCGCTCTGATCATCGTATGTACATTGATTCTGGCAGCCATCATGGCGCTGATCTGCTACCGCCGCGAGTGGTACCAGTATATGCTCGACAACTGCAGCAAACCTCACAACAACTGGTTCGGCACCTTCATGCTCCGTTTCGGTATGAACCAGGGGCACAAGATCCTGACGAAGTTCGCCTTTGAGAACGTCCAGTTGGACAAGGAACGCGACATCCTCGACATCGGTTGCGGCGGCGGACACAATCTGTCGGTCTATCTGAAACGCCTGCCCCAAGCCAAAGTCTATGGTCTGGACTACTCCGAAAAGAGTGTAGAGGTCTCTCGTCAGGTCAATATCCGCGAGGTCAACCAGGGTCGTTGCATCGTCATGCAGGGCAATGTGGCAGAACTGCCATTTGAGGCTGAATCGTTTGACCTTGTCTCGGCCTTCGAGACGATATACTTCTGGCCTACCATTCAGGATTGCTTCAACGGTATCTACAATATTGTTCGTCCCGGCGGCCGTTTCATGGTTACTGGCGATGTTCCTGAACTGGCCTCCAAATGGGCCAACAGCTACGAAGGCATGCATGTATATACCGCCCAACAGGTATCGGACATGATGAAAGTTGCGGGATTCAGCAAAGTTGAGGTATTCGACAACAAAGTGGCCATGGTCATCGTGGGAACGAAGTAGGGACTTCGTACTAAAACGATAACGAAAACCAAAACTTCGTACTAAAACGAAAACCAAAACCAAAACTCCGTACCAAAACGATAACTTCGTACCAAAACGATAACCAAAACGAAAAAAAATTGGAGGCAGATGCTCATTTCGAGTGTCTGCCTCCTAAGTTTTATACTGGCTCCGTTCCTTCCTATTCCTGGAAAATGTTAACCAAGTACTAATCTGTATTCAAAGCTACGTATATCTAAAGATCTTTGGTCCATGCCCCAGAAAAATCAATTAAATGAGGGCCATGTTTTGCGATGAGAATTGGGCCAAAGAGAATAAAATTGCGAGTTAAAGGAGTTTTCGAACCAGCACAGGAAGAAAAGGACTGGAATCGAGAACCTACAAGGACATCATTCAAAGACAGCCTGGGCCGACTTCTGGTTGCGAAGGTTGATAGCAATACCAAGGCTGATGAGGTAGAGCACGCTCAACACCATGAAGACATGCTGGAAAGTACCGCCACAGAAATTGATGATGAGGTTAGTGAGCTGATTGCCCGACAGACCTGCCCATGCCCATGCAGAAAGAGCGAAACCGTGAATGGTCGAGATCTTGTCCATGCCGAACTTACTGTAGAGCAGCGTAGGCAATGTTGAGAAACCTCCGCCGTAACCAGCATTGATCACACAGAGCATGATCACAGCAATGACGATGTGCGGCGTGGCAGAGAACGACGAACAGATAGAAACAATAGCGCTGGAGGCAAAGATGATGATATAGATGTGCTCCTTGCGACGCATGAAGTCACTGACCGACGAATAGCCGAAACGGCCCACTGTATTGAATACTGCAGTGGCAGACGAGAGCAATCCGACGCTCGATATACCGACCAGCAGAGCCAGGTTCTTCTCGAACGAGATAATAGCCAGACCACAAGTGATATTGAGATAGAAAATAATCCAGATCTTAATGTAGGTAGGATTGAAGATGATGCGGAGTGCCTCCTTCATCGAGAATGGATCCTGCTTCTCGACCCAGCCTTCTGGTTTGCGGATGAGCAGAGCGGCAGTAAGCATGAAGAAGATACTGATACATGCCATAGTAATCAAGGTAGTCTGAACCCCATGCACGTCATTGCACCACTCGATGAAGGGAGAGAAGAGCACCTTGCTCAGACCGAAGCCCGAGATAGCGATGCCCGTAGCCAGACCCTTGTGGCGCGAGAACCAGAGCATCAACGTCTTGACCGGCGAGAGATAACCCAGTCCCAGGCCAATACCCATCAAGCAGCCATAACTGAACATCAGACCAGCCACACTGTGAGCGCGAATAGCTACTACCGACAGGAGCAAGCCCGAAGCGAAACATATACACGACAATAAACTGCTCAATCGGACAGCCTTCTCCACGAATCGGCCACCCAGGGCGGCACTCATACCCAAGAAGAAGATTGCCAACGAGAAGGCGAACTCAATACTTGATACATTTACTCCCATTTCGGCAGCAATATCACCCTTGAGCAATGACCAGCAATAGACACTGCCAATACAGCTGTGCAAAAACAAGGCGGGTACAGCACCGCGCATCCATTTGTTGTTGAACATGATAATTGTGTATTTACGTTTTAGTTCTTATTGGTCGGTGCAAAGGTAGCACTTTCTATTTAAAATAATGCTATCAAAAGATGCCAAAAAATGGTAAATTAAGGAACAAAGGTTTAAAAATTCTCAAATCTACCATTGAATATTTGGTATTTACAACATGAAACTATATTTTTGTTGCATGAAAAACAACACGATAACTACCTATCATCTCTCCGAGTCCCACGAAGGGGATGAGAGATTCAGACTGCGGCACATGCCCGAGGCATTTGCCAAGGAGGGCTTGCGCAACGAGCAGTTGCATGCCCACACATTCTATACCATCATCTGGTTCCAGGAGGGCTGTGGCAATCATTATGTAGATTTCGATGCTTATCCGGTATTACCAGGTCGAGTATTCTTCCTCTCCCCCGGTCAGCTGCATTGTTTCGACAGCCGGCATGACCAGAAGGGCTATATTTTGGAATTCAGCAATGACTTCCTGCAGGACGAGATGTCGAGCGAGAGCCTCTTTCTGAAGTACGACGTCTTCAACGCCTTCGACACGCTGCCCTATCGTGACATGTGCCCCCGCGGCACCGAGGCATTGCAGCGCATCACCGATGCCATAGAGCGCGAACAGGAGCAGGCCGATGCCTTTGCGCACCACGACAGCCTGACCATGCTGGTGCGTCTTTTCCTGATCAACGTACAGCGATGCGGCAGCGTTGACAATCATAGAGCTGCCCTCACGTTCACATCGCCCAAGCACAGGCTCTTCGTTCGGTTCCGCCAGACACTGGAACGCAACTTCGCCCATATACATACGGTACAGGAGTATGCCCGACAACTGGGCGTGACGGCCAAGACACTCACCACCTGCACGATGGACTGCGCACGGGAGACTCCCTTGGCGCTCATCAATGACCGTCTGATACTCGAGGCGCGCCGTCTGCTGCGCTACACCGACCAGACGAGCAAGGAGGTAGCCTTCCGACTGGGTTTTGACGATCCCTCGTACTTCGTCAAGTTCTTCAAGCGCGAGACCGGCCTGCTGCCGCTCGACTTCCGCGAAGGCAAACAGGTACAATCCTGACCTACCGCCTTACGGCTTGAGTCGGATGGCGGTCACATTGCGGCCCGTCCCTATTCCCTCACGTCGGGCTGAGTAGAGCACATCACTGTGCTGATAGGTACAGATGGGGCTGCAATCTATATGGTCCAATGGGACATCCACCTCCATCATATCCATCACATTACTCTGCCACAGGTCGATGTGCGGACGCACACCACCCGCTACGATGCAGGCAGCACGATCAGCCTGTACAAACTGCTCCGCCACCTCGGGACCTACCTCATAGGCATCGGGCGAGATGCTGGGACCAATCATTGCCCATACATCGGTCATCTGACATCCATACCTATCGGCCATGTGGTCCAATGTGCGCCGCACGATGTGCTGCACCGTACCACGCCAACCGGCATGCACAGCCGCCACGACATGCTTCACAGGATCGAAGAGCAACACCGGAACACAGTCGGCGGTACGTACTCCGATCCACTGACCTGCCACAGTACACACCACAGCATCCGCCTCGGGACGTTCTGCCCCGTCATCGGTCATGACCAACCCCTGTTCTATATCATATATCCGTGTGCCGTGCACCTGGTGCGGCATCCATACGTCGGTCATCGCATTCTCTGACTGACGCATAGTACTGTAATGCTCGATACCCTGTTGCTGCAACAGCAACTGCGACTGAAAGACTTCGCCTCGATCGGCCCATTTAGAAATCTGCACGATAAGTTTCGATTTTTATAAAGACGATAAACAAGTTAAAAACAATACAAACAATCCAATTAGGCAATCATTTTTAATTTTTAACTCTTAATTTTTAATTATTTATTGGGCAATGGCTTCAACAGAAGACTTTGTCCAATTTCACGTCCCACTCATCGGTGGGGATTTCGGGCAATAGCTGGCAGGAGAAAGCAGCGCCCCACTTGGGACAATGCAACGAAGGGAGCAATCGGTCATAATATCCCTTGCCACGACCCATACGGTCACCTTGAGCCGTGAATGCCCGACCTGGGATAATGGCCAGATCGACCTTTTCCAACAATGCCGGGTCAAGCGCCGGAGCATCGGCCGATGGTTGAGGCATCAGCAACTGCTTGCCCGAGTCGCGCGCGTCCTGAATCAACAGTCCCAGGTCCACCTCGTCGGGCATAGCCTCGTAGAGCAGCACCGTCTCTGCTCCCTGCCACTCTGCCGTACCTATTATCTGCAGGCACACGAAGAGCGAAGCCGAGTCGCGGTCCGCGGCTTTCATCTTTGATATGCGTTCTTTAATCTGTTTGCGTATTTCCTGTTTAGACATCAATATATTTACTATTTGACTATTTACTATTTTTCTATTTATTTGACAATTTAATAATTTAATTATTTCCAATCCAATTGGTTTTCAACTTTCAATTGGTAAATTTTATCAATTGTCAATTATCAATTATCAATTGCTCCCAGCACCCACCTTGTAAACTATTCGGAAGATGCCATCATTATACGAAGTAGAAGTGATGCGGAACGAACCAATCTCGGCAGTGCTCTGAACGTGCGTACCGATACAGGCACAGACGTCGTAGTCACCGATGCGGACCAGGCGGAGCGTCTCGCTGGCATCGTCAGGCAGTTTGTCGAGCGGCACATCGGCAGGCACCTCGTCCCGGCGCACGAACTCGTAGGTCACAGGCAGGTCGCTGGCAACGAGCTGAGACATCGTCTCCTGGACCTGTGCTATCTGCTCGGGCGTAGGCGCGACTGGCAGAGGCCAATTGATCTTGCTCTTCTTTCGTTCTATGTGCGCATCCTTGGAACGGCCGCAACCGAACATACGGTCCATGGTCTGATTGAGCAGATGCTCGGCGGTGTGAGCCGGGGCATACTCCTCCTTATGATGTTCATTGAGTACAGGGGCTGAAGTAGGGTCAATTTCCATATATAAGACTTTAATTATTTAGCGGTTATAAGTAAAGTAGGTACTTAATCATTTTGCAATCAAATCAGCGCAAAGTTACTCTCTTTTTGTCAATTTGCCAAATTTTCATGTTATAAATATGAATTTTTGCCATTTTTTATATATAAATTTGGTGGATTAAAATAAAGTAGTTATCTTTGCCGCAATACCAAGGAAGAAAAAAACTCCAAGATTAATCGGAAGGAGATTGACCACCAGACACCTCTTTACCGAATAGCGTACAATCTTCTCATTGGTTTCGTATTACTGTAAGTTTTTCCGATCAAACGGAAGTTGCGAAATAATGCATTGATTAAAGCCTTTTCTTAATTATTTCACAAGAGTACTGCAAGTACGACAAGGCACTACATTTCTTCATTCAAATCAATATCGACATGAAACTGTTCAGCAAGTATCTGAAAGCTGTTATACTTTGTAGCGTTGTAGGTTTCTGTGCATCTTGTACCAATCCCAAGCAAGAAGCAGTCAACAGACTCCGTGCTCTGTTCGAAGATGCCAAAGCCAACTCCAAGACATATACCGACGAACAATGGATGATCTATCTGGTCGAATACCAGCAGGTAGATTCGCTGTTGTCCGAATTTGTTTTCAGCGACAATGAATTGGCCGAGATAAGCCCGATGAAGGGCAGATGCAGTGCCTATGCGCTCAAGGCCAAGGCGGTCCGAGACTCTCACCAGATTGACAATGCCCTCCACGATAGCCGGGGCGTGTTCAAGGGTTTCGAGAGTGGCTTAAAATGATTTTTTTCTTTACTCCATAGACTGGAAGTCGGGTGCAATGCTCGGCTTCCAGTTTTTTTTGTACGATGCCCGAAATAAGCCCCAATTATTCATTGTTTCAAATATCGGGCGCGACACATTACTTTAAAACGATTAAGGGCTGGAGAGCACAGGGATAGGACTCCATTGAGATAATACCCTATTTTGGGGATTGAGCAAGAGACAGATTGTAACTACCTTTGCACCGCAAAAAAACAAACACTCTAACATCGTCTTTAAGGTAAAAAAGTAAGATGAAAGATAGAGCGCCGGGACCACAGGAACGGCATAATAATATTAAATAATGTGTGTAGGGGTCATTGACCCAAATAAAAAGAGTTAATCGCTGTAGAGACATCGGAAAAGAGACCGACCCGAACGGGGCGAGTCAATAACCGATATATCCGAAACAGAGAACTCGGACAAAGAGACATGCTCAAAAAAGGAAGTAGAAAGGGTATTGTACTATGAGTTGGAGAGTCTGGCACAAGTGGGCAGGCATACTCCTGGCCATTCCCATCATGATATTCTGTTTCAGCGGCGTCGTACTGAATCACCGACAGGCGCTGAGCCGATTTGCAGTGTCGCGCAGTTGGTTGCCCGATGCCTACCAGATAGAGCATTGGAACCAGGGCGTGGTGCGCGGTTCGCTGTGGCTTTCCGACTCCGTGCAGTTATTGTACGGACAGGTCGGAATGTGGCAGACCGATTCCGCCATGAGCTATGCCACAGATTACAACGCAGGAGTGACCCCAGGCATAGACAACCGCAAGATAAGCCACGTGGTACGCACAGCCGATGGACAGTTGTGGGCATCGGGCCTGTACGACGTATGGCGCCGTGATACAGTGTCCGATGCGTGGCAGGCAGTACAGCTGCCCGGCAATGAAGAACGCATCAGCGACATAGCGCTGCGTGGCGGCGATACCCTGGTGGTAGCCACACGCTCCACGCTCTACACGGCGCACGGACCGGAGTACACGTTCCAGGAGCGTCCCCTACCCTGCCCCGAGGGCTACACACCGCACACCACACTGTTCAAGACCGTCTGGATGCTGCACAGCGGCGAACTGTTCGGTCTGCCAGGCCGTCTGGTAGTGGATATGCTGGGCATCGTCCTGTTCATACTCTGCGTGACTGGCATCATCTTCTTCGTGCTGCGCTACACGATACGCGGTGCCCGCAATGCCAAGCAGCAAGCTGGGTGGATGAAGTGGCAGCTGAAGTGGCACAAACGCCTGGGCACCTGGCTCATCGTGCTCACCGTACTGTTGGCCGTGACCGGCATGTGTCTGCGCCCACCGTTGATGATTCCGTTGGTGATGACCGATGTCAAGCCCCTGCCTGGTTCGACGCTCGATGACCCCAATGCCCTGCACGACAAACTGCGCGGCATCCGTTGGGACGAGTTGCGCCAACAGTGGCTCCTCTCCACCAGCGAGGGGTTCTACTGGCTCGACACGACACTCTGTCAGTCGGCGCCCCAGCCGGCACGCCCTGCTCCTGGCGTCAGTCCGATGGGCATCACGGTCTTTGAGCCCGATGGTGACGAGTGGTTGATAGGCTCAATGAGTGGTCTATACCGCTGGCAACCGGACTCGGCGCGCATATTGGACTTCTATACCGGTCAACCTTACCGACGTCCCACAGGCCGTCCTGTAGGCACACACGCCGTGATGGGCTATCTGCCTGCCACACCCCAACGCGATGCTGTTGCCTTCGAATATAGTGCCGCGCCCAATGTCGCTATGCCCGATATGCCTACGGAACTGCAGTCACAGCCCATGTCACTGTGGAACTTCGCTCTCGAACTCCACGTGGGCCGATGCTATGAACCGTTCCTCGGCTCTGTCGTCTCCGTCCTGTTCGTCTTCATATCGGGATTGCTGCTCGCGCTGATCTTGATCTCGGGATACATAATCGTCAAGCGACGCACGTCATTTCACAAATGACGCACGTCGATTGACAATTGATAATTGACAATTGATAATTGATAAATCCCTCCTAATTGAAAATTGAAAATTGAAAATTGAAAATTGAAAGTTGAAAGTTGAAAATTGAAAGCCAATTAGGTTGGAAATAATCAAAAAATTAAATTTTCAAATAAATAGTAAATTGTAAATAGTCAAATTGTAAACAAATATATTAACCATTTTTTAATCAACTAAAATTTATGAAAATCAAGAATTTCTTGGCCATTATGATGGCCGCAGTGACTTTGTCAATGAGTGCAGTATCTTGCGATGACGATGATGATGACGACAACGAGACTCTCGCTGAGGAGGTAGCAGACAGCTATCTGGGCGATATGACCCTGACAGTAATGGGTTCAGCATCAGAATACGATTCAGTGACTTTCGTGCTCACTGCCGAGACCGACAACACCATCTCGCTCACCACTCCAGCCATCGGCGAAGGCAGCATGGCATTGCCAGCTCTCACCGTTAATGGCCTCGAACTGACCAAAAACACCGTAGCCGGTGTAGATATCATCACCGTTTCAGTAGACGAAATCACTGGTTCAATCGAAGTTAACGGCGAGACCAAGAACTACACCTTCTCTGGTCTGAACATTGCTGTTTCACCTGCTGCCGAGACTGCTTCCATCGCCTACAGCCTGCAGTATGGCAAGATGCCTATGGCTATGGTCGTAGCATTCACCGGTTCAGAAGTAGAAGACTAAGCAATCCCCTTCCCCCCCCTTCAAAACATAAAAGGAGCAAACACAGCGTTTGCTCACTACAACAAACAATGATGCAGCGTAGATTTACACTCTCTATAATCCTCAGTGGCCTGGCGTGCAGCCTGGCTGCTGAGGCTATATCCAACAGCAACACAGCAGCTCCCGATGCCAAGACTGTGGCCGATGCCAAGTCAGAAGCCGACGCCAAGGGCAAGACAGCCACTGCGACCACACCCGAGGCCGAACCCGAATGTCGTACCTCTATACTCGACCAGGTAGTAGTGACTGGCACATTGACCCCCAAGACCCTCAAGGACGTGCCCGTAGTGACCCGCGTCATCACGAGCGACGACATACAGAAGGCCGATGCCACCAACATACAGGATATGCTGGTACAGGAACTGCCCGGTCTGGAGTTCGGCTTCGCCATGAGCCAGGAGACATCGCTCAACCTGTGCGGATTCGGCGGCAATGCCGTACTCTTCCTGGTCGATGGCGAACGTCTGGCAGGCGAGACTATGGACAATACCGACTACACGCGACTCAACCTGGACAACGTGGGCCGCATCGAGATTGTCAAGGGTGCAGCCTCGGCTCTGTACGGTTCGAATGCCGTGGGCGGTGTAATCAACCTCATCACACGCGAGTCGTCGGCTCCCTGGACGCTCAACGTCAACTCGCGATACAACTCCTTCGGCGACGAGTGGCGCAACGGTGCCACGCTGACCACGCATCGCGACAAGTGGAGCACGCAGACCAATTTCCAGCAGACCAAGATAGATCCCATCACGCTGACCACCAATGCCAGTTCGCTCGATGACGTGATTGCCGCCCTGCTCGGACAGACCTCGACATCGACCAAGAAGGACGACTCCGACATCACCCGTCTGTACGGTCAGGAGACATACAATATCAAGGAGCGCGTCACCTACCGTCCCAATGACCACCTGCGGCTGACCGCCCGAGGCGGTTATTTCTACCGCGAGAGCCAACGTTCGACCTACGACTATCACTACCACGCCTACAGCGGCGGACTGAAGGGTGCCTACAACTGGCTGGACGGCCGCACGCTCGAACTGTCGTACGCCTTCGATCAGTATGACAAGGCCAACTACACCCCCGATGGCAAGCGCACGCACGACCATGACTACACCAACCGTCAGCACGTCGGACACCTGCTCTACAACCAGACCATAGGCGAGAAGCATCAACTCACCGCCGGCGCCGATGTGCTCAATGACTATCTGACCACCTATCAGTTCAAGGACAACTGCGCACATCAGCAGACCAATGCCGATGCCTTTGCCCAGTTCGACTGGAATCCCACATCGAGCATCAATGTAGTGACCAGCGTACGCTACGATTACTTCTCGGCATCGGAGGCACAGGCCACCACTGCCCGACTGGCCGCCATGTACAAGTGGACCGACTTCTCGCTGCGTGCATCGTATGCCGGCGGATTCCGCGCGCCGTCGCTCAAGGAGATGTACATGCACTTCGACATGGGCAACATGGGCTACATGATATACGGCAATCCCGACCTCAAGCCCGAGCGCAGCAACAACTTCAACCTCGCTGCCGAACATACCAACAACGTGAATATGGGCAACTGGCTGGACGGTTCGTACAGCGTGACCGTAATGGGCTACTGCAACGTATTCGACAAGCGCATCACCACCGTGGGCCGCTGGTGGTACACCGACCCGACTACAGGCGAGACCGTACTTACTACCGACGAGGCCGAGGCCAAGACCTACAACCCCGACGGCACCGAGGGTGCACTCTACTACAACGAGGACGGAGTCACTGTGACTGGCATCGACGTGTGCGCCCAGTACCACCTGGACATGGGTCTGGGGCTCAAGTACAGTTATGCCTACATGCACGAGAGTGGCAATACGGTTGACTCGCAGTTCACCCAGCCCCGCTCCCACTCCATGACCTGGCGTGCCGACTACGACCGTCAGTTCACCGAGGACTACGGCATCAACCTCGCCCTGTCTGGCCGTTGGGCAGGCAAACCGCAGAGCGGTCGCACCGACGTGGACCAGGGCTACACCCTGTGCAAGGCCACCCTGCAACAGCGCATCTGGCGCGGCGTACGCGTCAACCTGGCTGTGGACAATATTTTTAACTACAAGCCCGACACATACTACTTCAGTTCGCCTATGGTGATAGGTACCACCTGGAGTCTGGGTGTCTCGCTCGACATAGACAGAATGTTCGAATGAAAACCAAAGTCAAGCGCACCCTGCGCATCCTGTTCATCTCCCTGGCTGCCCTCATCATCGTGGGCGGCCTTTGGTTCGTATGGGGCAGATTCTTCAGCCCTACCCGTATCGCGTTCATCAACTACCAGGCCATCACGTTGGGCCAGATCAACAAGGCCAATGACAATGCCTTCGTCCATATCGAGGTGCTGCCTACCGACCAGATCGAGCAGCAGGTCGATGACTACGACATGGTATTCGTCAATGGCATGGGCCTGCGCATCACTGCCGAACAGCGTGACGCCATCGAGATGGCCGGTCTGACCGGCACACCCATCCTGACCACCGCTGCGACCAATCCGCAGAACCTGATCGTCTCGCTCGACAGCATCCAGGCCGATACCCTGACCGCCTACCTGGGCGGGTCATCGCGCACCAACTACCGCAGCATGCTCAACTACGTGCGTCAGCACATTGACCGCAAGGTGGTCTGTCTGGGCGAGGTACTGCCAGTGGTCCCCTTGCGCCAATGGATGCTGCGCCACACGGACGTGGAGCATCCCGAACGCGAGGAACGCGGGTTCGACTGCATAGCGCAGTACGAGGCCTACCTCCGTCAGCAGCACCTCTATCACGAGGGGGCACCATCGGTCATCATCACCGGTGCGATGGGTTCGCCCTACGACCTGTGCGCCGCACTGGAGCAGCGTGGTATGAATGCCTATATCCTGGGGCAGATCAATGCACGCACACAGCGTGACGTACTGGACAGCATCCAGCCATCGGCCATCGTCAACTTCGCCCATGGCCGTATGGGCGACGACATGGTGGACTACCTGACCGAGCAGAACATCCCGCTCTTCTGCCCCCTCAACGTCAACCGGCTCGACACCGAGTGGATGGAGGACAAACAGGGCATGAACGGCGGCTTCATGAGCCAGAGCATCGTCACGCCCGAGATAGACGGAGCCCTGCGTCCGTATGCGCTCTTTGCACAGCGCATCGATGCCGATGGACTGCCCGAACTATACACGATGCCGGACCGCCTCGATTCGTTGGTCCTGACCATACAGCGCTACATCGACCTGAAGCACATGGCCAATGCCGACAAGCGCGTGGCTATCGTCTTCTTCGGTTCGGCGCAGGACAATGTGCTGGCTGCCTCGAGCCTGGAGGGTGTGCCGTCGCTGTACCACTTCCTGCAGCGGCTCAAGTCCGAAGGTTACCGCGTGGAGGGACTGCCCGACAGAGTGGAGGACTTCCGTCTGTCACGACGCGACTATGGCAACATAGCCGTGGTGCAGCAGCCCATGGCGGGCGAGGGAACCGATACCTTTGCCATCGTCCATGGCACGGGAGCCGAACCTCCGTTGGCATTCCAGGAGGCCTACCGCTGGATACGTGAGGACTTCGGCGCCGATGCGCTCATTCATTTCGGCACCCACGGCGGACTGGAATATACCCCGCGCAAGCAGGTGGCACTCTCCAACCAGGACTGGCCCGACCGCCTGGTCGGCACATTGCCCCACTTCTACATATACACGATAGGCAACGTGGGCGAGGCACTGATAGCCAAGCGCCGCACCTATGCCGGCATACAGAGTCACCTGACCGCCCCCTTCTTGGAGTCGGAACTGCGCAGCCAGTACAAGGAGCTGTGCGATGCTCTGCGCCGTGAGGATGCCACCGCCGTCAAGCGTCTCGCCGTCGGCATGGGCATACACCGTGACCTGCACCTGGACTCGGTCCTGACTCAACCCTGGACCAGCGACGAGTTGCACCGTGTCGAGGACTTTGCCGAGGAGTTGGTCAATGCCAAGATGGTGGGCCAGCTCTATACTCTGGGCACTCCCTACGAACCTGCCCGCATCGAGAGCAGCGTACTGGCCATGGCTACCGACCCGATAGCCTATAGTCTGCTGGCGCTGGACAAGCAGCTGGGACGCGCCAAGTACGACACGGAGCGGCACAAGGCGCTCTTCACGGCTCACTACATGGCTCCTGCCCGGGAGTTGGTCACCCGCATATTGGCCCACCCCGACATGGTGAACGATGCCCTGATATGCCGCACGGCTGGTATCACAGCCCAGCAGTTGGCACGCGCCCGCCAGGTTGATGACGACCTGCACCGCCCCATGGACATGATGAGCATGATGCACATGATGTCACAGGCCAAGTCGGACACGGGCCACACGGCCCCGGCTCACCACAGCCACATGGCTGCCGGTCATCCTGCCGTGAAGACTTCTGCCCCTGCTGACAGTGCCCGCCAGCCATCGGACATGACTCCCGCACAACGCCCCGACAGTGCCCGTATGGCTCGTATGCGCGAAGCTGGCAAGAACATGGACCCACGCGACGCACTCAAGATGGCCAAGGCGATGGGTGCTCCTCCCGCTGCACTCAAGAAGATGGCCGTCGCAATGGGACTGTCAGCCTCGGCTGCCAATGTCAAGGCCGATGCCGACGGCGTGAGCCAGATGATGAAGCGCCTGGCTGCTGCCCGCCCTCACTACAGTGCCGAGGAGACTGCCCTCTCCCAGGCCATCTGCGAGGTGGCACGCACCATAGAGAACGTCAATGCCTACCGCCGCGGTCTGATGGATGCTCCGGAACAGGAACTGCAGTCCATGATCAATGCGCTGGCTGGTGGTTATACACGTCCATCGTCGGGCGGCGACGTGGTGAGCAACCCTCGCACCCTGCCTACGGGCCGCAACCTGTATGGCATCAATGCCGAGGCCACTCCTACCGAAGTGGCATGGCAGAAGGGCCGTGCCCTGGCCGATCAGACCATCTCTATGTACCGTCGCAATCACCACGACAGCATCCCACGCAAGGTGAGCTACACGCTGTGGAGCTCGGAGTTCATCGAGACCGAGGGTGCATCCATCGCGCAGATTCTCTATATGCTGGGCGTCGAACCCGTGCGCGATGCTTTCGGCCGTGTCACGGACCTGCGCCTCATACCCAGCGAGGAACTGGGACGTCCCCGCATCGACGTCGTGGTGCAGACATCGGGCCAACTGCGCGACCTGGCTGCCTCACGTCTGTACCTGATCAGCCGCGCCGTCTCCATGGCAGCCCAGGCTCAGGACGAAGCCTGGACCAACCAGGTGGCTGAGGGTGTGCTCGAGTCCGAGCGCTACCTGACCGACCAGGGACTGTCTCCTGCCGAGGCCCGCAGGCTCTCTGCCCGACGCGTCTTTGGCGGTGTGAACGGCAACTACGGCACCGGCATACAGGGCATGGTGCAGAGTGCCGGTGGATGGCAGGACAGGTCGGAGATAGCCGAGACCTACCTGAACAACATGGGCGCCTACTATGGCAGTCAGGAGGACTGGGAGCAGCACAGCCAGGCTGCCTTTGCCGCCGCTGTGACCCGCACTGATGCCGTCATCCAGCCCCGGCAGAGCAACACCTGGGGCGCACTCTCCCTGGACCATGTGTATGAGTTCATGGGCGGTATGAACCTGGCAGTCGAACACATCACAGGCCATCAGCCCGATGCCTATATGGCGGACTACCGCAACCGGAACCACAACCGCATGCAGGAGTTGCGCGAAGCCATCGGCGTGGAGAGCCGTACCACTATCTTCAACCCGGCCTATATCCGCGAGAAGATGAAGGGCGGTGCATCATCTGTATCGGCCATCACCGAGGTAGTGGAGAACTGCTATGGTTGGAGCGTGACCCGACAGGGCACCATCGACCAGCAGATGTGGGACGAGATATACGATGTCTATGTCGCTGACAAACTGCACATGGGTGTGACCGACTTCATGCAACGGAACAACCCCGCTGCTGTACAGTCCATGACATCGGCCATGCAACGTGCTGCCGACCGTGGTTACTGGCGAGCCACTGCCCAGCAGCGCCAGGCCATCGACCAGATGCAGAGTCAGGCTCAACAGGCACGACGCGAGTTTGCTGCCTCCCAACCGGATGCTGCCTCCCAGCAAGATGGCATCGTGATGCAGCGCGAGTCTCTGCAGCAAGCAGCTGACTCGACCACCACTCTCGTATCGACCGCCGTGGTCATCGCCATCGTCGCGGCTGCTCTGGTCATCCTTCTCGTGCTGATTCGCAAGCGCCGCAAGGAGAACGATGATTGACAGGTGGGTTGTGAGGTTTTTATCTCTATACCTCACTACCGCAAGTATAAACTTCTAAACAGGGATTGTCCCCTATCGAAACATTGGAAACAGTTGTACAGGTAATAATGGTATTGGTGTACCTGCAGTTCTGCCTGAAGCAGACATTCCTCAAGCCCTGGCAGTGGATTGTGGCGACCTCGGTTTGTACCCTGTTCACAGGACTGATATGGCCCTGGAGCATCGAACAGTCGCGCAACCAGATAGCCGAATGGCTCGCTGACCAGCCCTTGATGCTCGACACCTCCGTCGTGCTGTCACTCGAAGCGCTGTGGCAGATGTCTTTCTGCCTCTTGGCAGGCAGACTGATGTATGACGGTCAGGTGAAGCGGCGCACAGTATGGCTATACCGTGTGCTCCGGTTCTTCCCCGGCATACTCATTCTGGCAGTGTTGTACTCTGCCCAGGTGTCGCTCATATATATGTTGCCAGGTACGGCATTCGGGACGGTAGCCTGGTCCATGGCGATAGCGGTGGCTGTGCTGCTGCCATCTATCTCGTGGCTGCTCCGCTGGCTATTACCTGAACGGGACCTGCGCCTGGAGGTGCTCTTTCTCTCATCGGCTCTGCTGCTCATCCTCGGCATTGTGGCTACGGTCAATGGCACCACCAATTTCCGCGGCCGCGACGATGTGGATTGGCTTGCCCTTGCGGCGGACATCGCTCTGACATTGACCTGTGCCGCAGCGGGCTTCCTCATCTGGCGTTACCGCAGCAGCAAGAGCATAGGCAAATAGAAACTATAGTTGCTATAGATGCTATAGTTGCTATAGATGCTATAGATGCTATAATTACTATAGATGCTATAATTACTATAGATGCTATAGTTTCTACAGCCCATTTTTAACTTTTAATTTAATCGCAATGTCTCTCCTCTCTGATATTCTCTATTGGATCAGCACCGGACTATTGGTTCCGGTCATCCTTGCATTGATATTCCTTTTCATCCGCTCATTGCTCCTGGTGGGCAGTTTCTTCGGACAGTATCTGAAGCTCAACAAAGTAGCCGCTCAGGTGCGTCGTGCCCTGACCGATGTCCAGCCGGACAACCTGAATGATGTATTGACCCGTTTGCCCGAACGTTCCTCTGCCCCAGTCATCGTCTGTATCCGGCAGATGATTGCAGCCCGCAACAACCGCGCCGAACTGCAGCGCCTGCTCTCCGAGTACGAGATTCAGGCAGACCGGGAACTCTCCACATCGCGCATGCTCACCAAGCTGGGTCCTATGCTCGGTCTGATGGGCACGCTCATCCCGATGGGACCAGCCCTGGCTGGACTGGCATCGGGCGACATTGAGTCTATGGCGCGCAACATGCAGGTAGCCTTCGCCACCACGGTGACTGGTCTGGTCGCTGCCGCCATTGGTTTCATTACCCAGCAGGTCAAGCAGCGTTGGTTCCGTCAGGACCTCACTAACCTGGAGTATCTTGCCGACGTAATATGCGGCAACGATGCCTGTGGAACAAATGACAACAAGTAATCAACCATACTCACGACTATGATGCGCAAAAGACATTTCCTGCTCGGCGACACGGACGATGATCCAATGTCGGTCGTTTCCAACCTCTTTGATGTGGCTATGGTCTTCGCTGTGGCCCTGATGGTCGCTCTCGTCTCTCGTTACAACATGACGGAGATATTCAGTCAGGAGGATTTCACTATGGTCAAGAACCCTGGCAAGGACAATATGGAAATCATTACCAAGCAGGGCGAGACCATCGAACGTTATACTCCAGACGCCGACCCGTCCAACTCCTCTCAACGTGGCAAACGAGTCGGTGTAGCCTACCAGCTCGACAACGGCGAAATAATCTACGTACCGGAATAACCGCCTCCATTTTTACGCTCATATAATCTATGTATCGAAATAACCGATGCTATTTTTACGTTTATATTCAGTAAGGCAGTTTTCAGTTAGACAGCTTTTCAGTTAGACAGCTTTTCAGTTAGGCAGCTATTCAGTTAGGCAGCTATTCAGTTAGGCAGTTATTCAGTTAGGCAGCGGGCCGAAGGTCCGCGGGAATACAGGCGGGGGCGTGAGCCCCCGCTTTCCACAGTAGCACGTAGGAGATTGTATCGAGCGCCGAAGGTGCGACAGAATTTATAGGGGGCGTAAGTCCCCGTAGCGTAAGTAGCGTAAGTAGCGCAACTGGCTCATTTGGGTACAACTGGCTCAATCAACAACGGAAACCTTATCATTTGTAACTCTCATTATACCTTAACCATTATACCTTAACCATCATACCTTAACCCATCTATTGGCCATAGCCAACTGATGCATCAGCGATGCTTCAGCGTAAGTGCAGTGTAAGACATTTCACTTACTCTTCACTTACGCTGCACTTACTTTCACCCTATTCTCCGTCTGTACTGGCAATACCTTTACTATTATCTCCGTTAGACTCTGCATTAGCTGCTTTCTGACCCCACTATTCAAGGTGCTCAATTAGGTATGGGCAGCACCAAACAGTAGTTTTTCGCGAGGTAAAGCGGCCATAGAGGATATAGATAATAAAAAGGGGACACCTAAAAAATGATTTTAGGAGTCCCCATTAATTTTAAAAGAGAGTATTCAATAAGAGATTCAGTCAAGGACTGTCACCTCGAGCATCTTGATGTCCTCCTTAGGACGGTCACCTGCAGCGGTAGCTACCTGCTGAATTTGGTCAGCAATCTCGATGCCCTCCACTACTTCACCGAAGACAGTGTAGTTGTTGTCGAGGAAAGGAGTACCACCAATAGTGGTGTAGGCCTGGCGCTGCTCCTCGGTGAATTTAGGATCGCCCATCTCCTTGGCCTTGGCATAAGTCTCCTTCTCAAGTTGCTCCTGCAACTGCTGCAGACCTGCATTGTCGCGGTTCTTACGCAGATTGAGAATCTCGTCACGATGCTCGACTACGAGTTGGTTGAAGATATTCTGCAACTGCTGCTGAGCCATCTGACGTTCCAGTTGAGTGAGTTTGCCGGCACTATAGACCTCGCCGGTGACGATGTAGAACTGGCAGCCAGACGAACGACGCTCGGGATTGACCTCATCGCCAGTGCGTGCTGCAGCCAGGGCACCTTTCTTGTGAAAATATTTAGGATAAACGAACTCGGCCGGAATGGTATAACCGACATCGCCTGCGCCCAGCTGACGGTCCATAGGTGCATCCTTGCTGTTGGGATCGCCACCCTGAATCATGAAGTTCTTGATGACGCGGTGGAAGATGGTTCCGTTGTAAAAGCCCTCGCGTGCGAGTTTGAGGAAGTTGTCGCGATGCTGCGGAGTCTCGTCATACAGGCGCACACGGATATCGCCCAGACTGGTTTTGATCAATACTGTTGCCATACTATAAATTTGAAAAAATACATTAAATTGTCATTTAGAAGTGCAAAGATAGGCATTTTTTCTGACATAAAAGACAAAATATGCACAATATTTGAAAAAATGCAATAAAAAATTTGGTAATGTAAAAAATATATCCTATCTTTGCACCACCAAAAACGATAAAAGAGCAAAAAATGGCGCTTTCATCTAGTGGTTAGGATACCGGCCTCTCACGCCGGGTACACGAGTTCGAGTCTCGTAGGCGCTACAAAGGAGGAGTATCAACCAATGATGCTCCTCCTATTCTTTTCGTCCAACTCAATCTCCGGGAAAATATTCAGTCGCTGAATAAACACAAGATCCATAGACCAAGACTTCATGTCACAAAGCCCTCGTATATGATACAGACAACGATAGAAAAAATCATCGATCCTGCACACATAGAGCAGGCTCGGCAACTGATAGACAGTCACAACAAGTTCGTGGTGTGTACACACATGTCGCCTGACGGAGATGCTGTCGGATCGGCCCTGGCCACAGCCAACATGCTGCGCCGCAAGGGCAAACAGGCCACAGTGGTATTCAACGACACTCCAGGCGAGAACCTCAGTTTCATACCAGGATACAGGGACGAACTGGTCTTCGACAACCAGCGCGACGGCACACCAGACACGCACGAGCAGGCACTGCAGTCGATACGCGAGGCAGAGTGTTTCTTCATCGTGGACCTGGGCACCCCATCACGCATGGGCGCCATGAGCGACGAAGTGATGAAGAACCCCGCTCCCAAGATTCTCATTGACCACCACCTGGGCCCAAGCGAGGAGGACTTTGACGTAATCATCTCGCACCCCGAGGCATCGGCTGCCTGCGAGTTGGTCTATACGTTCTTCTACCAGTTGGGCGATGACCAGTTGCTCAATCAGCTGATTGCGACACAGATATACTGTGGCATGATGACCGACACCGGACAGTTCGTGTTCGGTTCGAGCCGCGCACAGGTCTATTTCATCATAGCACGACTGATACAGGAGGGATTCGACAAGGAGAAACTGCACCGCGACCTGATGCTCGAGACAGAGCGTCGCGTACGCCTCAAGGGCTATGTGCTGCAGCAGAAGTTGCAGGTCCTGCCGGAACAGAAGGCAGCCTACTTCAGCCTGAACAAGGCCGAACTGAAGCGCTTCAATCACCAGAAGGGAGACAGCGAGGGATTCGTCAATATGCCATTGGACATATACGGAATAATGATAAGCGCATTCTTCCGCGAAGAGAAGAACTTCGTCAAGGTATCACTCCGTTCCAAGGGCGACTACCCCGTCAACCTGATAGCACAGAAATTCTACAATGGCGGCGGACACAAGAACGCAGCAGGTGGAGAGTTTCTCGGCACTTTGCAACAAGCGGAACTACTTTTTGTTAAAGCATTGCCCCTAATCCTTAAATATAGTGAAAAATAGTTGCAGAGTTAAATAAAAATCCTTAACTTTGCGCCGCAAATTTCATTGAGTTTTCGTCCAGACGGGATTCGGATGCCAGCATCACGTTCCACAAATGAGCGCGGGACAGAGCATTGAGCCCAGGCACGGAAACACCTGTAAATAAAAGAACTAAAAAATTGCGATGAACAGAACACTTCTCTTCGCAGGTGCATTGGCACTGACCTTGAGCTACACATCGTGCAGCGACACACAGACATACGCAGACCTGGTCGCTACCGAAAAAGAGGCTATCAGCACATGGATAACAGTTGACCCGCAGGGCGCCAACTTCGGCAACATCATCAGCAAGGACGAAGACTGGCTGGACGACATCACCGAGGACGTCCTCGAGGATGACATGCACCCCGAACAGTGCGGCCTCGAACTGGGCCAATGGTACCGTATCACCGAGGGCGACTTCAAACGTCTGTATTTCCGCATCAACAGCTGGGGCAACGAGGGCGCCGAAATGGACTCGCTGAGAGCCAACGGCATCACTCCTACCGACGAGCAGTACGCCACGGCAATGCAGAGCAAGAAGAAATTCAATTCGACCTCCAATCACGATGTGCTCATCCGCTATGACCACATGTGGATGATGACCAACTACGACTACGAAGACGAAGACGAAAACATCGAATACGACAATCTCGATGCCAACAGCTATGTGATATGCTACAACTGGAACCCCAGCTACTATGCCTCGACCTACTATTCGACCTACTACTCGACTGGCAGTTCGTACGAATGTACCTCGGGCGGGCTGGCCTTCCCTATCCGATTCCTGTGGGAGGGCGGCAACGCATCCATCATCTGTCCATTCTCGCTCGTAGAGTCCGCTCTCTCCAGCTATTACTACACGCTGTATTACGGAGAAATTGAATATACGAAATCCACATATTTACCACAATAATCATGTCTTTAATTAAGTCAATTTCAGGCATCCGAGGCACCATCGGAGGCCAGCAGGGCGAGGGTTTGAACCCGCTCGATATAGTTAAGTTCACAGCTGCATACGCAACCGTGATACGGGAGAAAATCGGTGCAGACAAGAAGGGCCGCATCGTAGTAGGCCGTGACGCCCGTCTGTCCGGCGAAATGTGCTACCAGTGCGTATCGGGCACCCTGATAGGAATGGGATTTGACGTCATCAACATCGGTCTCGCCACTACCCCAACAACCGAAATAGCAGTTACAGCCGAGAAGGCTGACGGCGGTCTGATCCTGACAGCCAGCCACAACCCCATACAGTGGAACGCCCTCAAGTTGCTGAACAACGAAGGCGAATTCTTCGACAAGGCCACCGGCGAACGCGTACTGGCCATTGCCGAAAAGGGTGACTTCACCTTCGCCCCAGTCGATCAGTTGGGCCACGTCACCGAGAAGGACTACACCGACTATCATATCAAGGAGGTGCTCAACCTCAAGCTCGTTGATGCCGAAGCAATACGCAAGGCCAACTTCACCGTGATGTGCGACTGCATCAACTCAGTAGGCGGCATCGTCATCCCTGCCCTGCTCAAGGCCCTCGGCGTCAAGCAGGTATATGAGTTGAACTGTGACCCAACAGGCCAGTTCGCCCACACCCCAGAGCCTATCCCACAGAACCTCACCCAGATAGCCGGCGAGATGAAGGCCAAGAAGGCCGATGTAGGCTTTGTCGTTGACCCTGACGTAGATCGTCTGGCACTGATATGCGAGAACGGCGAGATGTTCGGCGAGGAATACACTCTGGTCAGCTGCGCCGACTATGTGCTCCAGCACACTCCAGGCAACACCTGCTCCAACCTCTCATCGAGCCGCGCCCTGCGTGACGTGACCCGTGCCCGTGGCGGTCAGTACAATGCCGCTGCCGTAGGCGAGGTAAACGTCGTAACCAAGATGAAGGATACGCACGCCGTCATCGGCGGCGAAGGCAACGGTGGTGTCATCTACCCAGAACTGCACTACGGCCGCGACGCACTGGTCGGCATCGCTCTCTTCCTGACCAACCTGGCCAAACTGCGTGAGCAGAATCCTGCGCTCACCGTCAGCCAGCTGCGTGCTACCTATCCTCCATATTGCATCGCCAAGCAGCGCATTGACCTCACTCCAGGCGTTGACATCGACAAACTGCTCAACACGGTCAAGGCTGAATACAGCAAGCAGGCCGACACGGAGATCACCGACATTGATGGCGTCAAGATTGACTTCCCCGACCGTTGGGTACACCTCCGCAAGTCGAATACCGAGCCTATCATCCGCGTCTATGCCGAGGCTGCTACCGAAGAGGAGGCACAGAAGACGGCTGACCGCGTGATGAACGAAGTCAAAAAGTTTATTTAAGCGTTTTCGGCAACGCATAGACAGGCCAACTGTCTGCGTCATGGCGAGAAAACGTCTATAGCCATATGAACGTAAAAACGATATGCATAACAGCAATGGCCACATTAGCCCTTGCATCATGTAAGACCAAGCCGGCAGAAGCCGACTTGGTCGTCTTGTTCACTACCGATGTACACGGTGCCTGTCTGGCGCACGACATCAAGCGTAATGCACCGGCCAAGACCAGTCTGGCCAACGTGAGCACCTATCTGAACGAAGTGCGCCGCGACAATCCCGGCAAGGTATTGCTGTTCGACACGGGCGATTTCCTGCAGGGACAGCCCTCGGTTTACTACTACAACTTCGTCGATACACTGGACACCCACGTTTGCGCCCGCACGTACAACTACTTGAAGTACGACGCCCTGGGCGTAGGCAACCATGATATCGAGACAGGTGACGCAGTGTACGAGAAGCGCTTGCCCCAGCAGTTCGATATGCCATGGCTATGCGCCAATGCCATTGACACCCGTACCGGACAACCTATGTTCCAGCCCTATGCCGTATTCGACAAACAGGGCATCAAGGTAGCCGTGCTGGGACTGATCACTCCGAACATCGGTGCCTGGCTCCCCAAGGCGCTGTGGCCCAACCTCGAGTTCGAGGACATGGTAGAGAGTGCACAGAAGTGGGTCCCCATCATCCAGGAGAAGGAGCATCCAGACCTGCTCATCGGTCTGTTCCATGCAGGAATGGACTATACGGTCAATGGCAATGACATCAACACTCACTGCAACGAAAACGGTTCTGTCCCCACAGCCATGAAAGTTCCGGGCTTCGACATCTGCCTGCTGGGCCACGACCACAAACCAGCCCTGCGCCGCGTGGAGACGCTGCAGGGTGATACCGTTCAGATCCTCAATGCCGGCACCCAGTGCCGCAAGGTGGGCCGTGCCGACATACACTTCACGCTGCAGGAAGACGGCACGTACAGCAAGGTCATACGCACCGACCTGGCAGACATGGACGAGTACCAGCCGGACTCTACATTCGTCACCGCCATGCAGGACTGCGTGGACAAGGTGAACGAGTACGTCGATGCCCCCATCGGCCATCTCACCTCTCAACTCACTGGCAGCGAGAGCCTGGTGGGACCCAGCTCCTTCATCGACCTGATACACGATGCTCAACTATGGGCCACTGGAGCCGACATTTCGTTTGCAGCCGTATTGTCGCCACATGACAACATACCAGCTGGCGAGATCACGATGCGCCACCTCTTCCTGCTCTACAAGTACGAGAATCTGCTCTACACCATACAGATGAAGGCTGACGAAGTGCGCCGCTACCTGGAACATGGCTACTCAATGCAGTATGCCACGATGCACTCGGCATCGGACCACCTGATGGCGTTCGAACCAGCCGATGCTCAGGGTCGCCAGCAGTTGTCCGGCATCTCGTTCAACTTCACGTCGGCAGCTGGTATCCGCTACGAGGTCGATGTCCGCAAGGAACCCGGCCAGCGCGTACGCCTCATCAGCATGAGCGACGGCTCTCCGATTGACCCTGAACGACTTTACTCCGTCGCCATCAACAGCTACCAGTATTCTGGAGGCGGAAACTTCATTCCGAAAGGCTTGGGTTGGGACAAAAAGATGCTCGAGCAGCGCACTCTGCGCACCACGAGCACCGATGTACGTCGGTACCTGGCCCAATACATCTCGGAACGGGACACCATCACGCCCTATGTGCGCGGTGACTGGCAGGTCGTTCCCCAGGACTGGTACGAGGCAGCTCGCAAACGCGACCTGGACATACTCACGCACAAGCAAGACTTCCATTGATCATGACACTCGACAACCTCGGCATCGGATACAGCCACACCCTGGTGAGCGGCATCAGCCAACGTCTGACGCCGGGGCAATTCGTGTGTCTGACGGGGCGCAACGGCACAGGCAAATCGACCTTGCTCAGGACGCTGTGCGGACTGTTGCCGCCACTGCAAGGATCGGTCTCCATCGGCGGACAGCAACTCCATACGCTGCCCTCATCCCTATTGGCGAGAAAGATAGGTCTGGTCCTCACTCAGGCTCCAGAATTGCACAACACGACACTGCGTGAACTGGTTGCCTACGGCAGATTGCCATACACCACCTGGACAGGCCGCCTCAGTGCCGAAGACCTCGATGCTGCCGATGAAGCCATCCGCACATTGGGCATTGAGCATTTGGCCCACAGACCATTGCTCCAACTGAGTGACGGAGAGCGCCAGAAGGGAATGATAGCCAGAGCCTTGGCACAGGGTACTGAATACATGTTGCTCGACGAACCGTCGGCGTTCCTGGACCACGAAAGCAAACAGGAACTGATGCAACTGCTGGTTCACCTGGCCCATGACGGACACAAGGCTATCCTGCTCTCCACCCACGACCTGGAACTGGCTGAACGGTATGCTGACCTGCTGTGGCACATCAGCGACGGACACCTCTCTGCCATCCGCCCGACTGGACACATCTGAGCCACTCATACGGCTCACACATAGGGCAATAAAGCCCTAAATCGGACCGATAATGGCATTAGAGAAAGCCGAAAAGACAAAAAATCAATAAAAGTTTTGCGTATTTGCAAAATTAAATGTATCTTCGCGGAGTAATTCTATAGTACAATGTCTCGAATTCTCTCTATCGACTACGGACGTAAAAGAACCGGCATAGCCGTAACTGACCCGCTGCAGATCATCGCAAATGGCCTTACAACCGTTGCCACATCCGACCTGGAGCGTTTTCTGCTCGACTACCTGGCCAAGGAGGATGTGGAACGCATCGTCATCGGCCTACCCAAGCAGATGAACGGGCAGATGAGTGAGTCCTGGCGCTACATTGAACCCTTCATCAACCGGCTGAAGAAACTCAAACCCAACCTCCCCATCGAAATGGTGGACGAGCGATTCACCTCGGTATTGGCCCATCAGACCATACTGCAGAGTGGCGTAGGCAAACAGCGCCGGCGTGAGGACAAAGGAATGGTTGACGAGATATCGGCTACCATCATCCTACAGAGCTATCTGGAGAACAGACGTTGACCATAGTCCTGGTCCAACCTCACTGCTCCATCGAATATAACAATCAATTCTGCCCGCCCCGGCAGCAACCATCGGGGCCACCACAACAAATATGTTACTCCCAATATATCTGTACGGACAAGCCGTACTTCGCAAAGAGGCACATGAGGTGCCTGCCGACTATCCTGACATCAAGGTTCTGGTCGAGAATATGTTCCAAACAATGGAGAAAGCTAATGGCGTAGGTCTCGCAGCACCACAAGTCGGTCTGGATATCCGTATGTTCGTAGTTGATGGCAATGGACTGGAGTCGGACTTCCCCGAGTGCCAGGGTTTCCGCCGCTGTATGATCAATCCCGAGATTATCGAGGAAAGCGAAGAAACGAACATCAAGGACGAGGGTTGTCTCTCTGTACCAGGCATCTATGAGTCGGTCAAGCGCCCTAACTGGATCGTAATCCGCTACCTGGACGAGAACTTCGAGGAGCACGAAGAGAAGATTACCGGCTTCGCTGCCCGTATGACTCTCCACGAGTATGACCATCTGGACGGCAAAATGTTCATCGACCGCGTCTCTCCTTTGCGCAAGCAGCTCATCAAGAACAAACTATCGGCCATACTCAAGGGCAAGGTAGATGTTCAGTACAAGTACAAAGGAAAGAAGGGCTAAAAGGAATTAAAAATTAAAAGTTAAGAATTAAAAATTGTCAGTTGAAAATTAAAAATTGTCAGTTGATGATTGATAATTGAAAATCAAAATAGATATGAAAAACGAACATCCACAGCCATCGGCCGACCGCTTGAAAGCTCTGCAGGCCGCTATGGAAAAGATCGACAAGACCTTCGGCAAGGGCTCTATCATGCGCATGGGGGACGAGGAGGTCGAGCATGTCGAGGTTATTCCCTCAGGCAGCATCGGTCTGAACGTCGCACTCGGCGTAGGTGGTTATCCTAAGGGCCGAATCATCGAGATATATGGTCCCGAGTCTTCGGGCAAGACCACATTGGCCATACACGCCATCGCTCAGGCGCAGAAGATGGGCGGCATTGCAGCCTTCATCGACGCAGAACACGCTTTTGACCGTTTCTATGCCGAGAAGTTGGGCGTTGACACCGACCAGTTGCTCATCTCACAGCCAGACAATGGCGAACAGGCGCTCGAGATAGCAGAGAACCTGATCCGTTCATCGGCCATCGACATCATCGTAATCGACTCGGTTGCAGCATTGACACCTAAAGCCGAAATAGAAGGCGAAATGGGTGATAACAAGGTCGGTCTCCACGCTCGACTGATGAGCCAGGCATTGCGCAAACTCACATCAGTCATCGACAAGACCGGTACCGTATGTATCTTCATCAACCAGTTGCGCGAGAAGATCGGTGTGATGTTCGGCAATCCCGAAACGACTACGGGCGGTAACGCCCTGAAGTTCTACGCTTCGGTCCGTCTCGACATCCGTCGCGTCACTACCCTCAAGCAGGGCGATGAAGCCATAGGCAGCAGCGTACGCGTCAAGGTTGTCAAGAACAAAGTAGCTCCTCCTTTCCGCAAAGCCGAATTCGACATTCTCTATGGTGAAGGCATCAGCCGCAGCGGAGAGTTGGTCGATATGGGCGTAGCCTTCGGCATTGTCAAGAAGTCCGGTTCTTTCTTCAGTTACAACGGCAGCAAACTGGCTCAGGGTCGCGATGCAACCCGCCAGTTGATGTTGGACAATCCCGATCTGGCAGCAGAAATCGAAGCCAAAATCATGGACAAGATCCAGAACGGCGATCAAACTGACGAAGAAACTGAACCCGTAGAGGAAAAATAATCAGACTCTCTCCCTCTGCAACACCTCCCCCAATGGATGTGTTGCAGAGCAATTATATTTATATTAGCTTCTTTCAATTATAATTGGCAATTTCTATAGGATAATTACCATAGTTTGGTTTTCAATTATTAATTGTCTATTTCTAATTTAAATTGTAATTGTAGTAAACATTTGTGCAAATTACCAACCAATGAAAAAATCTCATTCTCTCATTCTATCAGGAGTTATATTCTCCACAATTTTCTCGGTCACAAACGCATCGGCACAGACACTGCCGCTGCAAAACCGCAATGAACTATGGTATGAACGTCCCGCCGAGGTTTGGACCGAAGCCCTACCATTGGGCAACGGCCGTCTGGGCGCTATGGTATATGGTACTCCAGGCGTGGAGCAGATACAGCTCAACGAAGAGACCCTCTGGGCAGGTTCGCCCAACAACAACTATAATAAAGAGGCGCTCTCCTACTTGCCCCAGATTCGTCAGTTGCTCGTGGAAGGCAAGTGGCTCGAGGCTCAGACCCTCTGCACCCAACACGTCAAGTCACCTACCAATCAGGGTATGCCCTACCAGACCTTTGGCTACCTGCGTCTGATTATGCCGGGACACGAATGGTACACCAACTACCGCCGATCGCTGGACCTCGATTCTGCCCGCACCATTGTGGAGTATCAGGTACCTGCCCGCCCAGGTGACACTGGCGTTCAGACTTTCTACCACTATCGTCGCGAAACGTTCTGCCCTATGGGTGACAGTGTCGTAGTGGTTCGACTCACAACCGACTCGCCCGAAGGCCTCAGCTTCACCGCCCAGATGGCCACTCCACAGCAGGACTGCATTCTCCGCAGCGAGGGGGACGAAGTGACGCTCTCCGGTCTGACCGGTTCACACGAGAAGCGCAAGAACAAGGTCCGGTTCCAAGGACGTATGCGCATTGAGACCAAAGGCGGCCGTCAGTTCTCGCGCGACGGTTATATCTCGGTCAACCGTGCCGAAGAAGCAATCATATATGTGGCCATAGCCAGCAATTTCGTCAATTACCAAGATATATCGGCCGACGAAAAGGCCCGCACCCGCCGTCATATCGACCAGGCACTGCAGAAGGGTTGTCAAGCCATGTGGCAGTCGCACGTAGAGCGCTATCAGGCTCAGGCAGACCGCAATACTCTGTGGTTGGGTCCCGATCAGTATGCATCGCAGCCTACCGACATACGTCTGCGCAATTTCGCCAAGACTCATGACCGCCACCTGGCTGCCCTCTACTATCGTTTCGGCCGATACCTGCTCATCTCATGCAGTCAGCCTGGCGGTCAGCCAGCCAATCTGCAAGGTATCTGGAATGACAAACTGCTCCCATCGTGGGACAGCAAATATACTGTCAACATCAATACCGAGATGAACTATTGGCCATCGGAAGTATGTAATCTGACCGAGCTGAACCAGCCTCTCTTCTCGCTCATCTCCGATGTGTCGCAGACTGGCCGGGAGTCAGCTCAGGTTATGTACGGCACCAAGTCGCCCGAGGCATGGGTATTGCACCACAATACCGATATCTGGCGCGTCACCGGAGCCATCGACAATGCCCCTTCGGGCATGTGGATGTCGGGCGGTGCATGGCTCACACAGCACCTGTGGCAGCATTATCTCTATACGGGTGACAAGGCATTCCTGGACAGCATCTACCCCATCATGCGCGGTGCAGCTCAGTTCTTTGACGAGACAATGATCTACGACCCATCGCACAAGTATCTCGTTGTATCGCCAAGCAACTCTCCTGAGAATATGCCCAAAGGGCACAAGGCCACCACTTCCTATGGCTGTTCGATGGACAATCAGCTGATACGCGACCTCTATTCCAATGTCATCAACGCTGCCAGCATCCTGGGCCGTGATGAGGAGTATGCCAAACATCTCGAGGCTCAGCGCGCCCTGCTCGTTCCTCACCAGATAGGCAGCTGGGGTCAGTTGCAGGAGTGGATTGGAGACTGGGATGACCCCGAGGACCAGCACCGTCATATCTCGCACCTCTATGCCCTCTATCCTTCGGCACAGATCTCTCCACGCCGCACACCTCAGTTGTTCGACGCAGCACGCACCTCATTGCTGCACCGTGGCGACATCTCGACGGGATGGGCTATGGGTTGGCGCGTATGCTTCTGGGCACGTCTGCTCGATGGCAACCACGCCTACACATTGCTCCAGAACCAGCTCAAACTGGTGCACGAGAACCCCAAGGATGGCAAGAAACCTACAGGCGGTACCTATCCCAACCTCTTTGACTCGCATCCACCATTCCAGATTGACGGCAACTTCGGTTGCACCGCTGGTATCGCCGAAATGTTGATGCAGAGCTACGACGGAGCCATCGACCTGCTCCCTGCATTGCCTGACAACTGGCGCGAAGCTGGTCGCATCAGCGGCCTCGTAGCTCGCGGAGGGTTCGTTCTCGATATGGAGTGGAAAGAGGGCCGTGTGACTTACCTCAGCATCACCAGCCGTATCGGTGGCAACTGCCGTCTGCGCTGCGCGACCTCACTCTCTGGACGTGGTCTGAAGCTGGTTGCCAAACCAGGTGTCACTCCCAAACGAGCCAACAGCAATCCACTCTTTGCTCAGTTCGTACCGGATGCCGAAGTTCTGATCAATGCCAAGGCTCAGCTCAATCCTGTGTCAGCCCCCGCACAGTACGTATATGACCTCAATACCAAAGCTGGACAGACATACGTACTTGTAAATAAATAATATATGATTGGACAATAAACGATTTACGCTATCAAACAAGCAAGTATTTCGTTTATTGTCAGTCAATTTCAAGTTATCAATTATCAATCTTCAACCTTCAATTGTATTGGTTATCAATTGTCAATTATCAATTAATTGATTTATCAATTTCTATGAAATCTTACATCTTTTCCTTGATAGCAGCCTTGATGCTCATATCAGTACCAGGACAGTCAGCAGAGAAACCCTGGAAACACGGACAACTGCAGGTATCGGCCAATCAACGTTACCTACAGCATGCAGACGGCACTCCTTTCTTCTGGTTGGGAGAGACGGGCTGGCTCATGCCCGAACGACTCAATCGCGACGAAGTGACCTACTATCTCTCCGAGTGCAGTCGTAATGGCTACAATGTCGTACAGATTCAGACCATCAACGGAGTGCCTGCATACAATTGTTACGGAGCATCATCTCATCCAGCCGGCTATGACTTCTCCGTCATTGATCAGCAAGGCTATGGTTACTGGCAGCATATGGACCACATCGTACGCACGGCTGAACGCTTCGGCATCTACATCGGTATGGTTTGCATCTGGGGCAACGTGGTCAAGTCTGGCGCTATGGATACCATCCAGGCTCGCCAATACGGCACCTTCCTCGCCGAACGCTACAAGGATTCGCCCAATATCGTCTGGATCATAGGCGGTGACATACAGGGCTACCACAAGACAGCGGAATGGGAAACACTGGCTCGTACCATCCGTGCCATTGACCCTAATCACGTGATGACCTTCCACCCACGCGGACGTACCTGTTCGGCCACGTGGTTCAATGATGCTGAATGGCTCGATTTCAATATGTTCCAATCAGGACATCGCCGTTATGGACAACGCAACGGAGATGGAGACTACACCATTGCCGAAGATACCGAAGAGGACAACTGGCAGTACGTTGAAACAGCCATGAAACTGCCCCGCATCAAGCCGATTCTGGACGGCGAACCATCGTACGAACGTATTCCTCAGGGACTGCACGACGTGACACAGCCTCAATGGACAGCAGCAGACTGTCGCCGTTATGCCTGGTGGTCCGTGTTGGCTGGCAGTTGTGGTCATACCTATGGCAACAATGCCCTGATGCAATTCTACCGTCCAGGCATCACTGGTGCCTATGGTTGTTCCACTCCTTGGTACGAAGCCATCCACGACCCTGGTTTCCGTCAGATGCGCTATGTCAAGGACTTGATGCTGCACCTTCCCTATATGGACCGTGTACCTGACCAGAGTGTACTGGTCGGCGAATATGGTACCCGCTACGAGCGCCCTATCGCCAGCCGTGGCAAGGACTACATCGTAGCCTATACCTATACAGGTCAAACCTTGACGCTTGATCTAACCAAGATTTCGGGCAAGCGCAAACAGGCCTGGTGGTATAATCCTGCAGACGGCACACTCTCATACATCGACGAAGTCAAGAGCAGCAACAAGCACTCCTTCAAACCTGATGTAAATCCAGGCGAAGGCAATGACCGCGCGCTCATCATCATCGATGCAGCACGAGCCAAGCAATTAGGTTGGACAGCCGAAATGACTGAGTTCAATGAAGAAAATGATGAAAAATAAGTAATTGACTATTGGACAATTTACTATTTACAATTTATTTGGCCATTTAGTAATTTAGTTATTTTCAGTCAGTTGTTTTTCAGTTAGTTGATTTTTCAATTTTCAATTGTTAATTGTTAACTTTTAATTATTAATTTAATTGATTTATCAATTATGTCTTCCGTTCGCATCACAGACATCGACATCCGCACAATGTGGGGTGACACGACGATTTCGTGGCACAACCTGGACCCGCAGATCAATATCATTGTGGGTCAGAATGGTTTTGGCAAGACCACGATGCTCAATCTAATTAAGTCAGTCCTGGTCAAGGACGACAAGTTCTGCAAGATGCTCAAGGCCTCAGTCTGCATCAAGACGACCGAGGGCGAGATGTCGTTCGATGGGCGGCGGATGCAGCACAAGCCTGCCTTTGGAGGATTTGCCAACGTCAATTGTTTCCATTATCTCAATACCTTCGACGTACCTGCTTCGAAGAAATCCACCCTCTCGCAGTTAGGAATGTCGCTCGATGCAGTCCTGTACCAGCGCACACCATCGGTCTATAGTTTCTCGGACTACCGACTCAGCATGCTCAATGACCTGAAGACTGCATTGCAGAAACAGGAACGCATCGAGAAGTTCTTCGCCATCATCAACGAACTCTTTGCCTCAACCGGCAAGCACATTGAAATAGATGACAAGAACCGCATCATCTTCCGCAAGGGGGACATCACCATTGAGATGGGTAATCTCTCGGCAGGTGAAAAACAAATTCTACTCCTACTCTTTACACTCTTCCTGATGGAAGACAAGCCCAATGTACTGCTCCTCGACGAACCAGAAATATCTCTGCACGTTGAGTGGCAGGATCGACTCATTACCTTAATGCACGAACTCAATCACAACTGTCAGATCATTATGACCACCCATTCGCCCAATATCTTTGCCGACGGTTGGGAGGACAAATTGGTCTTCATCAATGACTTGATTCAACAATGAACCTCGGACCAAGACCACAATACACGGACCAGGAAAAATACGACTTCTACAAACTTGCCGCCAAACGCTTCAAGGCCGAGACCAGACTCTACGGCTACACCGCAGCCATACACTTGGAGAACAAGAACGATGAGGTGTTCTGGGGCAAAGTGCTCAAGCACGTCTTTCCCGACAAAAAGTTCCGCTTCATATCTGCCTCCCGCAGTATAGGAGGCAACATCACCTGTGGCTGTACGCAATGCCTACAGTACAAGGATTTTCTCGATGACCGATTCTGGATTGCCATTGACAGCGACTACCGCTATCTCAACCAACAGCCGGACATTGATGCAAAACACCATATACTGCAGACCTACACCTACAGTTTCGAAAATCATTTTTGTTTCGGCGACAATGCCAATCAGGCAGAAATGGAATGCTGCGGTAGTCTCCGCATAGACTTTACCAATTTCGTACGCGAATACAGCCACATTGTATATCCCCTACTGGTGTGGCAGCTCTATCTGCAGGGAATCTCACCCGATGCCTTTCCGCAACGTGTCTTTCACCGTCTGCTCACATTGCCCATCGGCGCACGAGCAGCCGAGAACGACGGGGCATCCATCCTGCAATTACTCAAGGAACGCGCTCGCAAGTTAGAGAATCACTTCCGCAAGCAGTATCCCGAAGCCGATCCCACTTGGTTCGAGGCTCGCTGCCAGGACCTCGGTGTGCATCGGGACAACTGCTACCTCTATGTACGCGGCCACCAGTTATATGACCTGATTACCGATCTAGGCAAGCGCATACGACAGGAACACAAACAAAAAGAGCCCGAAATCAAGGGCGGTCGCAGCTTCGAGAGCTATCTGACCAGTCACCTCTGTTTCGGGCAGTACGACGAAATACGTCGTCTCGTTGATGATGTCAAGCTGCTAGGCAGCCACTGACAATTAGCAAGCCTTCTTGCAAGAATCAGCAGCGCAGCAAGCCTTCTGGCATGAGTCTGCAACGCAAGAGTCAGCTGCACATGCGCAAGAATCACAAGCGCAAGAGTCGCAAGCGCAAGCCTTCTGGCAAGAATCAGCTACAGCCTCAACTGGAGCAGCAGCCTCCTCAACAGCAGGAGCCTCAGCCTTCTGACCACCACAAGAAATCATGCATACACCAACAAACGATACCATCATAACAATGGCCATTACACGAAGAGCCTTCATAATCTTATTAATTAGTTTTATTGTTTGTTTTTAAAGGAAAATTTACTTTTTCCGGGTGCAAAGATAGGGCTTTTTATGGCGGTAAGTTCAAAAAGTCCATAAAAATTATTAAATAATCTAAAAATGGACACAATTGGCAGAAAAATGTTTTTTCCACTTTACAAAAACGAACATTCTGCTACTCAGTTACACAATAACCTTACGTGATGTTCGGATGTCCAACACCATAATTTTCAGCACTATCACACCTCAATTTTTTCTCTCTTTTCAATTGCATTCCATAGGTAGCTGGAAGCCTGCTCGCTCACTCCCCCTAATTGAGTTCTTTGTCAAAACTCGACGCAAAGAGGCAAACCAAAACGAAAGATAATGAATAGTGAAATGCCAGTCAAAAGTGTATCTATTGACTGGCATTTCTTTTTCTCAATGTATCGTAAGTCTTATTCCTCTTTGATCAGTTCAGCAAAGTCCTTGCGGAGTCTCTTCTCCAATGACTTGGCATCCAATTTGGAGTAACTTTCGAGCGGTTCGACCTTGCCGGTGAACGAGCTGTTATTGCAGTAGAAATCAGTGAGGCGAGTCATAGCCTTGATGAAACGCGGCCAGTTCATCACGAGTGACTTATCTTCCAGTTGGACCTCACAACAAGCAGCAATATAGCCAAAGACATAATAGTGACCATTAGGGACGTTCTGCATCTCTCCAATGACATCATTGATCATCACATTGACATCGTGAGAGGGAGCAGCCCACTGAAAGAGATATCCGCTTGCTTCGGCAAACGCAGCAGAATCAATCTTATTGTCAAGCATTTGCTTGATTACCTGCAATGCCTCTCCATTGTGCGCGTGCGAAGACTCTGTATCTGTAATCTGCTGACCGAACAATGAACATACGGACAGAAAAAGAAAGAAGAAGAAGGAATAAAAACGAAACATAAAAATATTTACTATTTAATAATTTACTATTTACTATTTAATAATTTACTATTTACAATTGATTTAATAATTGAATAATTCATTTATTACCATTCCATTGGCAATATCTACGTTATTGGAAATCAAGCAAACGGACTAAGTTCTATTACACTTATCATTTGCCCGATGAGAATCGTGCACCTATCATATACATTGGAGACTGTCCATCCTCCCAACCGAAGCGGCAAGAACCCAGGATTGTCAGCCATCCGATACGGACAGAAAGGCCACTGGCAGCAAAATTGTTGCGGTCACCACAGTGAGCACCGGCAGAAAGAGAGTAACGCCCTGCAATAGAATAAGAGAGACCGCCACACACCATCGAGGCGACATCGGCGCCATCCACAGGCAGGTAGGAACCTCCATCCACATACAGGCTGAGAGCCTGTTGGCCCCCAATAGGGCACGAAATAGTACCGCCACAATGAGCGAGCGGAGATAGAGCGTGATTCTTATTCAGATGGGAGACTAAGCCCAAATCCCGCACTTCGACTCCAAGCGTGTATGGCATAGATCCAATTTCGCCACGGAAACTTCCACCGAGAGAGATACGATAAGCATCAGTCTGAGATACAGTCTGTTCGGAGGCAATACCCAGAGTCCCATAGACCACCGCCCGCTGGAACTGTCGTGCATAGCCCAAGTCAACCCTGTAGGAATAGAGACGGTGTGACCCTGGTACCATCTGCATATTCTCGTCAACGAGACGGTCGATGGTCCCCTGTGCATAGTAGCGCACGCCACCCATCAGCAGATGATTGCCCGTTCGATAACTGGCAGAGAGCGAATGCAGATACATATTGTCGGCCTGTTCCTCGTCCACGAGGGTCATATCATAATCTACTACGACAGGATCAATCTCATCACCGAAAGCAGCAGAGGGATTGGTATAGATATAGGCGCCCGGCATAGCACCCAGGCTGCAACCGCCCATACTGAGGGAATTGACCGATGCCGGCATGTCGAGTATAGCCATACGGAGTCCCTGGGCCGATACATTGACGGCCAGGAACAGAAGATATAGAGATAATATAAGGTGTCTCATCTTATTGCTTGATAAACTTCTCTTGATAAACATTACCTTGATTGCTGAGAGTCAGCGTGTAGTTGCCTGGTGCCAGGCTGCTGACCATAACCATATAGGTGCGACGTTCCGGATTGAGGTGGACCGTATCGAACGAGCGTTGCATCACCTCACGTCCTGCGGCATTACGGATGCAGATCTGCACCGGACCGTTGACCACCTCCCCTACTCGGATATAGAGTGCAGACGTGGCCACAGTTGGATAGAGTGCGTAAATACCTTCGTTGTCATAGACGAAGACCGGCAAGCGGAACGTACCCGACAAGTGATGGCAGTCAGTAGCGACGACCTCGACATAACTCTCGCCCCAATCCTTAGCCTGAATACAGAGTTGTCCCTGACAGATATCAGCCGTGATACCTTCACCATACGATACTGAGTAGGTGACGGAGGCAGGATCCTCGTCCGCGATGAAGTTCACCAGGTCCCAGGTGCGAGACTCTCCCCTACGGACATTGAGGGTGGGCAAAGCAGTCTTGAGCTCGGGCGCGTGGTCAGGCTGAATGTCGAGTATTATCTCGAACTCCGTTGCAGCATCATATTCATCGGTCACGACCAATTCACTCCGATAGACGCCCGGAGCATAACGGTAGGCATCAATGTGCAGCGAGATGACATTACCTTCGCGACGATGCTGAGTAAAACTGCTATTTACAAACTGATAAGTCCAATCGTGGTTCTCGGCATCAGTAATGGTGAAATGCACGTCTCGCGAATCCCTACCAGCCATCGTGATGCGGTTACCGACCATATCACAAGAGATGACTGGCGCTTCGTTGTGAAGCGTCGTGATACCACCCTCCAGGATAGCTACGGGTGAAGCCTGACCATTACGTGCCACTGTCTGGACAGCATAGTAATAGGTTCTATCTGCAGGCAGACGATTATTAGTTCGCACGAAGACCTGACCAGGCTCAGCATAGTTGGCATTGATCAGATGGCTGGACGCATAGGCATAGTTGTCCGTCGTGATAGGGTTGCTCGATATGTAGAGCAGATAATTCTGCAGACTGCCATCGCTACCTTTGTTGTCCGAATGCCACGCCAGAGTCGTGCTGCCATAGCCCGATACAACACGTTCCAGATCAAAGACCGGAGTCGATGGTTGAACATTGCGGTCATAGTTGCTCAATGCACAGGCGGCATCGGCATAACCCATGCCCAGTCCATCGAAATAATAGTCCATCACATAGGCATTGTAGTCAATGGGCTTGACACCCGTCACGATGCGTTGGCGCAATTCATCGGCCGTAAAATCGGCACTACCAAAACGGGAAACGATCAGAGCTGCAATGCCCGACACATGTGGACACGCCATCGAGGTACCCTGCATATAGGCATAGCCTCCGTGACCATCCTCCTGATAGGGCACAGTGCTGAGCACGGCCGAGGTAGGGAAACCGTCCTCATAGGGGTATAGACCGCTCTCAGGCTGCGAACCGCCAGGTGCTGCGATATCGACCGTCTCTCCATAATTGGTGTACCACGATGCTTGGTAGTCAGGATTCCAGGCAGCAACGCTTATGACATTAGGCTCCGAGGCTGGCCAGCAGGGATAACGCGTACCGTCATTACCTGCGGCAAAGATTACTACACCACCCTGGACCAATGGACGCGCCGTACGACTCCCCCCAGCATACTTGTTGAAGTAATCAATAGCCTCACGAATGACGAGTGGTGTTGCATCAAAGCCGAAACCCCAGGAGTTCTGACTGATTACCGCGCCGTTGTTGGCTCCATATACAATAGCTGCGGCATCCATATAGCGGTCACCCGAACCGATGGTCTCGGACGACTCTGGGTCAGAAGGATCATAATCCGGATTGTTGCGGAAGATCTGGCACGACATCACACGCACACCCGTGCCGGACTTACCATTGCCACCTGCTATACTGCACACACCACGGTCATTGTTATTGCGCGCAGCAATGACTCCTGCCACATGAGTACCGTGCCGGGTGGGAGTAATGAGGCAAGTGTCCTCCGTGAAATTGTATCCATAGTAATCATCGACATAACCGTTGTTGTCATCATCGATGCCATTGCCCGGTATCTCACCCTCATTGATCCACAGACTCTCTATCAAGTCTGGGTGCGTGATGTCGATTCCTCCATCCACTACAGCCACTACTACATCTGGGTCACCCGTTGTAATCTGCCAAGCCGCCTCTACATTGATATCCGCCCCAGCGATACTGCTCACCACAGTTTTACCGTCTCCATCGGTATAGTTACCGACATCTCCGCGGTTCTTCAGGTTCCACTGTCTCACATAGAGCGGATCATCGAACAGTTCAGTACTACCCATTCCGCTGCGGGTGCGTGCAGGTTCGTCAATCTCTACGAACTGCGCCCGCTCCAACTTAGAGGGATAGACAGGCTCGGCGTATGAAACGATACTGCTCAGGTCGCTTCCTTCTGCACCGCGCGTTTCCTCACCCTCAGCCGGCATACTTATAGTGTACCACAGGTGGAGACCCTCAGCTCGCTGCTTCGGTTCATCCTTTCCTGCCGGAGGGAAAATGCGGCTGATGCTGGTCACTCCTATGCTGTTGAGGAAATTATCCAACTCTAAGCTGCCCGTAGGCACACTGACGGTGCGCTGACCGTTGTCAATATCTTCGATGATACTGGCTTTCAGTTTGACACTCATACGTTCACTGGGGTAAGACACGACTCCGGAGGATTGCTCCGTTTCTGTCATGGTCTCCCATTCATCGCTACAAGCGGTTAGGCTCAATGCCATCACGCCCAGGGGAATTACTAACGATTGATATTGCATAAATTCAAGAACTAAGGGACAAAGTACTAAGGGACAAAGAAACAAAGTACTAAGGGACAAAGGATTAATGGGCAATAACCCAATTACTCAATTGTCAATATTCATTTATTTATCAGAACAGGACGAACAGGTCGGCGCTCAGGGCATTGACCTTCCTGTAGTCTGAGTGGAGCCTATCTGCCCGGAGGCGCAAACCCAAAGTGCAGTTCTGCATCAAGTCATACCCCCAGGCAATGCTACCACCCATCAACTGATGGTTCTCTCCGCGCAGTTGATAGGGGATGAAGGCCATCGTAGTCTGGATCGGATTGGTCACACCCACGATGCTGTATCGACAATCCCATCCTTGCTGCATTCCGGCATAGGCCAGGAGTTCAAGTTGCGCTGCCCCGCGATGCTGTTTGTACTCGGCAGCCAGGGTAGAACGGAGAGTCCGTATGTCAATGTGCATGGAGGGCACCTTGTACCCCTCCTTACTATGGTCATAGCCGACAGCAGCGAGCAGTCCGATGCTTGCCTTGGGAGAAATGTGGTGCAACACCTTGACCCGCACATCACCATTCATCCACTTATAGGTATAGAGGCGATTGGTCGCGACCTTGACATAGTCGTACAATCCCTGTTCGGCATCCTGAACCTGCTGCTCATAGACACACTCCTCGCCCCGGCGCCATCCCTGGATTGCCGTCAACTGCATATAGACCTGCCAATCATCCACTCTGTGCGAGACGTGCAACTGTTGCCGGAGTATATGCGTAGTTGAGGCGAAGAGATTCTTGTACGAACTGCCCTCCTCCGTATTCATACGTCGCAGATGATAGCCTACATTGGCGCTCCACTGCCACGCTCCATCGTAGAGCCACGCTGCATCGGCCATCAGTCCCCGCAGAGTCTGCACGCGGCCATAGGTAATGGCAGTCTGAGTCTCGCGGTGGTTCCACAGTCCGAAGCCATAGAAGTCAAAGTACCGCACTCCATCCTGCATACTGGTCGATGATATAGCCTGCCGGTTCCACTCGGGAGCAATGCGGAGTGAAACTGCCTGATGCGCCCATGCCTGACCGGCACTCAGCCCCAGACGCATCAGATGCGAGTAGTTCGAGTGGCGGGGATCGTGCGTCCGAGCCTGAGCCACACCCTCATAATAGATGTCCATACCGACCTCCATCGGACCTACGCCGCGGCTGTATCCAGCCTGCACGATATAGGTCTCCTGTCTGAAGGTACTGGCACCTAACGTATCACTCACCAAGTAGGGGGCATAGTCCTCGGGGTGCACTGCATAGTTGAGCGAGACGTCCCTCCTGTTTCCGTTCCGGTAACACGCCATCCCATAGAGAGTACCCCGACCGGCTATGCTCCGCTCCCCCGCAGCCAGCAATTGACCGAAGGTCTTGCGCCTTCCGTCGTAATGAATGTATTGGCCAATGGTGTTGTCATTGTCGAACGAGCCCGACACGACATTGCGCGCCGTAGCCTCACCCTGTACAGCCGCCCAGGCCGAATCATTGAGTATTCTGTCCAATAGCGCGGTATTGCTTCGCACAGCATAACTCACTGTATGTTCGATGTCCAGGTTGCTCTGATACAGTCCAGCCGGCATACTGCCTTCCGGGGCCGCATACCGTTGTAAGTTATATCCGAGGCTGGTCTGCCCCACTGCATATGCAGGCAGAAGCAGAATAGTGAAAAGAGAATATTTCAATTGTACGTTGGAAATTGAAAGTTCAGAATTGAGAATTAAAAATTCACACTGATTAAATTTCAGAAATTCAGCGTGAGCTCGCCACCGAAGAATGGCTTGTACCAATTACGTTGCGTGTGGGCATAACCATCCTGATACTTGGGACTGACCTGAATGACATTGTTGGCAAAGAAGGAGAGTTTGGCATGGCGGTTGAACTCCTTGGTTGCCTTGATGTTCCAGAGCAGCGATACAGGCAAAGCATTTTCGTTGTATCGCGATGAGAGGAAACTGCGGCGCAGACGCTCCAATTGAGCATCATCCGTCAGGTCGAAGGGATGAATCTCGCCTGCCGTATCCATATAGTGCTCCGGATATTCGCTTACATCAGTACCCAAGTGCGACCGTTGGAACCAGATGACCTGGATGAAATTGGTGAAGATGAGTTTCCAATCGGGAATATGCGTATTGATCCAGAAGTTCGTATTGAAATTCTCAGCATATTCCTTCTCGAAACCATCATAGATACCGACATAGGGGTACATCTGGTCATTAATCATTATGCTGGGACGGTACATCACGGGGACACCGCTCGAATAGACCGTATGATAGTAGGCGCCATTCACCTCAATGTCACTGCGCAGAGGTTCGATGTTTGGAATGTGCAGACGATATTCGATGCCACGCTTTTCCACCCTTGCGCTGTTGGTCGGCACACGCATGGCCATAAAAGTCTCCATCGTCCGGGACAGGAAGTCATCGCGCGTAGGACGTCCCGTCACCTCATGGCTCAATGCATAGTAATAAGTATAACTGGCGGGCGCATAGGTGGTGAAGTATTCGACACCGCCCTTCATCGTCTCGCTGAATGCAGTGATGCTCCATTCATAGCCATTCCACTTACCATCATATCCACCTTCTATCTTGTAGTTTCTGTTGGCATCAATGCGAGGATTGGCAGGATTCTGAATCTTCGTATTCGTGATGAGCAGACGCTGACTCTCGTCGGTGAAGTAGGCATTGAGTGCGATATAGTCGTGATATACCTTGTCCGGATAGAGATAGTCTGCCGATGGCAACTTGTTCTCTATACCCCATCCCAGCCTGAGCGTGTGACTCATCACCTTGCCTCGCACATCGTGATAGAGCGTATAGCTGCCCTGCATACGTGGGTCAAGCAGTACCTTGCCATTGAGCAGATACTCCGATGGCAGATTGAACATCATCGTCTCTCGCAGTCCGATTGACAGGTTTGTCTCCCGCTCTCCTGCCCGATGGCGCAACTTGACCTCGGCATACCCTGCCTGGTGGGCTATGGCGGGGATGTCGCTGTTCTTACGCGGCCGGATGCAATCGGACGATGGGAATGGCGGGCGATTCAAGTCGAATACAGCTCCGGCGCCCAGGTTCTTGTTCACATTGAGCATGCTGCCCAACAGCAGGGAGTAGTTCCATCGCTCTCCCATCATACCATACTTCTGTGCATCGATCTGAGCCTGGCAGTTCAGGGGACGATTGTCTATCTCGTAGTACGTATCATAACTCGATGGCAGGTAGATACCTTCGCTCTCCCCCTCCTCGGTACTATGTTGCAGCGGCATCACGGTACGGTTGATGACATGCTTGTGATGTTCCAGGCTGTTGTCCGAATAGTCCGCAGCCAGGATCAACACCACATCATCTATCCATTTTTGTCCCAGTTCCATCTTCATCTTCGAACTGAGACTGGCCCGTTGGTAACGGCTGTTGTACTTCTCGTGGTAAGCCTCAATCATCTCGTCTGTCTTGCGGTTGCTGAACGATGTCACGTAACTGCCCAGCACATTCATATTGACCACCTTGCCGGCCCAGTGGCGCTGATTGTTCCAGTTGAGTTGTCCGCTCACACGGTTGTAGGCGCCGCGTTCATCCTCTATCTGTGACTGCGAACGTACGATGTCGGCACCCATATGGAGTGTACCCAGTGCATCTGACAGGCGGAATCCCTTGCCGACATAGGCCAGTTTGTTCTGTGGGTCGAACTTTACACGCGAATGCAGCGGACTGGCACCCTGCTTGGCCTGTACCTGGATACTGCCAGAACTGAGGTTACCCTCTTTGGCCGACGAAATACCACGCACCACCGTAACACTCTCTATGTGGTCGCTCGACAGTGTACGCAGGTCCATACCTGCATTGACACGGACATTACCTTCCCCATCAGCAGAACTTGAACCTGTCACACCCTGCATCTGTATGCGCATACCGTCATTGTTCATCGATACTCCGTTGACCGACACACCCATGCCGAACGAACTGCTCAGGTCCGCACCCACTTGTCTGCTGCTGATCAGCGAACTGTTCTGCATATTGTCACTACCTATCTTACCACCTGGCAGCAGGACGAAGATATCCTTGAGCGACGTGGGCTGGATATACTCGAGAGCCTCTTGGCCGATGGTGGCGTCACTGCCCACCTTGTCGAGATACTTAGCGGTGACCGTGAAGTCACTCAGCGCGATGCTCTGCTCATCGAGCACTATGTCAAGATGAGTCTCATCGCGTGGCACGAGAATCTCCCGGGGCTGGTAACCCAGGGACTGTACCCGGATGTGGCAATCCCTACCATCGTCCACTCGCAGTTCATACCGTCCGTCATAGTCAGCCACGGCACCCTTGCGCATCTCTTTGGCATAGATGGTAGCAAAGGGGATTGGTTCCCCGTCCAATGCACTTTTCACAGTACCTCGCAGGACAGTCTGGCCCTGAGCCAGCACATACACGGACATCGCAAGTAGCATCAGGAGATATTTCTTTATTGACATTTGGCGAAACTTTATATGCGAAACAAGACAGAAAGCTCCTTTGTAGAGAGCTTTCTGCCCATATTAAGTAGTCATTCTAAGTCAGTCTTATTTACTTGATGTAGTTCTTCTGGCCGCCTACGTTGACAACATAGTCATTGGCGCTGTCGTTAGTATCCATTCGGAAGCCCTGGTCGGCAGACTTACGCTCGATGAACTGGTTCTTGAAACCACCGTACATGCCTTCGTCAGCGATGGTGATATAACTCTTGTCAACGCTGACTGGAAGCACCTTGCGCAGCATATTGTCTGCACTGGCAGCCTCCACGCCATCTATGATCCAGGACTGTGGAATGATGAGGTAATCCTGCATCTGGTTACCCCAAGCACCGGTCACCTTCATATTAGCCAGGTGTGCTGGTACATAAGTGCTGAGGTCAGTATCGGGCCGGAGCAGCATCATCGGAGCATAACCGCCATAACCCCATGAGAAAGCCTGGAACATCGAATAATCGACGGTCACATTGGTCACATCAGGATTGTCGGTGGTCATAGAGTACTCGTAGGGCACATATATCTCGAAGTCTGCACCTGTCAGGTTGCGTGCAGCTGGCTTGGTACCTCCAGCTGTATGGTCGATAGCCGAGTGAGCAATGACCAACTGCTCGCCTGGCTGTACCAGATAAGTGCGGCCATCTCCGGGGATGCTATATATCTGGCTCACTACGATCGAGTCGCGCAACAGGTATGCGCTCTTGAGGCCGTCATCCTCCACGCAGTTGTAGTCGCCGCAGATAGCGAAAGACAGTCCATCGGCATAGAGAGGCACATCACTGACATTGAGGATGGTAAAGTACTCCTCATAGTAGTTGTTGTCCCACGAACCATTGCTTGAACAGTTGAAGAAGAGTTCATTGAGTACGAAGGTCTTCTCCAGGGTTGACTCGATGTTGACCAGATTGATTTCAGCCAACTTATTCTGCTCAGAGAAGGTGAAAGACTCTATACTGCCGTAGAGGGTAGCAGCACCATTGACCGTATCCTTGGCAACAACGGAATACTGACCATAAGGCAAGTTGACCAGAGCGTTACCCGCATCATCGGCCGTGCAGTTATATACCATCAGGGAACGAAGTTCTGTGACAGTAATCTGGAACAAGGTATAGTCCACGTTCTCTTTCTCGCTGTTCAACTGAACGGTCAAAGTAGCTAAACTGACATTGTCATCATCATCTGAACATGAAGAGGCTACACATATACCTAATACGCACAATAATAAGTAAGTAAACTTTTTCATTTTTTAATATAGAATAACGTTTTTTATGCTTTGGGCGTGCAAAAATATTGTATTTTATTTCATTTATCAATACCTATTTGTAGGTATCATGGTACAACAACCATCGCAATCACTTGTTTATCAATCTATTTATACAATTCATTTCTTTCTCTATTCCTTCTTAGGCACTCTCTATTCATCCATTATTGCCAATCGCATATAGCAAGACGACACATTCATCTTCATCTCCATCCACACTAAGGGAAACAAGGTAGACACGTTTGCCTTGACGAGAATCCACCCCCAAAAAAATGCCAGTGCAAATTGATGCACTGGCATTATGATAAACTTGATTATTACTCGACGAATATCCGATCAGAGACCTTTGATTGCCTTGGGAGTGATCAGGAGCTGCTTATATTGGCTGATGATGCCATCCTTCTCCAACAATGGGAGGATATGTGTAGCCAGACGACGCTCGCGCTTATCGTTCTCCGCATAATATTCTTCATACAGAGCATTATTATTCTTGAGCCACTCGCACATCTGGTCATCACCTATCATTTGAATGTCGATGCGTCCATTCTTGTCTGATCCTTTCGTAATGAGATAGCAGACCTGGTGATGCAACTGGTTACTTGCCACAATGGCACCGCCTATTGCACCTAAAAAGAATCCAGCCGTAGAAACCTGCGATGCAGCTTCCTGTCCGATGGGACGATTTACGAACAACAATGAATCATGTCCTATGCGGAAAGCCAGCGTATAACCATTACCGAACCTGGTGTTTTCGAATTGGAGATTACGACAGTTCACATACAACTTACCTTCATTTTCAACGGCAAATGCTTTCTTCTTGAGTTGTTTTTTGACCTTTCTGTCCTTGGATTTCATTTTGTAATCATTGCCACCTACCCACACTTGATGGCCAGTGCCATTACACTTGATTTCGACAGAATCAATCATTTCACACTTGCCCTGAACAAAGTCCTCATAAGTAGCATAACTTTTGACTTGGGCCTGCAGAGAGCAGGCAGATAGCAACAAGGCTGCACACAATAAAAAGGTTTTCATAAAAGATTAATAAAATTGAAGTTTTTGATGATAGTATAAAAAGGAATTAACTTGTAGAAATAACTATTTCAACCCAGATCTTTAGCTTCTCCATCCCATTGAGCCTTAAAAAAACAGCCTAAGTGTCCCAACCGTATATAGAATATATATGTGTGTGTTTTTTCAATGAGTGTTTAATATCTGTGTCAGAGGGGAATGAACACTTAGACTGTTTATTGGGGGATTAAATTATCTATATGGGCAACAACCTCTGTCTTGCTACGTTCACATAGATACAACCATTTTAAAGATCATTAGGGTGTTTGGAACAGAAAAACAAATGAATGTTCCAACATTTGACTTAACGACAATTATCAATCTGCAACAAAATAAATATATGACTAACTATTAGATGTATTTATTTGGACGCTGCAAAGTTAGAACAAAAAATTGGTTTTTCCATCAAAAGGTATGTTTCAATGTGTTTCACGCAAATGTTAAAAATTGTTTTAGATTTCACTCATTTCACATTAAATCACTAATTATCAGATAATAAAACAACTAAAAACCGGTATATAAAACATTGTCTCAATTTTACGAGATGAAACAAGTTGAAACATTTTGAAACATCTTGAAACAATATTTATCTCATTTTGTAATCAATTTTGTAATAAAAATGACCTTGTGTTCAGCAACTATTAATCAATATCCTTGCACAAAAACCATTATCTACAAAAACAAAATGTGCACAATAAAACATAATTCCAGCCATTACCAAAAATTTGTTTTATTATGCACACTGTATATTCAAAAGGGGAACGGAACGCGAGCACCGCGAGCTTTAACACGAGCGCAGCGAGTATTACCGCGAAGCATTAACGCGAGCACCGCGAGCATTAACACGAACGAAGTGAGTATTACCTTTTCGTTATTCGCTTCACGCCGTACCAGATGACTGTATAGTGAATCAATACGAAGACGAGGCAGCCGATGAATGCAGCGAGGTAGAAGATACCCATACCTGCAGGTTGCAGGCTCGGAGATGCCTCAAGGATGAGTGCACCAATGTATGGATAGAAGATACTGCACAGCATGGCAGCGACAGCCCATACAATGACATCGACGACCAGAGCCAACAATCTATATGGCCGAGTGATCTGCTTCTGGTTGTACCCGAGACTGATGAGGTTGCGGAATATCTCGCGATTGCGCTCAATAAGCAGCAGGAAACTGACGACGAGCAGGAAGAAAGAGAGCAACATCACCAGGATACCTACAGCAGCCACCGCCCATACGATACCATAGACCATGGAACGCATACGAACCAGCGCTTCGCCGCCATCAGCGACCACATAGTGCATGCGGGTCAAGTACTGGAGCAGAGATGCGCCAGCCTCCTCTCCACGGGTGCGGACTATCAGGCGCGATGGACTGTCATCCTTTCCCTCTCCATACACACGGTTGGCATCGGCCAGGAAAGCATCAGGCACCAAGATGGTGTTGAGACGGGTCGAGAAACCGACGATGCGGGCGTGGTAGAAACTGCCGCCGATGATGAGCTGGAAAGTAAACTGTCCTACCAGACCTTCGGCAAGTTGCGGCAGACCACGTGCCGAAGCATAACCGAAGTTGTAGAGGTCAAGGTAGTTACGAGGGACCAATACCGGCACGAAGCGGTCGCTCAGGTCAGCCTTCCACTCAATGTCATCCAGAGGCAAGTCGATAAACTCGTCCGGTACGGACTCCAGGAACATCTCAGTCCGGAGCGTACGATGACCAGCGCTCACCATAGCATCGACCGTGAAACGGGCGGTACGGAAGGGAGCCACCTCACTCACATCGGGCAGTGCGCGCAGTTCTTCAATCTCATGTTCATTGAACGAGAGCGACTGACCACCTATCAGACCCTTCACGGTAGTACGCAGACTGACCGGTTTACTGATGACTAAATAATTCTCGGAAAACAGAGCATCGTCCGACTGATAAGCTCGGTCAATGTCTCTATAAGACTGCATACACAACATAACGATGAGGGCTCCAACCAAGCCACCTACACCGAAGATGAGTAATTGCCACGCGCTAACATTGCGCCGCAACAAAAGGAAAAGGTATTTCATAGCTTATAGATTTGTGAAAAATCGCTTGGCAAATGATGACCTACCGACGTCACAATCAGGCAGAGGTCATCCGCAACCTGCCGTTCACGCACCATCTCGGCCATAACAGCTGCATTGGCAGGGTCAAGGTGCGATACAGGTTCGTCGAGCAACAGGAAACTGCAGGGCTGGCACAACGCCCGCACGAAAGCGACGCGCTGCTGCTGGCCCAATGAAAGCATAGAACAAGGGCAGTCCATACGGTCGGCCAATCCCAATCGGGACAATTGCTGGCGCACTTCGTGCTCTGTAGTATATTGAGTTAATTGATTTTTGAGCATCACATTCTCGACAGCAGTCAAGTCGGCGAACAATCGATGCTCCTGGAACATAACACCGATGTGCTGTCGGAGCAGCTCGCTGGGTTCAATACAGAGTTCTGTTCCCTGCTCATCCAAATAATGGAGCTGGCCTACGTAATCACTTCGCAGTTGCGCCATGTAGGAGCACAACGAGGTCTTGCCCCTACCCGACTCAGCCTGCAGCAGGATGGTCTCTCCACGAGAGAACTTCACCTGGTGCAACCAGATGTCCGAAGAATCTCCGCAGGGCTCTTGCCCCACGAAGACCTTCGGCAACATATTATCAAGTGATATAGAATTAAGCGAAAGCATCGACTCTATTTACTATTTGACAATTAATTTATTATTGACTATTTGACCATTTACGATTTACTATTTATTGAATTATTGAAATATTTAATTATTTCCCACCCAATTGGTTTCCAATTGGAGTGGTTTTTCAATTTTCAACTTTCAATTGTCAATTCGTAAATTTTATCAATTATCAATTGTCAATTATCAATTATGGACGACGTCTTTGTACGTCCATGGACGTCGTCCATCTTTGTCAATTATCAATTATTAATACGCGTTTCCCGCAGCAGCCTGACGGATGACGTCTTCGACCAGGTTGACAATCTGCTTGAATGAGTTTGTCTTCTTGTCGGTCATTACACATTCGCCTTTAGCGTGGAGCATATCATTGGCATCATTGGAGGCTACGGCATAGTCGAACTTGCTTACAGCCATCTGAGCGACAGCCTGATACATACCTAGGTCAAGTGTTGAGAGCATCTCGCCCAGAGCAGCGAAGTCTATAGCGAAACCCATCTTTTTGATCTGGTCAGCAGTGCGGTTCTGATTGAAGTTCTCGTCGAGGGCGACCCACTGGCCATCCTTGATGACACGGTCACAGTAAGATACAGGCATACAGAAGATGCGGTCTGCAGTCTTGCCGATCACATATTTCTCCAACAGGATGAGACGGTCTGCCGACTGCTCCTGAACCTGATCATCCTTGACCAGTTCAGCCTTCAATGCATTCCAGAGCTTATCACCCTTCACGTCTGCAGCGAAGTACACCATTGGCAATTGCTCCTCCATTCCGATGAAGGAGAGGCACATATCACCCTCTATCTCGTTCAGGTCCTCCATAGAGAGGTTTGCATTGGTCAGGAACTCCGAAATCTTGCCCTTGAACATCTTATCGTAGAAATTGCCGACAGTTGGAAGTTGTTTGACAGCACCCTCAGCAACAGCGATTGCCTCCGAAGGCAGGTAGTTGAAATCACGACCAGTAGCCTGCGCATAGCAGTTCATCAAATCCTGGTTCACACCGCCGCATCGGGTTTCCGTAACAATCTTACCATCCTCGAAATTGGTAGTCGAGAGGACCTTCATCGACTGCAGGATTTCAGTTACAGCCTGAGTATCGAACTGCTCATTAGCTTCACTATTACGGACAGCCTCTTCGTATAGATGCGAGAACTGGCTATAATCACAAGCATAGGCAATGTCGGCATGGCAATCTGCCATCTGCTTGAACACCTCATTACTCTGGATAGCCTGATCGGCTGCCGACAGAGAGAAGAGGCTGGCGACATCGCGTTTCTTGGATGCCCAGAAGACAAACGAAGTCTCATCATAGGCCAACATATCTTCATTTTCGTCACCGAATCTAACCAGTGTCACGTCACCCTTTTCTTCGTAGGTGACACCACTCTTGACAAACGTATCGAGGCATTTACGGACAGCCTCCTTGTTGCAAACTGCCAATACTACACCCACTTCAGTATTTTCTGCGTCCTGGCCTTGAGAATTGACCATCATCACCATAGGTTTGGTGAAGTCTATACCGGACAATTGTGGAGTTTCGAGGAGCAGTTTGGCGTACTCCTGCGTCTCACGGTCCAAAGCCAACATTGCAGTATTAGCCAGACCATTGAGCGACACGTTATTGCCCAGGTCGCCTTTCTTGGCCAATGATCCGAGGTCAACCGATACGTTCATCATCGTATCCGTTGGTACTACTTTGAGATAACTCTCTTTTTTCTGACAGGCTGCCAGCAATACGACCATTGCCATGACAGCCATTCCTTGAATGATGTGAATAAGCTTTTTCATTCGAATGAAAATAAAATTGAACTATGTGCGAGCACGCTCGCTGAAATTATTGGGTTAAAACCTAAAACGACAATGTAATGTTTGTGGGGACTAAAAGTGGAAATGTAAAGACAAGTGGGGAAAGAAATGTAAAGACAAGTGGGGAAAGTTTGGGATAGGCAGGATAGTTTGGGATAATTAGGATAGTTAAAGATAGTTGGGATAGTAAGGATAGTTAAACATTGTTAGAATAGATCAACCGAAGTCAGCCATTGTAACTTCTTGTACTTTGTCCTTAGTCCCTTTGTTTCTTTGTCCTTTGTACTTAGTCCCTTTGTCACTTCTCACTTGTGTATCCTATCGCTATTCTGGGCAATAAATTCGTTCCAGGAACGGGAACTGCTGCCCGACGAACGTGGGATGCGGCTACTGCCACCGCCTTTGGCGCCGAGCAGGGCACCTGGACGGGTAGTCATATAGAAATGAGTCAAGGCAATGGCCACGGCATCGGTCGCATCGTTCTTAGTCTGCATATCTTCGTCCGACAGGTGAAGGGCATTCTTGACCATGGCAGCCACCTGTTCCTTGGAGGCTGAGCCATTGCCTACTATCTGGATCTTGACCTTGGCAGGAGGGTACTCGAAGATTGGGATGTCGCGTTCAACGGCAGCGGCCATAGCCACACCCTGAGCACGACACAATTTGATCATTGAGTTCGGGTTGATACCGACGAATGGAGACTCGATGGCGAGTTCATCAGGATGATACTGCTCGATCAACCCCAGCACCCGCTCGTAGATACGTTTCAGGCGCAGGTAATGACTCTCGAACTTCTTGAGTTGCAGCACACCCATCACCATGAGTTCAGGCTTACGGTCATCCACGCGGAGCACCCCGTAGCCCATCACATTCGTACCTGGGTCAATTCCCAATATAATCTTCTCCATCGGGCTGAGACTCTACCTGACGCAGATAAACGATATGCTGCTGTATCAGTTCGCTGTTCTTGACGTAGTCGCTCATTGGAGCCAGCATCTCCTCCATCTCGGCAGACGAACGGGCCTGGGCGGTCTTGACATTGGCGCAGTAAACACCGATCAGGTTCTGGTCATTGGCCTGGTAGATTGAGTCGATGTGCTGGTTGACCATATCGCTGTATCTGGTATAGACCGGCACGAAGGTCTCCTCGGTGAGAGGTCCATCCTGCCCCATCTTCTCCATCTCGTCAGCCAGCATGTAGCCGACCGAATCGACCCACGCCATCATATTGTCTATCTCGTCATTGATTGGGGTACCTGTAGCCGTCATGGCCTCTCCTATCGTAACTTCAATCTCGCCAGCCTCCAGCGCAATCATACCTGCGCCATACTCACTAACCAGATAGACGAAGTAAGGCTGCTTGGGGTCGATTGGACCGGTGAAGGTGAACTTTTCGTTGGTAACCAGGACCGAGTCGAAAGTCTGGTTGTCGAGGCCCGCCATATAGATATATCCAGTGATAGGGCCACGCTCTATCACGGTGTCACCCATCTGGAAGGTGGCTGGTATGTCGAACGTTCCGTTTACGGTATAAGTCTTAGTACTATTACAAGCCGTCAGGGTCAAAAGAGCCACGGCCAGGGTCAATAATTTTTTCATATTTTTAGTTTGATTAGTGCTTGATAAAGTCTTTGTACGGGCAAGCCCATCACATTGTAGTAACTACCCTCCAGCTGAGTGCAGCCCACATAGCCTATCCACTCCTGTATGCCATAGGCACCAGCCTTGTCGTAGGGGCGATATTGATCGATGTAATAGTCAATCTGCTCGTCGGTCAGTGTTCCGAAGGTCACATTCGTACAACACACGAAACTGGTGGAATCGGCAGCGCTGCGCAGACATACACCAGTATAGACCTGATGCGTACAACCACTGAGGCGGTGCAACATACGCTGGGCATCGGCACGGTCATGGGGCTTGCCCATCTCTTCTCCGTCGCACCACACGATGGTATCGGCGGTGATAAGCACTTCGCCTGGCTTCAGCTGCATATCGTAGGCCGACATCTTGAGCTTTGCTATGTGCAACGGGATGTCGCCGCCCTGCAGTCCCTCTGGATGAGTCTCGTCGATGTCCTTCAGCCGGACCACCTCCATCGGTATATCCAGACCTGCCAGCAGTTCCCGGCGTCTCGGGCTGTTTGATGCCAACAACAGACGCATCTGCGGCTGACTATCATCTAAATTATTATTTTCTGTATCTAACATCGAGTTATTTACTATTTGACTATCTTAAATATTTACTATTTGACAATTTACGATTTACTATTTATTTGACAATTGAATTATTTAATCATTTCCCCTCCATTGAACGTTTTTCAATCGGAGTAGTTTTTCAACTTTCAATTTTCAATTCGTAAATTTTATCAATTATCAATTGTCAATTATCAATTAAGGGCGCCGCCCTTTCACCATCCAAAGGCCTCCTTGTCGGCCATCCATTTACCTTGGGCCTTGAGTACCTGCTCAATGACGTCACGGGCAGCGCCGTGGCCACCGGTGCAATGGCTGACATAACGGGCTATGGCGCGAATCTCCGGGCAGGCATCTGCGGGACAGCAAGGCAATCCCACCAACTGCATCACCTCATAATCGGGGATATCGTCACCCATATAGAGCATCTCGTCGAGCGACACCCCCGTGCGCTGCATCAGGTCATGCAGGTCGTCCGTCTTGACGTGCGATCCCATATAGATATCCTTCACGCCGAGATAGGCATACCTTTTCTCGACCACTGTACTCCTGCCACCCGATATGATACCTATGTTGATACCCATCTTCACGGCGAGCTGAATGGCATATCCATCCTTGACATTGAGCGTACGCAGGGGCTGACCCTCTTCATCCATTGGGATGGTACTTTCGCTCAATACGCCATCCACGTCAAACACGATGGCTTTGATCTTGGTCAAATCGTAGTCTATCATTGGCTCCATATTTTGCACGCAAAAATACGCATTATTTGTCATATTACCAAATAAAAGCGCATAAAACCCCTTTTTTATACCTACTTTTTGCGTCAACTACGCCATTTGTCAATGCTCCGAATGTTAATACAGCATACAAATAAGGCACAACTATGCCTCCTCTCGTTTCTTGTTCGCTCAAAAATCAAGGACATGTTAGGACGTTTTTTCGCTTTCAATTATTTTTTTTAATAGAATTAAGGGAATTATATATGGTTGGGAACGCAGATGGAACTGATTTAACAGATAGGAACGGATTTTTCGTTATCGTCTTCGTTTTCGTTTGCTTTTTTATCACCGAATTCAACGAATATATACGAAGTATTCCTTTCGCATTCGCTTTCCTCAATAATATTCAACGAATTTGTAACGAATCCCCTCCACAGAAATGTTTTTTGTTTCTTTCGTTTTTTAGCTTTCAAAAAAAATCTCAACGGAACCGCTTTTCGGTTATCATTTTGGTTATCGTACATCAATAACTGCCTAATTGACTACTATATATGACAAAAATAGGCCAAAAACGACTAAAAAAGCAAGAAAAAGTGCGCAAACTATTGCACACTCCAAAAAAAGGCCGTATCTTTGCACCGTCAAAAAGGAAAAAGCTCTTCAGTGGAAGAGAACCAAAAGACTAATAGGATTCAAAACAGAGATGGATAAGTGAACCGAGAGTAGGAAACGATCAATATCACATTAAATTATTATTAAACGTTATTAAATTAAGGTATTAGTGTTATGAAAAAGTTTATGTTAGTTTTTGCAATGGCTGCCACAATGATGGCAGGTGCAACAGTTAAGGCAGAAGGTGCAGTTAATAGCGCAGCAAACAACGCTAACAAGACCGCTGTAGTAGAGGAGAATAAAATGAACTTTGACTCCGTGAACTATAAGATCCGTCTGCGCCTCCGCGACTTGAACAAGGTAATGCGTCTCGATGCAGACCAGATCGAGAGCCTGCAGTTCACTTGCAGCGATCTGAACCGTCGTGTAGCCCGTCTGCAGAAGGTTCCAGCTGATCAGCGTCAGGCTCGCCTTTCTCTCATCGTCAATCAGAACCTCGCTGCCGTACACGAGTTGGTTACTCCAGCACAGTATCGTCAGTATCTCGCATTCCTGAATCAGGAGTTCAACAAGCTTGGCCTGAACTCGGTACTCTTCAACGACAGCATGTTGGCTGACAAGTAATCCGAGGCACCCTATATATTAGCCCATAGAATAAGAAAGGACAGACTCATTGAGCCTGTCCTTTTTTATTAATAGGGGAGTAAAATAGGGAGAGAAAAATTTCCTCAACCTACACTACCGTAATGCTGGCTGACGTAATTATATACAGCGTCGCGGTAGTAGAGTACACTATCGTCCGAGAAGCTCTCGGGGAGTTCTTGCCACAGGATGTCGCGGATGGTGACGAAGATAGCAGACCTTGTCTCCTGCTTGTCGAATGGATGATCCATTGTTGCCAACTGCTCCTTGATCTTCTCCAGCAGATCTTTGGCGACTACCTTCAGTTTTTTGATATCCTCTTTCGATAGGTCGTCCTTCATCAATACATCGTACAGGGAGAGCTGCTCGTCATTCTCGAAGCCCTCGCGTATGTATCGTTTCTCCTCCACAGTCAGTTCGTTAGACAGTTTCATCAGTTCCTCGAACGTTTTCTCAATCGTAGCACGGTTCTGCTCCTGGTTGTAGTCGTGAATGATTTCCTGGTATCGCTCGTAGAAATTGATACGCGCAGGATTCTGTGCCAGCATCTGGGCGATGCGCTCCTGCAGCAGTTCCTGGATATCCTTCATGATCAGGTTCTTCTCCTTGCTCTTGGCGAACTCCCTACGGAGCAAGTCGAAGTCGATGCCACTGATATCGAACCGTCGCGAGTCAGCCACCATCATGTTGGACGGATCCACCTCAAGATGTTCATCAACTATCCTGTTGATAGCCACACTGAGGTTGGTGATATCCGCATGCTTGCGTTTCAGCTGCAGCTCCTTGTAGATAGCCTCGATGGCATCCTTCTGCTGCTTCATTTCGGGAGTGATATCCTCGCGGTCGAGGTATTTCCACAGTTTCAGCAGCGTGGAGGCGAAAGTGCAGTACGACTTCCGTATCTCGGCAGTCTCGCACATCGCATTGGCAATCTTCTTCAGCAATGACAGTTTCTTGAAACCCTCAGCCGCAATCAGGTCATTCAGTTCGTAATCATGTTCGTGCAGGAAAGCCGCCGCAGCAGCTATCGTTTCCAGCACATGTTGGATGAGCACCTTCTTATCGACCGTTGGGTCATTGCCACCCGCACCGTCTTCCGGATTGGCGGTATAGTCAGCCAATGCCTGGCGCAGAGCCTTCACTATGCCGATATAGTCAATGACCAGGCCATTGGTTTTACCCTCCGACACGCGGTTGGCACGGGCAATGGTCTGCATCAACGTATGGGCTTTCATCGGTTTGTCAATGTATAGGCAAGAGAGAGTCTTCACGTCGAATCCCGTCAGCCACATGGCACAGACAAAGACGATGCGCAGCGTCGAGTCGGGATCCTTGAACTTCTTGTCCAGTTCCTCTTTCTCCATACGTTCGCGATGGGGCTCGATGTCCAGATCCCATTTTCTGAAAGTCTGAATCTCATTCTGCTCCTGCGACACCACCACAGCCATGTCCGTCGCGCGCATCCATTCCAGTTTGCGCTGCATCTCCTGTGCCTCCTGTTGCGAGGCACATTTCGCAATGGAGGCTTCCAGCGCCTTGATCTCACGCTGCCAGTATTCCTGCACATAGTTGAACATACGGACGCAGGTCACCTTGTTGTAGCACACGAACATCGCTTTGCCCGATGTCCACAGGTCACTGTAATGATGCACAAAGTCCTGGGCTATCAGGCGCAGACGTTTGGCTGCCGTCAGCAGGTGCACCTCCTTGGCAAACTCCCTTTCCAGCTTCGCCATCTGCGAGGCATCCAGATCGCCTGCCTGTTCCAGGGCAGCAGCTATCTCGTCGTTTATTTCGGGGTTCTTCAGGTCCTGCAGTTTCTCGCCGCGGTTCTCGTAGTAGAGCGGCACGGTTGCCTTGTCCTCCACTGCCCTCTTGAAGTCGTATATACTCACATAACCGCCGAATGTACGCGCCGTGATATTGTCGTTCGACAGCAGCGGCGTTCCCGTGAAGCCTATGCGGTGAGCCGTCGGCAACATGTGCATCAGGTTATCGGCAAAGATTCCGTTCTGCGTGCGGTGCGCCTCATCGCTCATCACGATGATGTCGTGGTCCGGGTAGATAGCTTCCGCCTGGGCATCATTGAATTTCTGGATCAATGAGAAGATGAACGATGGATTGCCTCTCAACTTCATCTTCAGGTTCTCGCCGCTGCTGGCTATGAACTTCTTGGCTTTGACGTTGCCCAGCAGTCCGCAGTTCTCGAAGGTGTCGCTTATCTGCTTGTTCAGTTCGTCGCGGTCAGTCAGCACCAGGAAAGTGGGCGATCCCTCGAACTTACGGCGTATCTTCTGCGCCAGGAACAGCATCGAGTAGCTCTTGCCCGAGCCTTGCGTGTGCCAGAACACACCTAGTTTTCCGTTCAGGTACTGGCGGTTGCGGTACATCTCCACCGCCTGGTTCACGCCCAGATACTGGTGATTGCGGGCCAATATCTTGGCAGTGCGGCCGCCGCTGTGGTCATACAGGATGAAGTTCTCCAGCAGGTCCAGCAGGTTCTCCTTCCGGCATATACCGCGCAGCATCGTAGGCAGTTCGATGTTGCCTGCCTCCTGCTCCGTCAGACGTTTCCATTCGTGGAAGAACTCCCACTTCGAGTCGATGGTTCCCACACGCGCCTCCAGACCATTGCTGAACATGATGAAGGCGTTGCAGTAGAACAGTTGCGGTATGGTGTCCAGGTAG
>JAILKE010000018.1 GCA_024694125.1 Bacteroidales bacterium
TCCTGGTCGAACCTCGGAAGCAATGCTTTGGCCGTAATTTCCGCGGTCAGCATCAATGGCGAATTGTCCAATTGGATATACAAGAGAGACATTCCTTTCAGGATGGCTGCTTAAGTTGTAATTTCAACCGGACAGTACGGATTTTTTTCTTGTTATAGGTGATTGTAGCTCCTTTCGCAAAATCGGAAAGTTGCAAACAAAAAGGGTGTGCCTTGATTGGCGCACCCTTTGTTGATTATAGTAGGCTTGTTGAATCGCTTATAATAGGTTCAATGAATCTTTTTTCGCCTTTTCGAAGTCCTCGACCGTGTCCAGTTCGCAGGAGAACAGGTCCGAGACATCCAGAACGGAGAATGTGTGGCCCTGGGGAATGAGCCGTTCGAAGGCCCGTTCGTAGAAGATGTTCTGCAGTCCCTCGGTGGTCATCATCGGTTCCAGTTCGCGGTACAGGGCGCGGGTGTAGGCGGGCGACATCCGCTCTATGCCCAGGCTCTCGCCGATGGCTGCTGAGGGTTGACACGTCTTGCTTATCTCCGTGATGCGTCCCTGTGCATCCACCACCACCTTCATCTCCTCTTCGCCGAGTGGGTGACGAATCAACGTGAGCACATCAGCCTCGGGTGAGGCGAGTACGCGTGTGACGATGGCTGGGTCGTAGAGCAGGTCGCTGTCCAGCAGCAGCACCTCCTTGCCTTCGACTGCAGGACGTGCCAGCCAGAGGGAGTAGATGTTGTTGGTCGAGTCGTACACGTCATTGTTGATGAACGTAGTGCGGATGCTGTCGCCGTAGTGTCGGGCCACAAAGTCCTCAATCTGTTCGTGCAGATAACCCGTGACAAAGACAAACTCGTCTATGCCATTGGCTATGAGCGCATCCATCGAGCGCTGCAACAGTGAGCGTCCGCCTATCTCGAGCAGGCACTTCGGCGTATGTGATGTCAGCGGACGGAGACGTGAGGCCATACCGGCCGCAAGGATAAGTGAGAGCATAGGAAAAAGAATTATAAAAGGGGAGTAAAAAGGGAGTAAAAAGGGAGAGAAAAGGGAGTGAAAGGGACGATACCAAAGTCTAAATCTAAAGATAATCTATAGAAACGATAAATAAATAGATGCTATGGACGCTGCGGAATGTCATACCGTACAGATAGTATTGGGGTGAGGAGATATTAGGCCCGATTGCAAGATAGCCGATTGTATCGTCCCTTTTACTCCCCTTTTACTCCCCTTTTACTACCTGTTCACTACCCTTAAAATCTCTTTTTTATTTTTCTTCTTTATATACCTCCTTGATCGTATCCACTACTACCTGAATCTGTTCAGGACGGCCCAGGGTGATGCGGAGCGTGTCCTCCAGACCTGGATCACCCATGAACTTGATCTTGTAGCCCTGGTCGGCGAGAGCCTTCTGCAGGGCAGCCTTGATGGCGGTAGGGTACTTGATGAGGATGAAGTTGGCGACCGACTTATAGACCTTGAAACCAGGCAGGGAACCCAGTTCGCGCTTGAAGAGCTGACGGTCCCACTCCATCTGGTCAGCTACGTGGCGGTAGTGCTCGTCGCTGTCCAGTGCAGCCAGGGCGACAGCCTCGCTGAAGCGGTTGTAGCCCAGGTACTTGTTGGCGAACTTGAGGAATGCCTCCTGACCCTCGCCGATGAAGCCGAAGCCCACACGCAGACCGGGCAGACCGTAGAACTTGCTCAGGGTGCGGGAGATGATCAGGTTGTGGTACTTGTTGACCAATGGGGCGATGTAGTCGATGTCGTTCGATATGAACGAAGCGTAGGCCTCGTCGATCAGTACCATCGTGTCCGATGGAATATTCTCCATGATCTGGCCAACCTCAGCAGGAGAGAGGCTGTTGCCCGTCGGGTTGTTGGGGGATGCCAGCAGGAGCATGCGTGGGTGGATGCGGTTGGTATATTCGATCACCTCATCGACGTGGTAGCTGAAGGTCTCCTCCTCCTCGTACAGAGGGTACATCTCGGTCAGACCCTCCACCTCGCTGGCCACACGGTTGTAGTACCACCATGAGAACTGGGGGATGAGGATGGTCCTGTTGTCACCCTTGGTGAGGTAGTAATGTATGGCCGACTTGAGGATCTCCTCACCGCCATAGGCCATCAATACACGGTCCTCGGGTACGTTGTACATCTCGGAGAGACGCACGGTCACGATGCTCTTTTTGCCCTCATCGTAGATGCGGGTATAGAAACACAGTGTAGCGGGGTCGAAGTTGCGGACGGCTTCGATCACTTTCTGCGATGGCTCGAAATTAAACTCATTACGATCCAGAAAATTCATCATTGTTGTGTTGTGTATGTTGGGATAACTAATATGCAAAATATTTAGTCGCTTGTTCGTAAAGCGGGTGCAAAGATACAAATTTTGCAATTATTAACAAAACAAATTTTATGGATAATGTATATAAAGGGTAAAAATGATTAAAATTTATGCCCAATATTTGCAAAAACCGAATAAAATATCTAACTTTGCGCCATAATTTTCAAGGGGACTTCTATAAATTTCCAGAAGAGTTTCAATAGATTGTCTCCAAAAGTAAAACCAATAAACGGGGAATCTATAGAAGTCCCCTTAAAACTATTGTATATGTCATTTACTTCGTCGGCAAATACTGTTTTCAACAAAGCCATCAACGATTATCATGTGTACGACAACGTCGATACACCTCTCAACAACCCGTTCGAGGCAGGTACCATCGAGCATACTCTCTATCACAAGTGCTGGATAGATACCGTACAGTGGCACTTTGAGGATATCATCCGTGACCCAGACATCGATCCCGCTGCAGCATTGGTGCTGAAGCGCCGCATCGACAAGTCTAATCAGGACCGTACCGATATGGTGGAGGACATTGATACTTACTTCCGCGAGACATACAAGGAGGTCAAGGTCCTGCCCGACGCACAGATCAATACCGAGTCACCAGCTTGGGCTGTCGATCGCCTCTCCATCCTGGCGCTGAAGATCTACCACATGCGTGAGCAGGTAGAGCGTGCCGACGCCACTCCCCAGCATCGCGCCAAGTGTCAGGCCAAGCTGGACGTGCTGCTCGAACAGCAGGTGGACCTCTCGACCGCCATTGACCAGTTGTTGGCCGATATCGCTGCCGGTCGTAAGTACATGAAGGTCTATCGTCAGATGAAGATGTACAACGACGCCGATACCAACCCTGTATTGTACAAGAAATAAATGGTCCGAATCCTGGTAATAAGACTCAGACAGATGGGCGATGCCATATTGGCCACCTCTCTGCTCAATACCCTACGCCGCAGTCTGCCCGATGCACAGATAGACTTTGTGCTCAACGAGCGGATTGCGCCGCTTTTTGTGGGCCATCCAGCCATATCGAACATCATCACCATGAGCCCCGACGAACTGCACTCCATGCGCAGGTACGTGGCTCGGGTGTGGCGTATAGTGCACCAGGAGCGCTACGACGCCATCATCGACCTGCGCAGCACGGTCAATACGCAACTCTTCGCGCTGTTCTCACTGCGCACTCCAGTGCGTGTGGCACGCCGTAAGTGGTACACCCGGCTGGCGAGCAACCATACGGTGCGCCGCCTGCCGTCGGACGCTATGATAGACCACGACCTGGCGTTCGCCGCTCCATTGGAGCGCTTTGCCCCGATTCAGTACGACAGGCAGTTCACCCTGCACATCACCGACCAGGAGATGCAGCAGTATGGAGACTATCTGCGCGCACAGGGCGTCGATGTGCAGCGCCCTGTCCTGTTGGCCAATGTCACTGCCAAGCTGGCCAACAAGGTGTGGGCGGAGGACAAGATGGTGCAGGTGCTGGCCGACTTCATGACCCGGCACCCCAACTGGCAGATACTCTTCAACTATGCGCCGGGCGCCGAGGAACAGAACGCCCGCCATATCTACTCTCGCCTGGGCAACCCCAGCCAGGTTCTGATCGACGTGCAGGCTCACTCGTCGCGCGAACTGGCAGCCCTGGGCCGCTATGTGACCTGTTTCTTCGGCAACGAGGGCGGCGCCCGTCATGTGGTGCACGCCATGGGTTGCCCCTCGCTGGTGATATGCGCCCCGGGCAACAAGAAACATGTATGGATTCCCCAGAATGACGTGCCTGCCCAGGGCATAGCTCCGTCGGACTTTGCCGACGAACAGTCATTGAGCCAAATGTCACGCCAACAGCAATATGACCTTATCGATCCCCAATTTGTATCCGAGAGGTTAAATGGATTTATTCAAGAAATAGGAGTGGAGTGAGCTCAATGCAATAGGTGGACCTGGAAGTTCGGAATGTCCTGGAGGTCCTATATCCCTCTCTCCCTTATTTTAATTAACTACACATTTATTACTTTCATGGAAAAGAAAACAGTTTTGCTCGATCTTGCCGAGCTGCGTAACCCTACTTGTGGCTTCGGACAGATAGTTACCAACTATGCCAAGATTTATAGTGAGATGCAAGACCCTGACATACAGTTTCACTTCTTGCTGCCACGTGGTTTCGTGCGTGACTTCGGACCCAATGTGCAGGTGACCAACCGGCTGGGAGACAAGGCTCATTTGGGTCTGCCCGACGCCTTCCTGTGGCATACTACCAATCAGCACCAGCTGCGCATGCCACGCGGCAAGAGCGAGAAGTTCGTCCTGACCATTCACGACCTGAACTATAATAGCGAGAAGGGATGGCTCAGCCGCATGAAGCACCACTACCGCATTCAGAAGGCCATCAAACGTGCCGATGCCGTGACCTGCATTTCAGGCTTCGTCGCCAAGCAGATCGAGGAGGAGTTCGACATGCACGGCAAGCATGTGCAGGTCATCTACAATGGCGTGGAGGACATCTCCGGTCAGCAGGAGGCTAAGCCGGACTTCGCTACGGGCCGCCCGTTCTTCTTCACCATCGGTCAGATTCGCAAGAAGAAGAACTTCCACCTGCTGGTCGATATGATGCGCCACTTCCCCGACTATGACCTGTACGTCTGCGGTGACGACCATTTCGACTATGCCCGCGAGATGAAGAAACATATCGCCAAACTCCCTGCTCACAATGCCTACCTGTGTGGCAAGGTGTCGCAGGCTGAGAAGGTGTGGCTCTACAGCCACTGCGAGGCATTTGTCTTTGCCAGCCAGGGCGAGGGCTTCGGCCTGCCGGTCATCGAGGCCATGCAGTTCGGCAAACCGGTCTTCTCTTCCAACTGCACCTGCCTGCCCGAGATATGCGGCGACGCAGCCTACGTATGGTCAGACTTGGACCCTGACCACATGGCACAGCAGTTGCAGGAACAGCTCCCCCGCATGCAGCAGGACCCAACCTATGCCGATCGTGTCCGTGCCCATGCAGCTCAGTTTACTTACGACAAGCATATAGCTCAATATATGGAGTTGTATCGCCGGTTGGTAAAATAACAGGGAAGTGACAAGGAAGTGACAGGGAAGTGACAAGGAAGTGACAGAGAATTGACTTTTTAAGACATTATATAATTATGCGTCTATCTTATCAGACCGATTATGCCTTGCGCGACTTGCAGTTGCGCCTTGTGCCGCTCATCAAGTGCATCGACCAGGTGTGCCGGGAGCATGGTTTGCGCTATTATCTGTGGGCAGGTACCATGCTCGGTGCCGTGCGCCACAAGGGTTTCATCCCCTGGGACGATGATGCTGACCTGGCTATGCCACGGCCGGACTACGACATCCTGATGGCGCATGCACACGAGTGGTTGCCCCAACCCTACGAGATAGTAGGCCCGCACCAGTCTCTGCATTGTCCCCACCGTTTCGCCAAGATCATTGATGCCAGCACAACGCTGTTGGAACGCCCAGATTTCCTCTTCCCCGAGGGCATCTATGTCGATATCTTCCCCATCGACGGATTTACCGACGACGAGGCTGAGCGCCGCCGCATATTGAGCCGGTACAAGAAACTCAAGAAACGCCATTTCTTCTGTTTCCGCGACCCATACAAGCATGGCGGAGGTCCTCGCGCATGGTTCGGACTGCTGTTCCAGAAGATATTCAAGGCGGACCAGGTGCAGGGCCAGATTCAGGACCTGATGCGCACCTACGACTACGATAAGTGCCACACGGCCATCGAATATGATTTCGGCACTCGGGCCATACTGCCCAAGCAGCTGCTGGGCGAACCGAAGTTGTACGAGTTCGAGGGCGAACAGTTCTATGGCGTGGCGGATGCCGATGCTGTGCTCACGGCCATCTATGGCGACTACATGACTCTGCCGCCAGTCGAGCAGCGTGCACAGCACAAGTTCTACTATCTGGACTTCAACATGCCGTACAGGGACTTTGTCCGCAACGGCGGATTGGACAAATATTCTCTAAAACACTGATTGGACTATGGGTCGATGCAAGGTGCTGATCAATCCGCGCCATGAGGCGCTCAGGCGGTTCGTCGAGCAGTTGCCCGATACGTTCGATGTGAGCGGACGGCTGCTGCACGACGGACGCAACCAGGTGCGTCTCATCGAGGCCGAAGGACAGTCGTGGGTGGTGAAGCGCTACAAGGTGCCCATGTGGCACCAGCGGTTGGACTACACCTTCTTCCGTCCCAGCAAGGCGCGTCGTGCCTATCTGTTCGGTCTGCGCCTGACGGAGCTGCACATCGACACGCCCGAACCGGTAGCGTGTCTGGAGCAGTACAGTGCCGGCTTGTTCCGGGTGGGTTACTTCGTCTCGGCCTACTGTCCGGACGCCAGCGCCAGTGTGCTGCGTGACCAGGAGCACCCCGATGTACAGTTGACCCTGGCCATCGCCCATGCGTTGGCGGACATGCACCAGAAGGGGGTCCTGCATGGCGATACCAACCTCTCGAACTTCCTGTATCGTGCCGATGATTCGCAGTGGGGCTATCATATCACCACCATCGATGTGAACCGTTCCAAGTTCGGCGAGAACCTCTCCTTCGACCAGTGCACCAAGAACCTCTGCCGCGTGACCCATGTGCGTCCCCTGCTGCAGCAGATTGTCGAGCAGTATGCCCAACTGCGAGGATGGGACCCGCAGCGTACGTTGCAGTCGGTCATCGGCTATCTGGATGCCTTCGAGCGCAAGCGCGCCCTGCGCAAGAAGTTCAAGTGATCTTATAGATTACTCAACTTTCGCAAGCTCCAGTTGAGCGTAGAGAAAGGCTAAAAAAAGTAGTAAAAGGGGAGTAAAAGGGACGATACAAACGCCCCATGAAAACTCCTGACAGTAGCAACAAACGTCCCTTTTACTACCTTTTTACACCCCTTTTACTCCCTTTTTTTTACAGAAAGTGAGCAAGGCGAAGACTTGCGAAACTTGAATAGATTATTGCCCCTACCTTGCTCTTGTGGCAGGGTAGGGGTTATTGTTACTTTTTGTGCAAGCGGATTGAATATTGGACAACAATTTCAATATAAGTTGCGCAAATCGTTCGTGAAAGACTGAGAGAGGAGTGGTGTTACACTCGCCGTAACTGCCTATTTTGTATTGTAAAACACAAAATAATCATTTTTTTGACAATTATTTGGATTTTGTGCAAAAACTTCTTATCTTTGCACCGGACCCATTGCATGAATCTATTCGCGCAAGTCTGTGCTTGGCAGATGGACATTGGACCATTGGCCAAGAGCTAAATATCATAATCACCTTAAATCCTTAGGCTATGAGACGCTCGTTTTTATCCCTATTCCTTTTATGCTGGGGCGGCTTGATGCTGGCCCAGAACGCCAATGATAGTGTAATCAGTTCCGACAACTCTGTTCCGCAAGATTCCGTCGTGACGGAGGCTCCCGCAGCGCCTGTTGTCGAAACAGCTGAACCTGCACCAGCGGCTGAACCTGCACCGACAGAAGAATCTGCTCCTGAAGCCGCAGAGCAACCTGCACCAGAAGAGCAACCAGCCGAAGCCGAGCCGGAGGAGTCTCCGTATGATGGCGTACTCAATGTGATAGGTGATTCGTATGTGCGCAACCACAAGGCTCCTGTGGAGCAGACCTGGCACTGCAAAATGGCGGAACAACTCAATCTCGAATACAATAACTATGGCCGTAATGGCAGTTGCCTGGCATGGGACCGCACCCGTGATGGCAAACACAACTTCGGCCCGGCTGTCCATGTCCGTGTGTGGGATATGGAGCCCAATGCAGACTATGTATTGGTGATAGGCGGCCACAATGATGCCTACAAGATCAATGACAACAAGCACAAACTCGAGGATTTCCGTGATTCGCTCGAACTGCTCATCTCCAATATCCGTCAGCAGTGCCCCAAGGCGAAGATCGGTTTCGTCACTCCTTGGTACGTCAACCGCGTGGGCTTCGAGAAGACTTGCAAGGTCATCAAGCAGGTCTGTGACAAGCACTACATCCCCGTCCTGTGGAACCACTCCAAGAAATCCATCATCCAGGTCCGTGATCCCAATTTCCGTCGCGAGTATTTCCAGGCTCCCGACGACTATGCACACCTCAATGAGAAGGGTCATGAACTCTATCTCCCCTACGCCAAAGCCTGGTTCGAGCGCTACATGATGGGCAGGAAACCCAACAAGAAGGATAAAAAGTGAAAAATCAACTTCCGCAAACTTCAGTTGAAGGTGGTAAAGTCCCTTTTACTACCTTTTTACTCCCCTTTTTAATCTTCGATAGTATATTGACAGCCCGACGGACATGTGTGTCTGTTGGGTTGTTCTTTTTCATACAGCTTTGTATCCCTGACGTGTCAAGCCGGAGCGTGTAGAGTGATAAAAAGAGGCGATTGGGAGAAAGTGGCAAACGAATATTTTGTGGATAGCGGGCAAATGATTATCTTTGCACCAAGACCTGAAGCGGTAAGTGGTCGTTCAATGACGTATGAATGCATATAAACCAATGGGGAACGACTACTTGAATTGAGCCAAACGGGTATATAGATTGAATAAATGAAATTATTGAGCAAAGTTGTTGTGGTTATTGTCGCAGTCATGACCTGTGTGGGTTGTGACATGATGAAATATCACCCCTATTCACCCTATTTCGAAGGAGCAAGCCATCTGACCGAGAGCAACCTCAAGGCAATCGAGGGGCTGGGACTCGGTACGCAGTACAAGTTCGCCTTCCTGAGTGATACACAGCGCCGGTATGATGATACAGATGACGCCGTGGCAGACATCAATGCCCGCGGCGACATCGACTTCGTGATACACGGAGGCGATCTGACCGACTTCGGAGTGACCGAAGAGTATGTCTGGATGCGCGACTGCCTTGCCGCCCTGCAGATGCCGTACGTCTCGGTGATAGGTAATCACGACTTCCTGGGCAACGGCGAATATATATATCAGGAGATGTATGGTGCGCTCAATTATGCCTTCACCGTGGGGCATGTGCGGTATGAGATGCTCAATACCGTGGCGCTCGAACTGGACTACAGCGTGCCGGTGCCCGACTTCGGTTTTCTGGAGGACGAGGTGCGCTATATAGACAGCATCAATGCCATCAGTCCGGACAGTCTGCAGCGCACCGTGTTCGTGATGCACTCGCGTCCAGGCGATGAGCAGTTCAACAACAATGTGATTCAACCCTTCGGCCGATACCTGTCGATGTTCCCTGCGCCCTTCTGTCTGAATGGGCACAATCACCGATTTGAGGTGCTCGATCCCTACGAGAACGGCATACTGTTCTACGGCGTGACCAACATCGGCGATAGAGGATATTATGTAGTAAGCATTAACAGTGACAATACGTATGAAGTGGAGAGAATCGATTTTTGAGTGCTTGCTGCTGTGGTGCTGCATGGCATGCCCGAATGAGTTGAGGGCCGATGTCCGCGCCGAGTCATCGGCCGAAGTCGAGGACGCAACGTTGACCATGAACCTTGTTTCGACCTTCACCGACCTGGATATGTTGGCCGAGAGTGCCCAGACAAGACATGAGCGGGAGGTGGCGCGTATGTATCGCCGATGGTTGTCCATCATTCCCAATCTGGGTGTGTTCCAATATGCCGGTAACATAGGTGCCGGGTCCATAGGCCTGGGCTGGGACTACGGCAAACATGAGCGGTGGGAGACCCTTGTGCTGGTGGGCTATGTGCCACGGCACCACAACCAGAAGGGTGATGTGACCTTCACCCTGCGCGAGAACCTCGTGCCGTGGAGCCTCGGTCTGGGTACGCGCCGGTGGGCACAACCGGTCACGGCGACCTACACCTACGGTCGTGAGCGTCTGCCATGGAACAGGCGAGCCTTCGCTTCGTTCGAGCCGGCCGTCTTCACGGTGAGCCTCAGCACCATCTTCGATGACCAGTTCTGGGTCAAGGAACCGGAGAAATACAATGGCGGCGACTACTATCGATTCTCGTCCAAGGTACGTCTGCATCTGGGCTTCGGCAGCCGGTTGAGCCTCAATGTGCCGAGGGAGCATCGCAAGCACAGCGACCGCCTCTCAATCTACTACGAATTGTCAACTTACGACCTGGCAATCATATCGGCCATACCCAGTAAAAAGATAACTTTAGGTGACATATTGTGTCTGGGTGTCGGAGTGCAGTTGAAATTCTTCTGAATATATTTGGTAATTGCAAAAAAATGCAGTAAATTTGCCCCGAAATACAATTTCGTTTCACATTGCGCATAAGTCATGGCAAACCTGCTTACATTGATAAATAAGCGTACGCGAGCCCAGTATATACAGGACTATTTCTTTATCCTGTTGGGCATATTGCTTTACAGTATTGGCTTTACTGCATTCGTGCTGCCCGAACATCTGGTCAATGGCGGCGTGACAGGTATCTCCTCGCTGCTCTACTATGCATTCGGATGGTCTCCAGCTGTATTGATCTGGATCATCAACGGAGTGTTGCTGCTCGTATCCTTCAAGGGATTGAGCCGCCAGTTCGCCATCCGTACCGTAGTGGGCGTTACGATGTTGTCGGTGATGGTAGGTATCATGCAGCAGGTGTTCGAGGCTTTCCCCCTCATCACTCCAGGCGAGGACCGCTTCATGCACGTGCTGATAGGTGCCCTGATGGCAGGTTCCGGATTGGGACTGGTCTTCGCGCACAACGGATCGACCGGAGGAACGGACATCATCGTGGCTCTGGTCAATCGCTATTCCCGCATGAGCATGGGCCGCGTGATGCAGTTCGTCGATATATCGATCATCTGTTCGAGCTACATCCTGTTCCATTCAGCCGAGTTGATCGTGTATGGTGTAGTCTTCACCGTGGCATCGAGCATCATGGTCGATTATGTGCTGAACGGTAACCGCCAGACGGTGCAGTTCCTCATCATCAGCAAACGGTATGAGACCATGGCCAATGCCATCAATGAGAAGATGGAGCGTGGCGTGACCATATTGCACGGCCAGGGCTGGTACTCGAAGAGTGATGTCGAGGTGGTCATGGTGCTGTGCCGCAAGTACGAGAGCCAGTATCTCTTCAACCTCATCAAGGCCATTGACCCTGATGCAATGGTGAGCCAGACCTTCTGTCACGGCGTGTTTGGAGAGGGATTTGACAAGATTAAATAGTATGGGTTCTGCAGGCCGAGGCTTGCGGAACCTGTGTGTTCCGATGGCAATCGGGATATGACATTGTAACCGCATGCCCCCAAAGACTACATAACCTTACAACCTCATAACCTTATGAATTATTATATCAAGACCTTTACTACGAAACCAACCGAAGACATCAATCGGTTCGTCGAAATAATAGGATATTCACCGGTGTCATCGGGCATACGTATGCGTACGGAGTGGCATCATTTCTGGGCCAAGATGTACATTGTGCTGCTCGTGTTGCTGCGCTTGCACCGGGGGGACCTGCTGCTGATACAGTATCCCTACAAGAAATGCTACGCGCTGACCTGCATGGCAGCCCATATGAAGGGGGCAAAGGTCATTACCTTGATACACGACCTGAATTCGTTCCGACGCAAGCGTATATCGGCCGAAAAGGAAAACAGCCTGCTGATGCACACCGACTACCTGATATGTCACAACGATTCGATGCGCCAGTTCCTGGTGGAACATGGATTCAGCAAACCCATCGGTACGCTCGAACTGTTCGATTACATAGCCGCCGTACACATCCCAGCCAGCAGTGAACCGCATCGCCCGTGGCAGGTGACCTACGCCGGCGGATTGGGCTACAAGCGCAGTCCGTTCCTGTACGACTGCGACCTGGATAACCAGATGCAGGGTTGGGAACTGCAGTTGTATGGCCGCAAGTTCCTGCAGGAGAGGGCTGAGGGATGGAAGAACATCCATTACAACGGCCTCTTCACGCCGGAACAGCTCATCAATGAGGTGGAGGGAGACTTCGGACTGGTATGGGATGGCGACAGCATTGACCAATGCAGCGGTCCCTACGGCGAATATCTGCTCGTCAACAATCCGCACAAGGCATCGTTCTCCCTGCGTATGGGACTGCCAGTCATCATCTGGCGCAAGGCTGCCCTCGCCAAGTTCGTCGAGGAGAATGGCATTGGTATCTGCATCGACTCTCTCCGAGACCTGAACGATGTCCTGGCTCGCCTTACACCAGAGGAGTACAGCGCCATGCGCCACAATGTGGAGAAGATTTCTCAACGCGTCGGCACTGGTTTCTATACCCACAGCGCCCTGCGTGCGGCTGAGGAAGCGCTTTGTAATGTTTAAGGGTTAATGTTTAAGGGTTAATGGAGGTCGGGTTAAAGTTTATTGTTTAGGGTTAAGGTTTAATGGAGGTTAGCTCTTTGTATCGTCCCTTTCTCTCCCTTTTTACTACCCTTTCTCTCCCTTTTTACTACCCTTTTACTCCCTTTTTACTCCCTTCCCCTAAAAAACTGATTTTTTTGAATGAAGAAATATCTGCTCTTTATATCTCATACTTATTCATATAGTATGTTGCGTCCTGTGGAGGACGAGATACGTCGTCGTGGAGATGACTGTGCATGGTTCATCGAGGAGGAGACCTGCCCGGACCTGTTGCGTCCGGACGAGAAGCGGCTCCGTACCATAGAGGCAGCCATTGCATATAATCCATTGGCCTGTATCGTGCCAGGCAACTGGGTGTACGACTTCATCCCTGGCGTCAAGGTGCACACTTTCCACGGCTACCCGATACAGAAACGGTATGAGAAGGTAGATGACCACTTCGAGATACGAGACTGGTTCGACATCTATTGCACCGCAGGTCCCAGTTGTACGCCGACGTTCAAGCAGCTCGAGGCCAAGCACGGATATTTCAAGGTGTACGAGACCGGTGGGCCCAAGATAGATGCCTTCTTCGACCCGCAGTTGCCGCCGGAACCGGTGCGTGAGCGACCATGCGTGCTCTATGCTCCGACCTTCACGCGTTCGGTCACTTCGGCCGATGCCATGTTGCCGGTCATCGAACAGTTGTCACAATCGCGTCCATGGGACTGGCATATATTGCTGCATCCTAAGTTGCCGGCGCAGACACACCAGGCATACAGGGACCTGGCTGGCAGACACGACAACATCACATTCATCGAGGTCAATGAGGGTGTCACCACCTATCGTGCTACCGACGTGATGTTGGCGGATAGTTCGAGCGTCATTCTCGAGTATGCCATATTGGACAAACCCATCGTGACCTACCGTAATTCGCATCCCGGTCCGCACATCCTCAATGTGACCGAGCCGGAGCAGGTGGGCGATGCTATCGCCGAGGCGCTCACGCGTCCTGCTTCCCTGATGGAGGAGGTCCGCAAATACTCCTATTACCACGAGGCACATCGTGACGGACAGAACTCCGCCCGAGTGCTGGATGCCATTGATGACTTCATCGCCAACTATCAGGGCAAGATCAAACCGAAGCCGCTCAACTTGATTCGCAAGATTAAGTTGCGTTGGCGCATCAAATATTTCAAGTTGTAATTGCCTTAAATTCTAAATACAGATGAGAATAAAGTTCCTGCTGATGATATTGATGCTTGTGCCGGTTACCATGGCATGGGCCAAGAAGGAGCAATGCACCGTGTATGGCATTGCGCCCCAGGGTGCTACGTCCATCACCGTATTCGATAGCCAGACCCGCAAGCAGGTGGCCATCGTACCGGTGGCTGACGGCATGTTCACCTATACGGTCAAGCAGAACGATGAAATGTTTTATTCATTCTTCGACAAGGCAAGTCGCAAGGTCAACTATATCGTGGCAGATGGCGACTCAGTGAATCTGGACATGCCTGCCGACCGGGCATCGGGCACACCGCTCAATGAACAGCTCTATGCCCAGTGCGACTCGCTGATGCGCCGATACAGAGTGTATCTGTCCACCCGTGACCGCGTGAGGAATGCCCTGTCGCCCGACGAGGCCAAGCAACTGCGCGAACAGAGTCTGCAGCAGCAGGCCGAGGCGGACCGATACCTGGAGGCATTGGTCCAGCAGCACGAGAATGACTGTCTGGCCCCATTCTTCGTCATGGCTCAATGCAACAGTATGTCGTTCGAGACCTTGGAACGGTTGTGCCTGAGCAAAGGCCGATATACGCGTCACGCCATCTTCGGCAAGGTGCGCAAGTCCTATGAGCGACAGAAGCAGGACCGTGCATTGTTGGATAAACCTTTCATTGATGTCCCTGTGAAGGACGCCCTGGGCAAGACGCACAAGCTCTCAGAGTTCGTCGGCAAGGGTAAGTATGTGCTGGTCGATTTCTGGGCCAGTTGGTGCGGTCCCTGCATGCGCGAGATGTGTAACCTGAAGTCGTGCTACAAGAAATACAAGGACCGCGGATTCGAGATAATTGGCATCTCGCTCGACAGTGAACGCCAGTCATGGCTGGCTGCCATCAGCGGCAAGGAACTCTTCTGGTCACACTACAGCGACCTGAGCCGGTTCGAATGTCCAGCAGCCCGTACGTACAATGTGCGCTCCATCCCGTGGTGTTTCCTCTGCGATCCCGAGGGAAAAATCATTGCGGTGGGCTTGCGTGGCGACGAGTTGCGCGAGAAATTGGTCGAGGTGTTGGGCCGATAGAAATGCACACGGAGTGCGAGCTACTGCAGCTGTGCTGGGAAACCGCTGAGGCGAACATAAAAAAAGGAAGACTTGAATAAGCCTTCCTTTCTTTATTTCATTCAGAAATAAAATTTTTTGTGTTTCTCAATTGTTGGTGTTGGAAATAAGGTACAAAAACAATAAAATTCGTTATTAAGGTATTGTGTTATGGTTATGTCTTTAAGGTGGTGCAAAGATAGGGCCTTTTTCGCTATTGTGCAAATTTCTGAATATGTTATACAACACGACAACCGATTGCGCTGCCTAAAAAGTGTTGATATCTTCTGTTTTTAGCCCGAATTTTCACTTATTTTGGCTCGAAAATCGTTGTACAATCAAAATAGTTGCTATATTTGCACAGAGATTTTTTAGAATCAGTAGAGAGGTCTTTGATTGCTCGAATCATTTAATCTTTTATAAATATATGTCGCACAAGAATTTCGGAGCCAAGGCTTGGCTGCAGCCCATGCCTGTTGGCATCATTGGTACATACGACCAGAACGGTCGCCCCAACGCTATGAATGCGGCGTGGGTAGGACAGTGGGATATGACCCAGATTACTATATCGGTCAGCAAACATGCTACGACGGTCAATCTGTTGAACAATCCCGATTTCACATTGGCCTTGGCAGACCGCCGCAACATGGTGGCAGCCGACTATGTGGGAATCGTGTCGGGCAACAAGGTGCCGGACAAGGTTGCCAAGGCGGGACTGAATGTGGAGCGTGCTGAGTTCGTCAATGCGCCAGTCTTTACCAATTTCCCCATCACCTTGGAGTGCCGTCTGGTGCAGAAGATAGGTGAGGAGGTGCCGGGTGGTGGCTGTAACCTCATAGCAGACATTCTCAATGTGCGCTGTGACGAGGCGTATCTGGATGCTGCCGGCAATCCCGATCTGGACAAGATTGAGTTGATATGCTATGATTCGATAGGAAACAATTACCGCGTACTGGGCAAAGTGGTGGGCAGAGCCTTCCACGATGGTGCAGCGCTCAAATGACTCCGGCCTATGGAAGTAGTTAATCCCTATGATCAACTGACCGCCGAAGAGCGGGTGCGCGTGGCTAAACTCTTCGATGACGTCTTGCCTTTCTATACGCGTATAGCTGTCGGAGTGCCAGACAAGGGTTTCATCAGTGCGCATCACGAATCGTGTGTGCGTATGGCTTTGGCTGGCAAACAGGCGGTGTTGTCCTTGGGCGATGTCAAGCCCGAAGACGCCATCTATTCTGACGAACATTTCGCTCGTTGCATTGAATATGCCTGGCAACATTCCCTTACTGAGTTGGACAAGGTTTTCCTGAACGAGCACCTCCAGCATGCCGCCGAGTGTTTCCGCATCGGCTTCATGTTGGCTGACTTGCCCGAATTGTAACGCTCCATCTCCATTAATGGAACTGTATATGAGTTATTTGTATTCTCCATTAATGGAACTGTATGTGTGTGTTATTTGTATTCTCCATTAATTAAAATTAATAGAAATTAATTCAGTCAGCAGAGTTTTTTCTAATTCTTGAGATTATTTGTTCATATCTCGATTGATGTTCCCCAATTCTTACCAATTCCTCAATGGGTGGTGTATTCTCTTAATTCTCTAATTCTTGAGATTATTTGTCCATATCTCGATTGATGTTTCAATTTGGCGGGAGCGCCCCGGAGGGGCAATACCTATTAGCCCATGGCAACGCCATGGGTGCCATGGGATTAGGAGTGATGCGCCCTACAGGGGCAGCACCATCCAATATGTGATATGTTCTCAAGAATTTAAGAATTGGGAGAATTCCCTCCAGCCTTGGAATTGATGAGAATTAGAGAAGTTCGTTCTGATGGAGTCCTCTTTAAGTCTGCTGCCCATACTGGGCGAACACCACCTGGCTACGGGGCACCCAGGACGTTGTCCTGGGCTATGATCTATTGCACTTTCAGTGCGTCCTCTCAAACGCTCGAATCCTTGAGATTGTTTATTCATTTCAATGCTGTGTTCTCCAATTCTTCTCAATTCCTCAATGTGTGGTGTTATTCTCTTAATTCTCTAATTCTTGAGATTATTTATTCGAATCTCTATTGATGGTCCAGTTTTTTTGCCTGGCAAATATACCGCGTTTTGCGTGAACCGTTCAACATAACATCTCAACAGTCCTTGGGGAGAGTCAAAAAAAAGGAAGGCTTGAATGGCCTTCCTTTTTCTTGTCAGCTTGAATAGCTTGACTGTCGTGTTTCTCAATGTCGGTTAGATTTAAGTAATTAAATGCGTTATTAAGGTATTGTGTTATGGTTATGTCTTTAAGGTGCTGCAAAGATAGGGGCTTTTCCGGAGTTGTCCAAATTTTTCGATGTGTTTTACAACACAACAACCGATTGCGCATTGAAAAAAGTGCTTATTTTGCGCTTTGAACCCCATATTGAGGGGCAAAATAATCGTCATGTGCAATGTCATTTGGAGAGGTTGCGCGGGTTCGGCAGTCAGGACGGTGGGTCGGTCCGTCTTGCTGCACGGCTTTGATGTGTTGTTTCAGATATTGTAGTATAGTGCGCATTGGGTTGCACAGCGGAAATGTGCGTTTATTGTGGCAAAAATTAGGCTTTTTTAGACATTTTTGCATAAAAATGCACCATAATGTGCTAAATTTTGACAAATTTCTTGCATTTTCAGTTATATTGTATTATATTTGCACCAATTTAGCATATATAAGAGTTAATACTTCGGTGTATGCTCTGCAAGTAGCACTTTGGAACTGGCAGATAGTTTAATGGGATTGTGCCAGGCATAGAGGAAGCAAGAAAACACCGTTTTAGCGGGAAATAAAACCCGGATGTAATTTATCATTAATGGGAATTTGCTTGTTTTAAGACTTGTGACGTATTAGTAATTTATTGCCCGATTAGTTACCATTTTATAGAAAGATGAACACAGCAACGCTAAATCCTTTGAAAGACCCGATGGGGGCTGCCATAGCTGAATATCAGCATACAGGCAAGGCAGACAAACTGCGGGTGTTGTCCTCGATGTTTGACGAGGATGAGATCGATGTATCGTATCTGTTTCGAGATTTCGGTCATATGCCCGAGATTGAACGCCGTGCGCTCGAGTTGGCGCGCGAGCACGGCGGTCATGTTCTTGACGTTGGTGCGGGAGCAGGTTGCCATGCGTTGGCGTTGCAGGACAAACTCAAGGTGACGGCTATAGACATCTCGTCTCTGTGTGAGCAGGTAATGAAGGAGCGTGGGGTCAAGGATGCGCGATGCATCAACCTGTACGACTTCAGGTTGGAGGGTTCGTTCGATACGATATTGATGCTGATGAATGGTACCGGCATCGTGGGCAATATGATGAACATGTCGTACTTCTTCCTGCGTATGCGCAATCTGTTGGCGCACGGAGGTCAGATATTGATCGATTCCAGCGACCTCAAGTATCTGTATGACAATGGCGATGGTACATACGATTTTGACAGCAGTCAGGGGTATTACGGACAGATTGATTACCAGATGCAATACCGAGACGTGCGCGGTAGTAAGTTCGACTGGTTGTATGTCGATTTCGATACATTGCGCCTGGTTGCTGCAGCCAATGGGTTCAAGTGTGAGAAGGTGGTTGAAGGTCCACATTTCGATTACTTGGCTCGATTGTCGCTCAAGTGATTACTTGCTGTAAATGGACTAATAGATATAGGGGCTCCCGGCTGGGTGCCCTTTTTTTTTCGTGTGTGCCAAAGAGATGTGGAGCTTGTATGATTGATGTTGCAAAACTTCCAAAAATATATACACAAACATCAAAAAAGTGTGCAGATATTTGGCTGTGTCATAATAAATGAGTATATTTGCGCGCAAAATTCTATGAGCCAATGCTTGGCATAGAGTGTTGTGTGACAATTTCAACAACGTAGATTGAGCCCTCAAGGACGGGGCGTGTTGCAGATTGTCTGAACGGTAATAAGCAATAGAAAATCGAGCAAATTCGATATTTAGAATAATAAATCAACAACAAGGGATATGAATATTTCGTACAAATGGCTGAAGGATTATCTGAAGTTCGACCTCACTCCCGAGGAGACTTCGGCAGCCCTGACCTCTATTGGCCTTGAGACAGAAGGCGTGGAAGAAATAGAAACCATCAAAGGCGGTCTGAAGGGACTGGTCGTCGGTCACGTGTTGACCTGCGAGGCTCATCCGGACAGCGACCACATGCACATCACCACGGTTGACCTGGGCGATGCACAGTGGGTGAAGGATGCCTACGGACAGAACTGCGAGGTGACTGCCGAGGGTCATGTGGTGGCTCAGATCGTATGCGGTGCGCCCAATGTGGCTGCCGGTCAGAAGGTAATCGTGGCAACCCTGGGCACTGTGCTCTACGAGGGCGAACAGTCATTCACCATCAAGAAAGCCAAACTGCGCGGTGTGCCTTCCAACGGCATGATCTGTGCCGAGGACGAGATTGGAGTCGGAAATGACCATGCCGGCATCATCGTATTGCCAGCCGAGACTCCAGTCGGAATGTTGGCCAGCCAGTACTACCATATCGAGAGCGACTATGTCATCGCCGTTGACATCACTCCTAACCGTATCGATGCAGCCAGCCACTATGGCGTGGCACGCGACCTGAATGCCTACCTGGCAGTACATGGCCTGAAGCACGAACTGAGCCGTCCATCGGTCGATGCGTTCGATGCTGCACTGCAGGCTGATAAGCAGGCATCGCACAACATCAAGCCTGTTGCACTGCGTGTGGACAACAGCGAGGCATGCCCACGTTATTCGGGCCTGACCATTGAGGGCGTTGAGGTCAAGGAGAGTCCAGAGTGGCTCAAGACCCGTCTGCAGGCTATCGGTCTTCGTCCTATCAACAACATCGTCGATATCACCAACTTCATCTTGCACGAGACTGGTGTGCCGATGCATACCTTCGATTACGACAAGGTCAAGGGCGCACAGATCGTGGTTCGTACCTGCACCGAGGGAACCAAGTTCGTGACCCTCGATGGCAATGAGCACAAGCTCAATGAGCGTGACCTGATGATATGCAACAGCGAGGAGCCTATGTGCATAGCTGGTGTCTTCGGCGGACTGGAGAGCGGTACGACGGAACAGACCAAGAACGTCTTCCTCGAGTGTGCCTATTTCCATCCTACATGGGTACGCAAGACGGCACGCCGTCAGCAGCTTTCGACCGATGCATCGTTCCGCTATGAGCGTGGCATCGACATCAATGCTGTTCCCTACGCACTGCGCCGTGCAGCACTGCTGGTCAAGGAACTGGCTGGAGGTACCATCGTCGGAGATATCGTCGAGGAGTATCCTGCACCATTCAAGCCATTTGACGTAGAGTTGACCTATAAGCGCGTCAATACGTTGACCGGTATCGACATCCCACAGGAGACCGTTCGCCAGATATGCGATCTGCTCGAGATGAAGATCGTGGCTCAGGATGCAGAGGGTCTCAAACTGCAGGTTCCTAACTATCGTGTTGATGTCACTCGTGACTGCGACGTGATCGAGGATATCCTCCGCATCTACGGTTATGACCGTGTCGAGTTGCCAGGCAATGTGCGCACTTGCGCTGTGACCAAGACTCAGACCGATATCAACAACCACATCCAGCAGATCATCAGCGAACAGCTGACTGGTGCCGGATACAGCGAGATACTCTGCAATTCACTCACGGCCGAGGCTTTCTACAAGGACCTCGAAACCTATCCAGCCAGCAAGTTGGTACATGTGATCAATCCGCTGTCGGGCGACCTGAACGTGATGCGCCAGACTCTGCTCTTCGGCGGTCTGCAGAGCATCATCCGCAATATCAACTTCAAGAACGTCAACTGCCGTTTCTATGAGTTCGGCAATACCCAGTTCTACAATGCCGAGAAGCAGGAGGCTGTCAATCAGCAGGTCAAGTCGGGCGAGAAGACCGCACTGCAGGTACAGCAGGAGGGCCACGGCATCGCAGGCTACAGCGAGGAGAGTCATCTGGGCCTCTGGCTGACGGGCAATCGTGCTTCTGGTTCGTGGGCACGTGCTGACCAGAAGGCTTCAGTCTTCGAACTCAAGGCTGCCGTGCTCAATATCCTGCGCCGTCTGGGTCTGGCTGACAATCTCCGTCAGCGCCAGTACAACAACGACATCTATGCCGTGGCACTCGAATTGAGTACTCCATCGGGCAAGGTGCTCGCTACCCTGGGCATCGTATCGAACAAGGTTCTCAAGAACTTCGACATCGAGCAGGAGGTCTATTATGCCGATATGAACTGGAACGTACTGATGAAGGAGGCTGCCAAGGTCCGCGTCGAGCAGGAGACTATCTCCAAGTTCCCACCTGTCAAGCGTGACTTGGCCCTGTTGGTCGATAACTCTGTCCACTTCTCGGACATTGAGAAGGTTGCATACGAGACCGAGCGTAAGTTGCTCAAGAGTGTTTCGCTGTTCGATGTCTATGAGGGCAAGAACCTGCCTGCTGGCAAGAAGTCGTATGCTATCTCGCTCATCCTGCAGGATGTCGAGAAGACTCTCGTCGATAAGCAGATTGACAACATGATGCAGAAGTTCATCAAGTCGTTCGAAACCAAACTCGGAGCTACTTTGCGTTGATGCGCAAAGTGTCTCCGCTTTGTTTCGTCTGTTCGGATGTAAATGAATGAGGAGGCTCCAATTCATTATTTAGATTTTAATATTTAATTTTTTTATATTGCAAATATATTATGGGAAGAGCATTTGAATATCGTAAGGCGCGTATCATGGCGCGTAACAGTAAGAACAGTAAAGCATTCTCGAAGTTCAGCAAGGAAATCACTATGTGTGCCAAGGAGAGTGGTCCAGATCCAGACAACAACAGCCGTCTCCGTGTGCTGATCGCTTCGGCCAAATCTGCCGGAATGCCAAAGGATACTATCGACCGCGCCATCAAGAAAGCCACTGACAAGGATACCAGCGATTACAAGGAGGTAACCTTCGAGGGTTATGGCCCATTCGGTATTGCCATTGTCGTAGAGACTGCTACCGACAACAATACCCGTACAGTCGCCAACGTACGTTCATACTTTACCAAGTTCGGCGGTAACCTCGGCACGACTGGTAGCTTGAGCTTCCTCTTCACCCGCAAGGCAGTCTTCACTGTCAAGGCTAAGGATGGCGTTGATATGGAGGAGCTGGAGCTCGAACTCATTGACTTCGGCGTCGATGAACTCTACAAGGACGACGAGGAGAACACCATCACCGTTTATGGCGAGCCTGACTGCTACGCCCAGATGCAGCAGTACTTCGAGGAGAATGGCTTCGAAATCGTAAGTGCAGAGTTCACCCGTATTCCTAACGACACCAAGGAGGTTACTGCTGAGCAGCGCGAGACCCTCGACAAGTTGCTCGATAAGTTCGATGAGGACGACGACGTAACCAACGTATATCACAACATCAAGGAGGACGAGGAGTAATTTTGAGAGAGTAGAGTGTAAAGAGTAATGAGTAAAGGGTAATGAGTAAAGGGTAATGAGTAAAGAGTAATGGGTAATGAGTAAAGTAGTTTGCTTCGTCAGCTAATGGTATTGTCCCTTGTTACTCCCCTTTTATAACCTTTTTACTTCCCTTTTATAACCTTTTTACTACTCTTTTATAACTCCTTTCTTTCCCCTTAAATACTTTTAAATAATATATAATGTCTATTCAGCTTCAAAAAATACAGGAACTCATCAAGAACCGCGAGACAGCACGTCTGGGCGGCGGACAGAAGCGTATCGACGCGCAGCACGACAAGGGCAAGATGACTGCCCGTGAGCGTATCGAGATGCTCGTCGATCCAGGTTCATTCGAGGAGTATGATATGTTCCTGATTCATCGTTGTACCAACTTCGGTACCGACAAGAATCATCCTTTCGGCGACGGTGTCGTGACAGGTTCTGCCACCATCGGTGGTCGTCTGGTATTCCTCTTCGCGCAGGACTTCACCGTTTCGGGTGGTTCGCTCAGCGTTACCATGGCCGAGAAGATCTGCAAGATCATGGATATGGCTATGAAGGTAGGTGCCCCGGTCATCGGTCTCAATGATTCGGGTGGCGCTCGTATCCAGGAGGGTATCGCTTCGATGGCTGGCTTCGGCGAGATCTTCGAACGTAACATCCTCGCCAGTGGTGTCATTCCACAGATCAGCTGCATCATGGGTCCATGTGCCGGTGGTTCGGTTTACAGCCCTGCATTGACGGACTTCGTCATGATGGTCAAGAATACATCGTACATGTTCCTTACCGGCCCTAAGGTCGTCAAGGAGGTACTGGGCGAGGTCGTTGATCAGGAGTCCCTGGGTGGCGCCATGGTCCACAGCAGCAAGTCGGGCGTGGCTCACTTCGCTGCCGAGAACGAGGAGGAGGCTATCGCAATGATTCGTCAGTTGCTCAGCTACCTGCCTCAGAACAATATGGAGGAGGCTCCTCGCATCGAGTGCACCGATCCTATCGACCGCAAGGAGGATAGCCTCAACGAGCTCATCCCCGAGAGTGCCAATCAGCCATACGATATGTATCAGGCTATTGCAGCCATCGTCGATAACGGCGAACTCTTCGAGGTACATGCCAATTGGGCCAAGAACATCATCGTGGGCTTTGCCCGCATGAACGGTCAGGCAGTCGGCGTGGTAGCCAACCAGCCTAAGGTGATGGCTGGCTGCCTTGACAGCAATGCTTCGCGCAAGGCTGCCCGCTTCGTCCGCTTCTGCGATGCCTTCAATATCCCGTTGGTCACTTTGGTCGATGTTCCAGGCTTCCTGCCAGGTACCGGTCAGGAGTACAATGGTGTGATCGATCACGGCGCCAAGTTGCTCTATGCCTATGGCGAGAGCACTGTGCCTAAGGTCACTGTCACATTGCGCAAGAGCTATGGCGGTAGCCACATCGTGATGAGCTGCAAGCAGTTGCGCGGCGATGTCAACTACGCATGGCCATCGGCCGAGATAGCCGTGATGGGTTCAGGCGGTGCCGTTGAGGTGCTCTATGGCAAGGAACTCAAGGCTGCCGAGACCCCCGAGGCCAAGGCTGCTGTCATTGCTGAGAAGAAGAAGGAGTACGAAGATCTCTTCTGCAACCCGTACGATGCTGCTCACAAGGGCTATATCGACGATGTCATTGAGCCACGCAACACACGTTTCCGCGTGATCCGTGCATTGGAGAAGTTGCGCAACAAGCGTCTCGAAAACCCTGCCAAGAAGCATGATAACCTGCCTCTGTAACCGAGGCATTATTGCAGTTAGTCGAATGAAGAAATTTATCATAGCTATGACATTGATGGTCGGTGCAGTTTCTACTGTATCGGCCAGCAATGCGGACAATTTCAAGGCTCACGATCCCTACGGTTGGATGATGGCCATCATCTCGATGGGTGTCGTCTTCGTGGCTCTGCTGGTGCTCTTCCTCTGCTTCAAGTATGTCTATAATGGTGTCGCTTTCTGCCTGGTACGTATCAAGAAGCTTTTCCATCGACAGAAGCAGTTCGAGGCTATCACCGAGAAACGCAGTCAGCGCAGTTCGAAGATGACGGTCAAGGACCAGGCTACTGGTGCCGAGGTCAATGACGATGAGCTGGCAGCTGCCATCGGTGTGGCTCTCTTCCTGCATGCTGATGGTATGCACGATGCTGAGAGCGACGTGCTCACGTTGCAGCCAGCCGCCTCTGCCTGGACAGGTGCCGGTCAGAACCTGAAGAAATCGCCAATTAGAAAGTTCTAAACGAGATAAAGATGAATTCATATAAGATGAAAATTAACGGCAACGACTATGAGGTTGCCGTCAAGGACGTAAACGGTACCGATGTCCAGGTCGAGGTCAATGGCAAGGCTTATGCTGTCCAACTCGCCGAGGCTCCTAAGGCCGAGAAGCCCAAACCCGTAGTGGCCCGTCCGGCTGCTGCCGCTGCAGCGCCTGCTGCTGCTCCTGCCGCCCGTCCGGCTGCCGGTGGTGCTGCTGGTGCTACCAAGTCTCCACTGCCTGGCACGGTGCTTTCGGTCAATGTCACCGTCGGACAGAGTGTCAAGGCTGGTGATGTCGCATTGGTACTGGAGGCCATGAAGATGGAGAACAATATCAATTGTGGCAAGGACGGTGTCGTCAAGGCTGTCTATGTACAGAAGGGCGACAACGTGCTCGAGGGTGCAGACCTGCTTCTCGTTGAATGATAATCGTAAGGTCGGCCATTGGACAGCATCCTCCTGTGGTCGGCCCTGCTGTATAGACCTATATTTATTGCTTCGGGTGTGTGCGGGTATAGTCCCCTTGCTGCACCCCTGTAGATAATCATCGATTCACTCATTGTCCCGTTAGTAGATGTTCCGCATTAAGCGCATATATACATACATGCTGCAGAGCTTCCTGCCTCTGTTCTTCATGACGTTGGCCATCTGCGTCTTCATCTTTATGATGCAGTTCCTGTGGCGTTATGTAGATGACCTGGTGGGCAAGGGACTGAGTTTCGGCGTGCTGGCAGAGTTGTTCGGTTACGCTTCGTTGTCCATGTTCCCCTTGGCGTTGCCGCTCTCCATTCTGCTGGCATCGCTGATGACGTTCGGCAACATGGGCGATAAGCTCGAGCTGCTGTCCATGAAGGCGTCAGGCATATCGTTGTTGCGCATCATGCGCCCGTTGCTGATCTTCATCTCCCTGCTGGCACTGGGTGCATTCTTCTTCCAGAACGACTTGCTCCCGTGGTCCAACGTCAAGTTGAGCCAGCTGATGGTCTCCATCCGGCACAAGTCACCCGAGATGGAGATACCCAAGGGCGTTTTTTACAAGATTGATACCGGCGGTGATACCTACAATATCTACGTGCAGGACAAGAATGTCAAGACGGGTATCCTGTACGATGTGACTATCTACTTCTTCTCGGGCTCCAATGTCGAGGATGCCACGGTCACTGTGGCTGATTCCGCTCGTCTGCAGGGCGCACAGGACGGAATGCACATGAAGTTGTCGTTGTGGAACGGCGAGCAGCTCGGTACCTTCAAGGAGAAGAAACAGCGCCGCAGTAAGGACAAGCATCGTCAGTATCGCCGCGAGAGTTTCGTCGAGAAGGAGGTGTACATCCCGTTCAACTCCAAACTCGAGATGGCGGACGAGTCCAATTTCTCCAATCGTTATAACGGCAAGAAACTGAACGAACTGGTGGCATCGGTCGATAGTCTCGACATGCGCATTGACAGCATCAACTGCGTGTATGGTGCCCAGTTGCAGCGCACCTACTTCAAGAGTGTGGACGAGGTGAAGCGCAATGACAGCACCTTCTTCGCGCAGGTAGCCAGTGGCGAGCGCAAGCCTGTCAGCCTTGACTCCATCTATGCCTCATTGCAGCCGCATCAGATGGTACAGGTGATGACCGAGGCGCAGAACCGCAGCAAGGCGGTGGTCCGTTCGTTCGATGTCCGCAAGGAGATGCAGGCCATTGAGTACAAGAACCGTTCGCTGCACGAGATTGAGATACACAAGAAGTTCGTGCTCTCCTTCGCCTGCATCATCTTCTTCCTGATCGGTGCGCCTTTGGGCGCCATCATCCGCAAGGGCGGATTGGGCATACCAGTCATCGTGAGTGTGATCTTCTTCATCATCTATTTCGTCATTGACAATTATGGTGTGGACCAGGCCAAGACCTACAAGTGGCCCTCATGGCAGGGAGTCTGGTTCTCGAGCATGGTGCTGGCGCCGGTAGGCATCTTCCTCACCTGGCGCGCCATCAATGACTCGACCCTCTTCGATTGGGATGCCTACAAGATTGGCTTTGTCCGGGTGGTGCGCCGCGCATCCACCTTCCTCAAGAATCGCGGCATCATCGGACGAGATACGTTGCTTCGCCTGCGCTACCTCGTTTCGCACAGAGAAAAAACTACCCAGGACGGTAGTGAACCAGAGTCGTAGTCTGGCCGACCAACTATACACGACAAAAAAACAAATTCTTTTATAACCATTTCTTTTTTATTTATTTAAGGTAACAACCAATGGAACAATTATCAGCTCGCCTTTTGGCTCTATCTCCATCAGCTACGCTGGCTATGTCGCAGAAGAGTCAGGAACTCAAGGCCCAGGGTCTTGACATCATCAACCTCAGTGTGGGAGAACCCGACTTCAATACGCCGGACCACATCAAGGAGGCTGCCAAACAGGCAGTAGATAACAACTTCTCGTTCTATACTCCAGTGCCCGGCTATATGTCGTTGCGCCAGGCCATCAGCGAGAAACTGAAGCGCGAGAACGGAGTCGATTTCGCTCCATCGCAGATTGTAGTTGGTAATGGTGCCAAGCAGGAGATCTGCAACGTCATCCTCTCTATCGTGGAGCGTGGTGACGAGGTGATCATTCCTACTCCGGCTTGGGTATCATACTTTGAGATGGTCAAGTTGGCCGAGGGTACCAATGTTCCATTCCTGTGTGGTCAGGATCAGGACTTCAAGATTACTCCTGCACAGTTGGAGAGCCTCATCACCGAGCGCACCAAGGTATTGCTGCTCTGCTCGCCATCCAACCCTACCGGCGCCATCTACAGCAAGGAGGAACTGGCTGCTCTGGCACAGGTATTGGCCAAGCATCCACGCATCATCGTCATTGCCGACGAGATCTACGAGCACATTTCTTACTGCGGTCAGCTCACCAGCATTGCATCGTTTGCTGAACTGAAGGATCGCGTCGTCATCATCAATGGTGTTTCCAAGGCTTACGCCATGACCGGTTGGCGTATCGGTTTCTGTGCCGCTCCACTGTGGATTGCCAAGGCTGTGACCAAGTTGCAGGGTCAATATACCAGCGGTTGCTCCAGCATCGCACAGAAGGCTGCCGAGGCTGCCTATGTCGGTTCGCAGGAGTGCGTCGAGGTAATGCGTCAGGCTTTCGAGCGTCGTCGTGACCTCATCTTCGGTCTCGTACAGCAGATTCCTGGTTTCAGTTTGACCAACAAGCCTCAGGGTGCCTTCTACGTCTTCCCCGAGGTCAAGAGCCTCTTCGGCAAGCAGACTCCATCGGGCAAGCAGATTGCCAATGCCAATGACCTGGCTATGTACATCCTCGAGGAGGGTCATGTTGCTGGTGTTTCGGGCGATGCTTTCGGTGCACCGGACTGCATCCGTTTCAGCTACGCTACATCGGAGGACAAGATCACCGAGGCTATGCGTCGCGTCAAGGAGTGCGTCAGCGCTCTGCGTTGATCGGCAGTCTGTACCGTCTTCGGACCATATCGAAATATACTAACAGGTTAACCGTTAAACATTAATCGTTAAACTTTAACCCTTAAACATTAGCCGTTAACCCCATAACCTTTAATAATCATCCCCCTTTCCTTCGTTTTGGCCGATGCCAGGCGAGGAAGGGGGAAGACTGGCCTATGAAAAAGTTCATTCTTATCCTTTGGATACTGTTCCTGCTGGGATGCGGGGCAGTGTATCTGATTTTCTCTGGCATTTCCAATGGCAGCATTGGTTACATGCCGCCCATCGAGGAACTGGAGAACCCAAAGAGCAAGTTCGCTACTATCGTTTATTCGTCCGATTCGGTCGAATTGGGTCGTTTCAGTCAGGCGAAGGAGAATCGCGTCTATGCCGATTACAATTCCCTTTCTCCCTATCTGATACAGGCACTGGTAGCTACCGAGGATGAACGATTCGAGGAGCATTCAGGCATCGACGTACCTGCCATCTACCGCGCCATCTTCAAGACGGTCCTGCTTCGTCAGAAGTCTGCAGGTGGTGGTTCGACCATCACGCAGCAGTTGGCCAAGCAGCTCTACACCGAGGATCCCCACCAGAGTATCTGGGCGCGTATGATGCAGAAGCCTGTGGAGTGGGTCATTGCAGTCAAGCTCGAGACTCTCTATACCAAGGAGGAGATACTCAACATGTATCTCAACAAGTTCGACTTCTGTTACAATGCAGTGGGCATCCGTTCTGCTTCGCACATCTATTTCGACAAGTTGCCCAAGGAGCTCGATATCCAGGAGGCTGCCATGTTGATCGGTATGTTGCAGAACCCCGCACTCTACAATCCTGTGCGCCGTACCGAGAAGACGTTCCAGCGTCGCTCCGTGGTACTGAAGCAGATGGAGAAGGCCGGTTTCATCGATGCTCAAGCCTATGACTCGCTCAAGGCATTGCCACTCTTGCCCAAACGCGACATCAACGGCAACTACAAGTTGGCCAATTCTGCCGACCACAAGGCAGGTCTGGCTCCCTATCTGCGCGAGTATCTGCGCCGTGTGATGCGTGCCCGCAAGCCCGACCGTTCACGTTATGCCTCATGGCAGGAGCAGCAGTTCCTCGAGGATAGCGTGGCATGGGAGGAGGATCCGCTCTATGGTTGGTGCAACAAGAATCACAAGTACGACGGCAGTACCTACAACCTCACCACGGACGGTCTGCGTATCTATACCTCGATCAACAGCCGCATGCAGCGCTATGCCGAGGATGCCATGGTCGAGCAGTTGCGTGACTACCTGCAGCCCGAGTTTAACAAGGAGAAACAGGGTCAGCCCAATGCTCCCTACAGCAAGAAGATGTCCAAGGAGGAGGTGGATAAGGCATTGCGCCGCGCCATGCGCCAGAGTGCCCGTTACAACACGATGCTCTCGGGCGGTTATACCCGCGAGCAGATTGAGGAGGCCTTCCACACTCCAGTCGATATGAAGATCTTCTCATGGCAGGGCGACATTGATACTGTGATGACCCCGCTCGATTCCATTCGTTGGATCAAGCAGTTCCTGCGTGCAGGCTTCATGTGTATGGACACCTGCGGTTATGTCAAGGCCTATGTCGGTGGTCCGGACTTCACGGCTTTCCAGTACGATATGGTTACTGCTGGCCGACGTCAGGTCGGTTCGACCATCAAGCCATTGCTCTACACCATGGCGATGGAGGAGGGCCGCACCCCCTGTGACCAGGAGCTCAACTCGCAGCCTATCCTGTACGATGCCAACGGTCGTCCCTGGACACCGCGTGATGGCGGCAAGGAGTGCATTGGCGAGATGGTCACCCTGCAGTGGGGATTGATGAACTCCAACAACTGGATTTCGGCTCGTGTCATGTCCAAGCTGTCGCCCGAGGCTTTCGTCCGTCTGCTCCATTCCATGGGATTGCGCAATCATCTGGAGCCTGTTCTCTCGCTCTGCCTGGGTGTGTGCGATGTCTCGGTCGAGGAGATGGTCACAGCCTACAGTGCTTTCCCAGGTCATGGTCAGCGAGTCACTCCGCTCTATGTCGAGAGCATCTGTGACAACAATGGTCTCGAGGTAGCCCGTTTCACTCCGCGTCGCAAGGAGGTCTTCTCCTACGATGCCTATCTGAAGATGTTGCCTATCTTGCGCGACGTCATTGACCAGGGTACAGGTGTCCGCATCCGTTATCGTTACAAGATCGATGCTCCTATGGGCGGCAAGACTGGTACGACCAATGACAACTCCGATGGTTGGTTCATGGCCTTCACCCCAAGCTTGGTGGCAGGCACATGGGTCGGTGGCGAGGAGCGCAGCATCAGCTTCGACCTGATGAAGTATGGACAGGGTGCCTCGATGGCATTGCCTATCTTCGCCAACTTCATCAAGCAGGTTTATGACGATCCTCATTTGCCCTACAATCAGGAGGAGCAGTTCGCTTATCCCGAGGACTACAACCCTTGCGCCGGCACTGTAGCACCACAGGTTCAGGAGACCGAAAGCGGCTTTTTCGATTAACGAAGACTTCGTACGAAGACGAAAACGAAAACGAAGAACTTCGTACGAAAACGATAACGAAAACGAAAAAGCCCACCATAACCCATTAAACGTTAAACAATAAACGTTAAAGAAATGCTCATTGCACTACAAAAGAAACACGATAATATAGCCGAGTACCTCCTGTACATGTGGCAGATAGAGGACTTGCTGCGTGGTTTAGGTTGTGACGAAGATCGCATTGCCCCATTGGCGGACCGGTTCCGTGGGGTAGAAGGAATGGACGACGAGAAGGTAGCCGCCATCCGTCAGTGGTATTTCGACCTGAACAGTATGTTGCTGGCCGAGGGCAAGCGTAAGTCCGGACATCTGCAGATCAACACCAACACGCTGTTGGACATCAATGACCTGCATCTGATGTTGCTCCGTTCTGAGCAGGATTCCATCTATTCGGCTGCTTTCTACAATACGCTCCCCTATATCGTCGAGCTGCGTAGCAAGGAGGGCGACAAGCAGGTAGGCGAGATCGAGACCTGTTTCACTGCGCTCTATGGCGTGCTGCTGCTCCGTTTGCAGAAGAAGGAGGTCAACCAGGAGACTACCGTTGCTGTGCAGCAGATCAGCAAGTTCCTGGGTCTGCTCAGCGAGAAGTACAAGCAGTGGAAATCGGGCGAACTCAAGTTCCCCGGAGAAGACGAGGAGGAGTGAAAATTGATTCTTCTAAATAGTAAATTGTAAATAGTTAAATAGTAAATATATTCATGTCTCAGCTAACAGACGAAATCAACAAACGCAGAACTTTCGCCGTCATAGCCCATCCAGATGCCGGTAAGACCTCACTCACCGAGAAACTGCTCCTCTTCGGTGGAGCCATTCATGTGGCAGGTGCAGTCAAGAGCAACAAGATCAAGAAGACTGCCGCCTCCGACTTCATGGAGATTGAGCGTCAGCGTGGCATCTCTGTTGCTACTTCGGTATTGTCCTTCGACTATCAGCTCGATGGTCAGGACTACAAGATCAATATCCTCGATACCCCAGGACACCAGGACTTCCAGGAGGATACCTTCCGTACCCTCACAGCCGTCGATTCGGTCATCATCGTGATTGACTGTGCCAAGGGTGTCGAGAGTCAGACCTACAAGCTGATGGAGGTTTGCCGTATGCGCAATACTCCGGTCATTGTCTTTGTCAACAAGATGGACCGTGAGGGCAAGAACCCCTTCGACCTGCTTGATGAACTCGAGAAGGAGCTCAAGGTTACCTGCCGTCCTATGACTTGGCCTATCAATATCGGCGAGCGTTTCAAGGGCGTCTATAACCTGTACGAGCACAGTCTTAACCTCTATACGCCCAGCAAGCAGACTATCTCCGAGAGCGTCGCTATCAATGGACTGGAGGATCCCGAACTTGATGCCCGCGTAGGTCAGCAGGATGCCGACCAGTTGCGCGAGGATGTCGAACTCCTTTCGGGCGTCTATCCCGACTTCGACCAGCAGGCGTACCTGGATGGTCAGTTGGCACCAGTCTTCTTCGGTTCGGCGTTGAACAACTTCGGTATCCGTGAGTTGCTCGACTGCTTCTGCAAGATTGCTCCTTCACCACGTCCCACCACGACAGTGGAGCGTGTGGTACGCCCCGAGGAGGAGGGCTTCACGGGCTTTGTCTTCAAGATTCACGCCAACATGGACCCCAATCACCGTTCCTGCATCGCTTTCGTCAAGATCTGTTCGGGCAAGTTCGAGCGCGGCACCTACTACAAGCACGTGCGTCTCGACCAGAAGATGCGCTTCTCGGCGCCTACCTGTTTCATGGCGGCTAAGAAGGAGATAGTCGATGAGTGCTGGCCAGGCGACATCGTCGGATTGCCCGATAGCGGCGGCACCTTCAAGATTGGCGATACCATCACCAGTGGCGAGGCGCTCCATTTCCGTGGCATCCCATCCTTCTCGCCGGAGCTCTTCAAGTATGTCGAGAATGCTGACCCGATGAAGGCGAAACAGCTTGCCAAGGGCATCGACCAACTGATGGACGAGGGTGTGGCACAGGTCTTCACCAATCAGTTCAATGGCCGCAAGGTCATCGGTACTGTGGGCCAACTGCAGTTCGAGGTCATCCAGTTCCGACTCGAGCACGAGTACAATGCCAAGTGCCGTTGGGAGCCTATCCGTCTCTACAAGGCATGCTGGATGGAGACCACCGATGAAGCCGAGTTGCAGGACTTCAAGCGCCGCAAGGTTCAGTTCATGGCGCTTGACAAGGACGGTCGCGACGTCTTCCTCGCCGAGTCCGGCTATGTCCTCCAGATGGCGCAGCAGGACTTCCCGCACATCAAGTTCCATTTCACCAGCGAATTCTGATCATTCACTTTCTACAATATATTGCACCCACGGCTCTCCGCTGTGGGTGCATTGTTTTTTATGGAGTGGGGGAGAATGGGGTCAATGGGCTGAGTGGGGGAGAATGGGGTCAATGGGCTGAATGGGGAGAATGGGTTGAATAGGGTCAATGGGTTGAATATCACAACCGGAAGGGAACATTATTCATTTTTACTTTTTACTTTTTAATTTGAAATATCATTCGTATCGTGAGCGATAGAAAATTGCTAATTCTATTTTCCAATTTGCACGGTTTCTCCCTATTATTGCTCACTAATAAGAAGAAAAGATAGTAAATCGTGTGCGATATAAAATATAATGCTTACCTTTGCATTGTCAAACAAGAATATAAACCCGGGTGGGGGAGAGATTTGGCTCTGAAGGGAGATAGGCTCCGCGACCCGTTAAACCAGTAGAATCATTATGAATGTACATGACATCAAGGTATGGAAGCGCGAGAATAAGCAGGATGTAGAGGTTTCGCTCAGCGATTACAAGGGCAAGGTGTTGCTCATAGTCAATACAGCTACTGCCTGTGGTCTGACCCCACAGTATGAGGCACTCGAGACGATGTACCGCAAGTATAAGGATCAGGGTTTCGTTGTGCTCGACTTCCCCTGCAATCAGTTCATGGAGCAGGCCAAGCAGGATGACGAGGGCATCACCCAGTTCTGCAATGCCAAGTACGATACCACCTTCCCTCGTTTCAAGAAGGTCGATGTCAATGGTGACAATGCCTCTCCGCTCTTCAAGTACCTCAAGGAGCAGAAGCCCTCTGGCCGTGGTTCGGGCAACATCCTGATGAACTGCATGCTCTGGTTCACCTCCAAGATCAATGGCAAGAGTGGCAATCGTGGCGACATCAAGTGGAACTTCGCCAAGTTCCTCGTCGATCGCGAAGGCAACGTAGTCGAGCGCTTCGATCCTACTGTCACGCCAGACAAGATTGCTCCTTTCATCGAGAAATTGCTCTGATTGCCCTGCCTGGCACAGCTCCAGTGCACCGAGTGCAGGCAATGCTCTCTTCTTATGGCAAAATTCAAATCAGTATAAGGTTTTTCTATAGTAGTTTTAGTTGATTGGTTGTCGAGGATGGTTTCATCTTCGACAACTCTTTTTTAAGTACTTCGCACGAAAAGAACTTCGTACGAAGACGATAACGAAGACGAAAAAAGTTCCTCCGGGCTACAGTGGAGGGTTTGTGCGTGAATGATTACTTCGATATGTACTTTTTGCTACATTGAGCTTTTGCGTTTTGCTTGAAAAATAGGTTGTTTCAATCCATGCCCCCCCTATGTGGGGAGCGACATTTAGTTTGGTGTTAGATTAAATTTGGTACAAGGTTTCAATCCACGCCCCCCTAAGTGGGGAGCGACTCTTCGAGGGCAAGGGTAAGGCCAAGGTCAGGGTTTCAATCCACGCCCCCCTAAGTGGGGAGCGACTTACCTTTATATCGCAATCAACTTTACCAAGATGTTTCAATCCACGCCCCCCTAAGTGGGGAGCGACATTATATATAGCAAGTTGTTCAGGAGAGATATGTTTCAATCCACGCCCCCCTAAGTGGGGAGCGACAAAGACTACCCCTATGCCCTCCCCTGGGATGAGTTTCAATCCACGCCCCCCTAAGTGGGGAGCGACAACTGTTCACAGTATTCAAGAACTGGAGAGTAGGTTTCAATCCACGCCCCCCTAAGTGGGGAGCGACTCTTCCTCTTTCAGCCAATACTCTGGGCATTTGACCGTTTCAATCCACGCCCCCCTAAGTGGGGAGCGACGCCGTAACGAGTGGTAGCAACAGGATTGGCTTTTGTTTCAATCCACGCCCCCCTAAGTGGGGAGCGACAGGAGTGGCTCGAGGCTACTAAGACACACGGCGTTTCAATCCACGCCCCCCTAAGTGGGGAGCGACGTGGTACCAAGACATTTCTACAAGATCTGAATGGTTTCAATCCACGCCCCCCTAAGTGGGGAGCGACATCCAGGCTATTGCAACCCTCATCCCGGCGCAAGTTTCAATCCACGCCCCCCTAAGTGGGGAGCGACGGCGTCTGCCTGGTACTTGTCGCGGGCGGCGGTGTTTCAATCCACGCCCCCCTAAGTGGGGAGCGACCCAAGGCCAAGGCAGCATTGCGTGCTATGGCAAGTTTCAATCCACGCCCCCCTAAGTGGGGAGCGACCACTGGCAAGAGTGCCAGTGACTTGAGCTCCAGTTTCAATCCACGCCCCCCTAAGTGGGGAGCGACCTCATACGATTATGACCTTGCGCTCCAAAGATTTCTTGTTTCAATCCACGCCCCCCTAAGTGGGGAGCGACTTCCACGTTTCCCTCACCCTCAGGCTGCTTGTTGTTTCAATCCACGCCCCCCTAAGTGGGGAGCGACTCTATATTCGTATTGTTTTGAATATCAATTGTCAAGTATGCTAAAATCGCGAAAGTATGAAAAATAGATGTTTAATATGGAGTGTTTTAATGATAACTGGTTAATAATCAGCGATTGCGAATCTTTGGGAAATTGTGCAGTACTATAATATCGCGGAAGTAGAAAATATAGCCTATCAAAAGGATTAAAAAGTCAATTAGTATTATTGTTAAATAATAAATGTATCATTTTCGACATCCACTATTTCTGAATTGCCAATTTGTTCCACTTTGTTCTGCCAATTATTCCCTAAGAAATAAAACCGTATGCTATCGGTATTGACATCAATAATGTCTTGCAGACGTTTACGGAGAGATATGAATTGGGCGTTGTCTAATACGCACTCAAAAACAGAGTTCTGAACCCTGCGTCCATGATTCATACAAGCTTTAGCTACCAGACGCAATCTTCGGCTGCCATTGTCTGAAGTTATGTTTACATCATAGGTAATTAATACCATCATAAGCGTTACTTGATTAAAAAGACAGGATAATCATCCAGGTCCTGGCGGATGTATTTTGACAGGAGTTTGGCCTGTACATAAGGTAAAAGACCAATAGGAATCTTCTCATTGAGATATGGATGAGTGAAAAGTTCCTTTTTGCGGTTTTGCCATGTAGTTAGCACGGTCTTTCGTGCGTCATCAGTCATGACTACTCCATCAGTGCCTTGTGATAGGAAATCAGTAGAAGAAATCTGTTTTCTGTTTATCAAGGAGAGTACCAGCCTGTCTCCTAAATATGCACGTAACTCTTCCATCAAATCAAGAGCCAAAGATGTCCTGCCTGGTCGGAGCGTGTGCATTAATCCGACATAAGGGTCTAACCCTACTGATTCTAATGCGGCTGTACATTCATGAGCCAATAGTGTATATACAAATGAAAGGAGAGCATTGACAGGATCCCGGGGTGGATGTCTGTTTCTTCCGGAGAATACGAATGGATTTTTTTGAGTAATCATCAAGTGATTCAGTACCCCAAAATATACATTAGCGGCATCTCCCTCCATGCCTCTCAGTTCGTCCATATTGGATGCTTCGAGTATGTTCTTTTTGAGTACTTCGTGCCTGATAGTTGCAGCCTCAACATCTTTGTCTGGTCCATAGTCTCGCAAGAAACGCATTAGGATATTTCTGTAGTTCTGGACTTTCCCTGCAATGAAAACACGACTTATGTTCAAACAATACGAATCGTCTTCGGATACTTGGTACTGTCGTTTGCGTAATAATACATTTCCCTGTACACTACCTTGAAACCTGCCGATAAAATGGCCATGAGGTGATAGGAATGTAAGTGCTACGCCATGGTCGGCACAAAGTTTCATTAGGCCAGGGCTTGCTCCCATGTACCCAAATGTTACAATGCCCTCGATGTTGATGATTGGAATGCGGAATATCTCCTGTTGGTTCAGGCTGATTACGACGTTGTCTCCGTCCTTGTATATGTATGACTCGGGAGTCGTTATGTAGAGTGTGTTAAGTAGTTTCCGCATATAAATTATCTTTCAAATATTCTTTGACACTCTTTTTCTGAGATAAGGATGGCATACAGATATCAACAAGCGAACAATTATTACAATGTTTTTGATTGTTTGCTTTGGGTAGCATTGTTGATTTGTAAATATCGTGCATTCCTTGGGCTGCACTGTAGGTCTGTTCTCTCAATGTGGAGTCAAAAACAATGGTTTCTCTGTGTTTGGTTTCGCCATAGAATAGGGCACCTGCACCTATTGTGATGTTGTATTGCTCCTCCAGACAGATGGCTTGGGCCATTAGTTGGACTTTGTCCCTTTCGTCTGGCTTGGGTTTGCCGTGTTTGTATTCGACAGGGAATGGAGTCCAATGCCCAGGGTAGGAGGGATGCTCTATATAATCAGTAGCAGATTTGGCTGGATGTAGTTCAACTACGTCAGAGAGTCCATATAGCCCTAACCGATAAGAAGCCAACTGAACGGAACGCAGACAGATATAGTCTCCGCATTTCTGTCGGTAGAATGGATCATCTACATGGTCATGCATAGCAGTGCCTTCAGCTGTCAGCCTGTTATCTGCCCACTGTTGCTCCATGTGAATCAATGCCCACTGTCGAGGACAAAACACAAAGTGTTGTATCCCCGACAGCATAAGCATTTCATCGTCTGTATAGAGCTGTTGCATCATTAAATCATCTGTTGGATAGTCACACCCTCTGGTTTGTTCTGTTCATCGACAGTTACACGATAGTCTCTGAATGAACGAGGCACTCCATCACAAGTCTTTTCAATCTTGACCAAATCGAAAAGTTTGTTGGCTGGCGCGTTGCCCAAGGCTGTGCTGTGATTGAAAACGATTAATCGCTGTGCACTCATCAATCCGCGGGCGGCAGAGCGGTCTATGTCAAACATATTCTTCAGTGCATCCCAGAATAGAGAGAGATCCTCCTCCGTGAAACCTGTCTGCTGGGCCAGATTGGCCGAGATGAATCCATGGCAGATATATAGTCCATAGGGAATGGTGGCCTTGCGTCCCATCGTTCTGTTGTCTCCGCTTTGCTTTTCCGCCTCTTTCTCGGTAGCAACAGCCATACGTGTGATAGAATGTTCCATCGCAACGATTGGATCTACTGATCGTGCGAAAGTCAGTTGTATAGGTCCACGGACTTGGCCCGCATTCTTGCCAGTTGACATGACAGCACCAAAAGTGCGGATGTCATAGTACTGGCTACACATCACTGTTCTTGCCTCTTCAACCTTTTTCTTTTCGTCGGCTTTCTTGACAGCCTCTGTTTCGTAGGCAGCGTCTATCATTGTATTGAGGATGGCTTTTTCCTTGATAAAAATGTCATAGCCTTCTGCGCAATTCTTGGCAGTCTGTACATAATTTCGTACCTTGCGCTTCAGACAAACGTCGGTGACCAGACCCATGCCAGTTTCGGCATCTACACGTGGCAGGTTGCCTGCATCGGGATCTCCATTGGGGTTGCCGTCCTGTACATCAAAGATGTAAACGAAGTCGATTCTGTTCTTAATTTCAGACATAATGATATGATATTTAGTGATTATTATTGTTCGTTATTGTTCTCTTCCTTCTTGTCGAAAAAGGACTGGCGCTGATGGTAGTAGCCGATGAAGAATCTGCCTTGATCCTGCAAGTCCAGTTGTGGCCGGAATCCGTCTGCATCGATCTTGCTCATGATTTCCTGCTTGAGCTTCTCAAAAAAGATTTTTCTACCTTCAGAATTAAGTTTCTCTGAGTGGTGGTTGGAGAGATTAAGGATGGTAGAAAAGACTGCAGCTGGGGTTGTGCTGGCTGAATTCATGTAGCGTTCGCGGATAGTGTGCTGATTGTTTGCTTCTTCTTGAATCTTTTCAAGTACAGCAAATAGGCGTCCGCATAGGTAGCCTTGATTTTCGTTGTTGTAATCTAACATAGGTTGTATCTTTTTGTGGTTATTGTTTAATCTATTGAGATACGCTTTGAGTATGGCGGCTCGGGAAATGGAAATTGGGTTCCTGTCTTTGTCTCCGGATTCTGCTCTTATGCGGCGAATGCATGAAGCAAATAATGTCTGAGGGTAAGGCAGTCCTTGGAATATGCTTTTAACCAAAGCATCGGGCAGATTGGGCGTAGCTTCGGATGATTTTCCACCTAAAGTAACAGCGCTCAATAAGTTGCGTAGAGACATGTATGGCTTTGGTTCTTTTCGAGTGTCTATTATTGTCATGTCATCGAAGTGTCGGCATATAGTGCCTGCGAATTCTTTAAGAGGAATCTCTGCCCAATAGACTACGGCGATGCGGGCTGAATTGGGAGCTAAACCTAATATAAAGAATTTGTCTTCGACAGCGGTTCGTATCTGTCCTTTGTAGATAGACTCAAAGACCTTACGTACGGACTCAATATTGGAATTCGGGTTGCTTTCATTTTCTTGAAACGAAAACATGCTGAAGAGACTGCTTTCGGCTGCTTGTCCAGCATCGTCTTTTTTTGAAGCCCAGAATACGAATGTCCTTGTGCCAATTAAGAATTTGTTGCGAGATTTGGATTCAAGTAGATGATTGAGTGCTGTGGTATATGCAAATTCTGATTCGGCACTGATGGGAGCATTGAAACCTTTAGATTTGCCATATGAATCATACCCTGAACTAACTTGGAAAGAAACCAGTTTGGCGGTGGCCTGACTTCCTGCTATCATAGTGGCAGTAGTGGTCTCTACCGAGGTTCCGTGTTTGCCAGATATTAAACAAATATCGGAGCCTGAAGACTCTTCCATATTGTCTGTTATCAAATCTTTTTTAGATGCAACTATGGTCGTATCCCCCTCGATGAGAAACGAAAACGTTGAAAACTTTTTGTTTAGGTTTTTAGTTATGTCGTCCCAAAGCGGATCTTCTTGCATCCTTGCATGTAATGATGCTATGTCATTCTGATAGAATTGATGTACCGCTTTTATATCTTCGTTATTAGGGTGCGCGCCATATATTTCCTCTATCTTGGTTTTGAATGTCTCAAATTGCGGTTGCGCATTTCCCTTGTCGGAATATCCAAAAACATAGCCACTGTTGTCATACAAATAATTGGCCGCAAGGGCGCTGGTCCTGCCAATATGTTTCTTGACAAGGAACTGCTGGGCTTGTTTCTTGTCGATTCTTCTGTCTTCGAACCGGACGAAATTGCCCTCTCTGTCGATGACAATCAGAAATGCAATCTCCTTCAGTTCCATTCCGAAGAGTGGAAGCTGGTCTTGACTCCTTTGATAGTAGTCGTATAGAGCTTTAAGTATCATCTTAGTATCTCCTCGCTGTCTTTAGGTGGAACAATAATAATGCCATTCTCCATTTGAGCTCTGTAGAACATGGCAGGTGGATTCTTTAGGTTGGCTTCGAAATCCATATCATATAACATTATGCCGAGGTCGCGACTCTCCTGGATGGGAGCTTCCAATGCTTCTTTTTCGGGTTTGACCAGTCTGAATGATGCTGCACATTCTCTCGTGCCCAGGTAGGGTTGATTGAAGCACTGCCCATTTCCTGCACGGCGCTCGAACATAGCGTTGTACTTGCCAGGGTTCTCGTCATTGTGCTCTATGTCTGCAAATAGGTCAAGGTCTTCGGTTTTTCTCTTCGCTTTTGGAATGAATTGTAATAGTGCATGTATGCGATAGCGGACATCGCGTAGCATCAGTGTGTTCTTCTGCTGTCGCTTTTCCTCTATGTATATTGGTGTTTTGCTCGCTACGGCACCGACTTCATTGCGGCGAATGGATGTCCATCGTATTTCATTGAGAACCTCTATCTTGGTTACCTGCCAATGTATGGCGGGTTTCCAGAAAATAGATTCAAAGATAGCACGGGCCGCTGAGGGTGTGATAACGTCGTAGCTGACTCGTTCTACTTTTAATTCTGGACGTGTGAAGCATGCTATGGGCCCCCACACCTCTAAACAAAATTCCTTGTCGAAATATTCCATATTTTGTATGTTGTATAATTGTCTATGATTTTTATATGATGAAAGTTTCTTCCAACCACTGGTTTTCGGAAGTAAGTCCTGTGTCGGATTTGTAAAACTTGGAATTCGAGACTATGTAGATGCTTTCGTACAGGACCTCGATGGCTCCTGCTTCTCTCAATTTGTCAAAATCAGTATGGCGAATATTTACGCTGTACTGAGCTAATTGCTTCATCAGCGAATAGGTAGGATAGTTGTCCCTAAGCTCTTCTACCAAAGACATGCTGTCGCCCCAGTTGATAATGACGGAGTCAGTATTGTCATCTATCAAATGAAATTCTTCAGCAGCCTTTTCAAACTCGCATTTAGGTTTGTACAAGAGCTCTTTTATCTTGTGTTTGTCAAAATTGTCTATTCTGCTATGTAACTGTTTGAAGTATTTCTTCATGGCATCGGGAGCAAACCAGTCAGGTTGTTGCCCAATGCTTAGTCTTGCATTGTTGGTCTGCTGTAAGAAGCCACGAGGTAGGGTATGCTCTCCGTTCAGGCTGAATACATAGGTGGGGCTTACCCCCAATTTGCCCTCGCGATTGCATCTGCCTGCTGCCTGTAGTATTGAGTCCAGTCCAGCCTCTTGTCTATATACGACAGGAAAATCTATATCTACTCCTGCCTCTATCAGCTGGGTAGCAATGACTCGTATAGGCGATGCCACGTCGCTTTTCAACAATTCTTTGGTTCGGTGTATTGTTGCCGATATGTGGGCTGGGCACATCATTCGAGACAGATGCAGGCATATGCCCTCTTGTGGTAGTCGGTCATATAGTTCTTTGGCATCTCTACGGGTATTGACTATACATAAGACCCTATTGTGACAAGCCAGCTTTTTCGCTATTTCATCGTAGGTGTTTGCATCCTTGATAAATTGCAGTTCAACTCGGCGAAGTCGGTCGTGCAGTTTTGCTTCTTGCGGAATTATTTCATGGACCGATGATAGTGCGTCGAAACTTGCAAATGAATTTGTCCCCTCAATCCTGCCGCTCAATATGGGTTGGCTTGCTGTAGTGAACAATGTCGATACATGGAATATTCGTTGTAGTGTGTCAAGAGTATTGACGATAGGCATGTAAAACTCCAGCGGTAAGGTTTGAACTTCGTCCAGGATGATGATGCTGTTCACGATATTGTGCAGTTTGCGACAGTCGGATCTCTTGTTGCTGAACAGGGATTCGAACAACTGAACATTGGTCGTGACTATAATGGGATAGTCCCAATTCTCGGCAGCCAGTTGTAATCGCTCACTCAAAATGGGGTCTTCTATCCCATCTGGATTGATGTTGGAATGATGTTCCAGTACGTTGTCCGTTCCAAAGATAGCCTTCAATGTCGCCGCTGTCTGGACTATAATGCTTGTGTATGGTATAGCAATAATGATGCGAGTCTGCCCATTGCTTACGGCATGATGTAATGCCCATAGTACAGAGGAGAGCGTCTTCCCACCACCTGTCGGTACTGTGAGACTGTAGAACCCGGGCCGATTATGACTCTCTTCTATGCAGCGTTGTTGGACATAACTCCGGATAGCATTGACCTCGGTCTGTGGCGCATTGGCTTGTAGATCGTGTAGGTGTTTCTGCAACAAGTCCAATAATTGGGCCATCGTCGTTCGATTGCCTCTAAGCTTGGCTTGTTCTGGATTCACAAACCCCTCCGTATCCAAACTGTCTGCATCGACCAGACAGGAAAACATCATCCTGATGACATGGTGTAGGTCATGCTGCTTATAATGCGCTCCTGTGAGTGTTATTCCATGTTGGTCCTTGATGGGTGTTATGTCATCAGGTATCGCTTGTTTGATAATCCCTTCGTAGTCACAATAGTCGTATAGACCTCTATGATGTCCTGCAATAGGCTGCCCGATCAATGGAGCAATCTGAGGAAATAATTGCTTTGCCATACATGCACCTACATAGGCATGCGGAACTTTTTCTGCTTTCTCTTGGCTTAGTCCTGTTTCGTAGCGGATGTACCTTTGCCATTGAGGCTGTTCTTTGCCTTTGTCGTGTAGCAACCCCATGAGGTAGGCAACAGTATTCATTCCAAACGGTTCGGCAAATTGGCTGCATAGATGTGCAACACCTTCGGCATGGACTTGGGTTGTCTGTATTTCATGGCCTTTGGTGTCGTCTGTCTTTACATGTGATATTATAAGGTCGTCTTCGAGCATGTATGACTGTTTCTTTTTTGTGAAAAGTTCTTCGGAGCGTTCCGACGTTGCAAATATAGTGATTTTTTTATATCAATCCCCATAATAGCTTGATTTTTTTCAAAAAATATTCATATTTGAGCTGTTCCGTCTCTTTCTTCTCGCGTATATTATTATATGTGTGGTGCTTTTGTTGCCGGTAGAATGCCGTATTTATCATATAGCCCACGGCAGGGGATGGGATCGCGATCGAAGTGCGGTTATTGTACGATTCGGTAGGGATGACCAATCGCGCACCAATCGCATTCCAATCGCACACCAATCGCACTATGAGAGAAACTTCGAGCAATGCACTTCTTGTAAATTCTCGCTTCGCTCGTGTTGGCCCAGCTTATTGGATAGAAAGCAGACGGAACAAAATAAAGGAACGCAGATCGAACAGATAGAACAAGATAGGAACGGGTTTTTAAGGAACACCGAATTGAACGAATTAATACTAACATATTCATTTTGTCCGTGTTCATTAAAAGAATTAAACGAATTTGGAACGAACTATTTACTCGCAGGTGAAGAGGAACGCAGATTTAACCGATTGAACAAGATGGGAACGGATTTTTAAGGAACACCGAATTGAACGAATTAATACTAACATATTCATTTTGTCCGTGTTCATTAAAAGAATTAAACGAATTTGGAACGAACTATTTACTCGCAGTTGTAGAGTAATGCAGATTGAACAGGTAGAACAAGATAGGAACGGATTTTTCGTTTTCGTTATCGTTATCGTACGAAGTTTGTTATCGTTTTCGTACGAAGTTTCTTTCGTTATTGTGCGAAGCGGAAAACAGGGAAATAGGGCATGGAAATGAGCGTGGATGTAATGCGTGGATAGCAAAAATGGCGGTTTGGAGCGGTTAAAACAAGTGCGGAAGTGATTTTTTGAGAAATAAATTTGGAAGGGTGGAGGAAAAGCCCTATCTTTGCACCCGCTAAAGAACAGCACGACTGTCTAAAGCAAGATTCGAGCTCCAATAGCTCAGTTGGTTAGAGCACATGACTGTTAATCATGGGGTCGTTGGTTCAAGCCCATCTTGGAGCGCAAGGCTTGGGAGTATTCCAGAGTGGCCAAATGGGGCAGACTGTAAATCTGCTGTCTACGACTT
>JAILKE010000023.1 GCA_024694125.1 Bacteroidales bacterium
GGAGTGAAAAGGTAGTAAAAGGGACGTTTGCTATTATCGGCGGGAGTTTCAGAGGAAGTTTGTATCGTCCCTTTCTCTCCCCTTTTACTACTTTTTTTAGCCTTTCCCTACTCTCAACTGAAGCTTGCGAAAGTTGAGTTATTGATTGTCGAATAAATAAACGGAAAAGGGCAAGGATCAATGCAACGTGGCGGTCACAGAAAGGATGTGCTGCACCTCACGGTCCGGCCATATCTGCATGACGTACGAGCCGGTATCGGGGAAAACAAAGTCGCACTGCGTGACGTCGAACTCCTTTACCTGGGTCGATGACCAACTGCCCGTGGGACGGCCCTCCTCGTCGCCCAACGGCAACGCCACCCTGTAGGTATGGTCCTGCAGCCGCACATGCACGATCAAGTCCGCCATAGGATAGACACACTCCGAACGGACCGCCAGCGACAGTCGGCAGGGATAATCACGCCGCAACGGATAACGTGGTGAGGGTACCGACTCCACACGCATCGGGTAACAAAGGGTATCGGTCGGTGTCCATGCATCAGCATCGACATCGACCGAAGTATCGTACATCCTACCCTCACTGCACGCCAGGAGCAGGAGCGTTGTTGTTGCCACCATTAGGGCCCTTACGATTCGGGTCCTTGCGCGGCTTACCGCCCTGAGGGCGACCCTTGCCGGCAGGACGATTGTCGCCCGCAGGCTTGGATTGGTTGGCAGGTTTGGCATTGTTGGCGGGATTTGCATTGTTGGCGGGGGCATTGCCCTTCTTGGCCTTCGGGGCATTGCCGGCTCCACGTTTCTTGCGACGGCGATCGAAGCGGTTGAGCGCCTCATCACCTACTCCATCGGTAAACTGCGGTATCTCGGCCTCCACTTCGCCCTTCTCGAGCGAGAGTTTCTCGGGCTTCTGACCATGCTTGTTCATCTCTATCACCTCCATGGCACGCCGTACCGAAATGGTAACGAGGTTGAAAGGCCCATCCTTCGAGGTACTGTACTGGATGGTCTGTGCCAGGATATCGGCCTTGAAGTAATAGTAATCGCTGTCCAGGGTCTGCAGCACGACATCCTTGGAAGGCAGACGCTTGGAGCACTCCATGTAGCAATCTACCTCGAAGTTCATGCAACACTTGAGCTTGGCACACTGACCGGCGAGCTTCTGCGGATTGAGCGACAGGTCCTGGAACCGGGCTGCCGCCGTGCCGACACTCTGGAACTTGGTGAGCCACTTGGCACAACACAGTTCACGGCCACAGGGACCGATGCCGCCTATACGGCCAGCCTCCTGTCGGGCTCCGATCTGCTTCATCTCGATGCGCACCTTGAAGGCCTCGGCCAGTACCTTGATCAACTGGCGGAAATCGACTCGGCCATCGGCGATGTAGTAGAAGATGGCCTTCTGTCCATCGCCCTGATACTCGACGTCGCCTATCTTCATCTCCAGACCGAGGTCCTGAGCTATCTGGCGACTGCGTATCATGGTCTCGTGCTCGCGCGCCTTGGCTTCGTGATAACGCACCATATCCGACTCACGCACCAGGCGAAAGACTTTCTTGGTGGCCTCGGGGTCATCGAAGTGGTAACCTGACTTCTTCATCTGCAGGTGTACCAGATAACCCGTGAGCGTGACCTCGCCGATGTCGTGGCCGGGATTACCCTCCACGGCGACCCAGTCGCCGGGGTGCAGTTCGAGGTTGTCCTTGTTCAGGTAGTAGCCCTTGCGGGTGTTCTTGAACTGGACCTCGATGTATGGGCACTGGCTGGTCAGCTCGGGAGCATCGTCCAGCCAGTCGGTCACCATCAGGGGTTTGTTACTTCGCATAGCTTACGGCACGTGTTTCGCGGATCACAGTAATCTTGACCTGACCCGGATAGGTCATCTCCTTCTGAATCTTGGTAGCAATATCGGTAGAGAGCTGCTCTGCATCGGCATCGGAAATCTTGTCCGCACCGACGATGACGCGCAGTTCTCGGCCTGCCTGGATGGCATAGGTCTTCTGTACGCCTGGATATGACTGAGCGAGGTTCTCCAGGTCGTTGAGACGCTTGATGTATGCCTCGACTATCTCGCGGCGTGCACCAGGACGGGCACCCGAGATGGCATCGCATATCTGTACGATAGGAGCAATGTCGCTGGTCATCTCGCACTCCTCGTGGTGTGCGGCGATGGCATTGACGATATCGGGTTTCTCGTGATACTCCTCGGCAATCTTGGCGCCCAGTGCTGCGTGTGGCAATTCTGGTTCGTCGTCCGGTACCTTGCCGATATCGTGGAGCAGACCGGCACGGCGGGCTTTCTTGACATTGAGGCCCAACTCGGCTGCCATGATGGCGCACAGATTGGCGGTCTCACGGGCATGCTGGAGCAGGTTCTGACCGTAGCTGGAACGATACTTCATCTTGCCTATCATGCGGATCAACTCAGGATGCAAGCCGTGTACGCCCATATCGATGGCGGTACGCTTGCCGGTCTCGATGATCTCCTCCTCCAACTGCTTGCGCACCTTGGCTACAACCTCCTCGATACGTGCTGGGTGGATACGGCCATCGAGCACCAACTGATGCAGGGCGAGACGAGCCACCTCACGACGGACTGGGTCATAGCATGAGAGTACGATAGCCTCGGGTGTGTCATCGACGATGATCTCCACGCCGGTAGCTGCCTCGAGGGCTCGGATGTTGCGGCCCTCGCGACCGATGATGCGGCCCTTGACCTCGTCCGAATCGATATGGAACACGGTGACGGCATTCTCGACGGCAGTCTCGGATGCCACGCGCTGGATGGTCTTGATGACGATGGCCTTGGCCTCCTTGTTGGCGGTCATGCGGGCATCGTCCATAATCTCGTTGATGTAGCTGGCTGCCTCGGTACGAGCCTCGTCCTTGAGGCTATCCACGAGCTTGGTCTTGGCCTCGTCGGCGCTGAGGCCTGCTATCTGTTCGAGCATCTTGCGGCCCTCGGCTATGCGGGCATCGGCCTCATGGCCCTTCTGCTCGGTGATTTCGATCTGACGCTGCAACTGCTCGCGCGTGCGGTCGTTCTCGGCGATCTTACTGTCGAGGTCATGCTGAGTCTGCTGCGCCTGCTGCTGCATCTGTCGGATGCGCTGTTCGTTCTGCTGCATCTTCTGATTGCGCTGATTAGCCTGACGGTCCAGGTCACTCTGCATGCGAGAGATCTTCTCCTTGGCCTCGAGGATTTTCTTTTCCTTGAGCACGTCGCCCTCCTTTTCGGCTTCGGCCAACGCACTTTTATAGGTTTTTTTCAGGACAAAAGTCCATATGCAAGCTGCCAGGGCACCGCCAATGACGAGGCCGATAACTGCTGCCAGAATAATTGCAATATCCATAGATAATTATAAAGAATATATGTTGAGTGAGTCCATAGCCTATGCCACAGACGCAGATAGAGATTGTGCAGTTAATAAGGAGTATTTATGGTAAATAAGACGAAGTGTATCGTATCAGCGATCCAAATTGAACGACTCTAAATCGTCAGCAATCGCCTTCACTGAGTTTTGTACCGACTCTATATCGGTTTCACGGTGCAGTCGAACGTATTGAGCGGCTATATCCAGAAGAGCGAAAGAAAGCATGTGATAGGAAGAGAGGTTGGAAACTCTATATTTTTTCTGGTATGCAGTCAGTCGCTCATTGATGAGACGAGCGGCTTCCCTGTAAACAGGCTCATCGTCAGGATCTACGACGAGCGGGTGCTTCATTTCGCCAACTTGTATGTTGATGTTCACTTTATCCATTGAGCCTTGTTAAGCACAAATCTATCTCGCGTATGATGGCGAGATACCTGTCGCGGAGATTCTGAATCTCGTCGGTCGTAGCTCCCATAGCTGTACCGGCGCGCAGGCCTTGATATTTGTCAGTCAGTTCCTTGTTGGCTGTTTCGAGCGTCTCGATACGAGTTTGCTGTTCCTCGAGCTGTTGTCTGAGGCTCTGCACTGTGTCCTCGGCTTTCTGGCACCGAGTCATAGTCAGTTTCACCAAACCACGCAACCTCTCTATTTGATCGGCCAAACGGGTATCTCCATTGTCGATAGTCATGCAGGTCTTCTAACTAAAAATCCGTACAAAGATAACAAGTTTTTTCGAGAGTCAGCATTTTTATTATCTTTTTTTTTGATTTTCATTCATTTTTTTGCATAAAATGGCACAACTAAGCATTTTTTTGCAATAATTTCAACGTTTTATAATCACTTTGTGCACCATGGATGTGCTTTCTGATTGCCAGAAATTGCCATGTCGGTATAATAGACTGCGCCATCGGGCAAACCCGAAATATGAGCGTGACGCAACTCCAGCCGCAAGTATAGCCAAGTATAGGCAAAAGTATAGGGGGGTAAAATTTGGAAGGGCGGAAAAATGGCCGTACCTTTGCACCGCTGTCAAGTAGAAACCGACCCGGAATATCGATATCGGCACGATCCCGACAGCATACGTTCTTTGACATACGGAACGCTCCCCCATCATTGGTCCAAAGGTGGATATGACAAGGGAGCGCATTGAAAAAAACTACGGAAACCGCTGCAGGCATCCTCACAGATGCAGTTTCACTATGACCGTGGCGCGATAGGTCTTGCCATCGGGTGCATCGTACAGAACTGCCTGACGCAGGGTATAGGTCTGGCCCGCCGTGAGTCGTCCCGGATATTGTCCCACCTTACACTGGAACGAAGCCGGGAACATCTCGGCGAAGATGGCTGCCGAACTGTCGTAACCGGTCACTGCTCCATAGGTCGTGTACCAATAACCGAGACAGGTGCTGGAACTGGTCGTCGTGGTGGTACCATAGGTGATGATGCCCGAAGTGGTGCTGGCACCGAATCGGGGGTTGGCACTCTTGGCCGCACGGACCGACGCAAGCTGCTCGGAGGTGATGCCCAATGCCTGACAGATGGCATCCTTGTCGTACTGCACCATCACGCTGCTGTAGCTGCTGGAGCTGTAGGCAAGATAGGCATCGACCGTGAGCGTCGTGTCGCAACGCTGGTAGTCGTCGGGAAAATCGTCCGACGTATAGGTGTGGAACACGCCCTTGGGGCCTGTACCGGTCATCTGCACGCGATAGGGCCACTGCTCATCGTTGGTGGCAGGGGCCGAGGCATAACGGCTCCACTCGTGATGCCACCACTGCGTCGGCGCACCCATCACAACCAACCAGAGACGCGAGGCGCCCTCGGGGACGGTGTAGGTATAGCTGCCGGAACGGGTAGTCTGCATCGCGCCGTACTGGGTCGAACCATCGGTCATATAGGCCACTACACCCCAACGCCAACCGGCACGATCGGCATAGACGGTCTTGTAGCCAGCCTCGTCGGTCAGTCCCTCGAAACGGATCTGCACGTCGGTGCCTGCTGCAGGCAACTTGAGTTCGGTGATGTTGTAGCCATAGTTCTGCGGGCAATAGTCGGCGCTGGGCTGATACCACGACTCGCCATTCACGGTGACCTCCTCCAGTCGGTTGGGGTGTGCTCCGATGCGAAGTCGGGCATAATCGCGCACGGCATCGACATCCCAGGTACACATGTGTGCATAACAATCGTACATCAGTGCCGAGAAATCGTCCTGGCTCAGTCCCTGCATACGGCGGATGGCATCGACGGGATCCTCGGGGAACTGGCTCTCGCGCCACAATCGGCCGATGAAGTCCTGGCCATACACCTGGCAGAGGTAGTCCTGGTAGAAACAGTTGTTGTAACGGATATCTTCGTGCAACATATTGAGATGGCACGTACGCATGTAGGCTTCGAAATATTCTCCATCGGAGAACTGCCGCTCGGGATAGACTTTGTACCCCTGCCAGTTGGCACAATCCTCCCAGAAGGAGTTGTCGCCCGAACCATCGGCTGCAAATCCCCAACCGAAACCATGGGTGCCATTGGCGCCATTATCAACATCGGTCAGGTACTGGAAGGTATGTCCCACCTCGTGCGCCACGGTATGTCCGCCACGCGCCTGGTAGGCCGACGGGGAGAGATTGAGCAGACCGACTGCCTTGTCCTCGCCGCTGCCCGATGCAATCCAGTCACTGCTGTTGTACATGCGCATCACAATCTTGTAGTTGTCGGTTCCCTTGCTCTGACCGGGTACGACGAAGCCCAATTGTCCCACATACACGTCCCAGGCTCGTTCGGCGGCTGCCAAGATGTAATCGGCATCGAACGAAACGCCCTTCTCCCAGAAGACGACGAAGTGCTCGCTCTCCTTCGAACGTTCGAAGCACCACTGATTGGACGAATTGGTGAAGTCGCCCGTCATGCTGGAAGGTTGGTACAGATATCGGCCCGGATTGGTCAACATGAACTGTCCAGGGGCACTTTTGGTTGGATAGATGATGTAACGCGGCGTGACGCTGGAGTCATGGCTCAATGCCTTGGCATAGGAGGTGGAGAAGACGATGGTATCGTAGTCCGCCACGGACCAGAAGCGATTGGGCGTGAATCGGTTATCATAGCGTAGCCACAAGGTATCGGGATGCGCAGCCTGCTGGGCACGGGCCGACGGACATAGCGCCCCACTGCCCACCAGGGCAAGGAGCAACGGAAGGGTATGACGTAGTGAATGGAAGGATTTCATCGTATCTGGATTTTGTAGGTAAGACTGCCCTGGCGTACCATATATACGCCCGATGTAAGTGTCTGCAAAGCCGCATCGCCCCTGCCCTGCCACACTACGCTGCCCGAAGCATCGTAGATGGTGACCCGTTCGGTACGGGACAATGCATCGGCACTGATCTGAATCAAGTCCGACGCTCCCTGACGGGTACCCTCAGCACCACTGTAGTCTGTCGTCGTATATCGGAAGGACTCGACCTGGAGCACATCGTAATGCTCGCCATTGAGCACCAACGAACCGTCGGCCTTCATGATGAGACGCGGATGCTCATCGGCCGATACGAGATAATAGACCTGCGTGCCATCGGCCAGATTGAGTACCAGACTATTGGCCCTCGCCAATGGCGCAGTCGTAGGCAGCGCCAACAACGCTGCAATCAGTAATCGCGGTATTTTCATGTGAAATTAAATTTAACGGATATGGGTATAGAGTCGCTACGGTGGTAATGTTCGATGGTAGTAAGGTAATTTGGTTATAAGGTGTAGCTACAATGGCTATTGTATAAACTATTGTAACTCACCTTATAACCTGTAAACCTCATATCAATTGAACAACCACTCCATCGTGTCGGCATTGCCTGCCAGACCGACGTTACGAGGCTTGATGGTATCGGACGTGAAGCCAAGCACCAGTGTCAAACCATTGGGCAAAGTGAGACTGTGGTGACCAGCTGGGAAATGGTAAGAGTGCACATTGACCAAAGGCATGCCCTTGAGGTGCACGGCTGCCTCCAGTACCGGTTCGGCCTGACCATACTCATTGGCCGAAGCATCGGTCTCGAGCTTGGGTGCCTGGGCGAACTTGCGCTGATCATCGCGGTAATAACCGAGCAAGAGCTGCACGGGCTGCTCCGTCTCGAACTCGATGATGCAGGTCTGCTTGCGCTGCTGTGCATTGTCGTACAGGATAGGCTCCAGGTCACGCAACTCGTCGGCGATAGCCTCCAGTCCGTTCTGCGGCTTGTCGGTAATCAAGGCAGCACCCTCAGTGAGTTTGCCGCGCACATATTGGCCGATGAGTTTGACCTTGGCAGGACGCAGTGGCTGGATAGCCTCCTTCTCCACCGTTACCTTGCCCTCAGCCTGAGCATGGAGCGTAGCGAGATTGTTCTGGAAACAAACCAGTTCGTTCTCGTAGTATGGCAGCATCTCCGACCAGTGCTTGTTCTTGCCATCATCGCCACCGACAGGGATACGGCGCTGTGCCGTCTGCATAGAATTGGCATAGAGATAGGTGTCATTGGTCAAACCGACCAACTCACGCCAATAGTTGATAGACTGCTCCAACAGGGCTGGGACCTCGTCGAGATACTTCAGATCCTTGCTCCACTGGTAGTCAAGCACCTTGCGGCAGGCATGGACCTTGTAGTAGAACGATTGGGCAAAAGCCAGATAGCAATGCATATCATTGCGCAGACGAAGGAACTCGGCACGCTGCTTACTGTCGATGTCGCTGGCATCAACAGCATCAATGGCTGCGACCGCCTGCTTGCCGTGCTCTACGCACTGGGCAACGATATCGAGCGGCAACTCGCCTACGTGCGGCTCGTGCTTCCACTCGCGCTCTGCCCATTCGATGAGTTTCTCTCCCTCGGGGCCACAACTCTCGTAGAATCCTGGATAGACGGTATATTTATAGGGGTTGACCAACTCGGCGCAGAGCATTCCCAACAGGAGCGTCTGACGGTTGCCCTCGGTGATACCGAATCGGCGCAACAACTTTGGTGCAATCTCGCCACTCTCGTCGTAAGCACGACGGATGAGGGCTGCATTGTCGAGGCTGGTACCATAATGATGGGCCAACTGTCGGTCCCAATACTGATCTTCGGCCACACTGTCGCGGTCCTGATGCCAAGCATAACGGCCCCATGCCTGATACCACATCCAGTCACGGTCTATCTGCTTGAGACGACTGCCATCGGCCAACTTATCGGCTGTATAAGGATAATCCCAATAGGATGCCTGTGGATAGAGGTGCAAGGCATTGGCGCCATGTACGCTATGCATAGCACCCATGGTGCGACGCACGAAGAGTGGTGACGACCAACGCCATGGCTCCAGATTGGCCAAGATATGCACATTCTCAATGTGGGTACTGCCCAGGCTGGACAGACCGCGGTGAATCTCTGACCAAGGGCCACGTGGCTGATAGGTGGTAAGACTCTCTCCGTTGTACTTGTGCATCGTATAGAGATTGTGATAGAGCGGCAATGCTGCATCCATCACCATCTTGCAGTCGGTATCGTGAGCGCGAAGCAAGAGTGGCGGTTCGTAACCTACATACTTAGGATCGCGGGCAGCCAAGGCATTGAGTCCATCGCGCATACCAGGGATGATGGTCTCGCACATCCACTTTACGTCGTCCTCGTAGGTAGCCATTGCCTCACCCAAGCAGACCAGCAGGCCCACGTTCGGATACTTATCGACAAAGGCTGCAATGGACTTGCGGGTATAGTCGCTGATGAGCGGTGTGATCGGACGGTTACGGTCCTGAGTCTTGATACCATAGTGCTCGGCAAATGGCTTGGACACAATGATATTGTAGAACATCTGGATGACGAAGATGCCACGCTTGTCGGCCTCCTCGGTGAGGAAGGCATAGATCTCTTCGTTCTTGGCAAACGTAGCCGAATCGACCTCGACAGCAAATGGATAGTCTTCAAGTTTGACCAATGATGCAAAAGGATGTCCGTTCCAGAGATAGACGGAATTCATGCGATTGGCCACCAACATATCGAGATACTCAATCCACTGCTCCTTGTCATAGAACCAAGGAAACAGTTCTGGAGTGAGCGGATACTCATAGACCTGTCGGCCCTCGAGCAGATAGGGTTTCTGCTGGCCGATGCACGAACCACGCAATACCATCTCGGGGGCATCGGTGAAAGGACTCGTCATCGTCCAATAACGCTGGTCGCCCTCCTCGCTGAGCGCCTGGTCAATGAACTCCTGCACGCCGTAAATCACACCCGTGCCGTCATTGCCCGTGATGGTAATCTTCTGACCATCGCGCGAAATAGTGAAACCCTCCTTGGGCTGCTGATTGCCCTCGATAAGTTCTATCTGCCACTCTCCACTCGGCACATCGGCCTGAGCAATGGCAGCCTCCAGACGCTGGGCCGCATAGGCGGTGCGCTTGCCTGGGTCATTGGGCAATAAAACCTCTACCCTGCCGCTACAAGCCGTCAGGGTGATTGCTGAAAGAATGAATGATAATAATCCGGTAAGCTTCATATGAGAAAGAGATTTATTTAAGGTTCTGATTAAAATGGCATTATCGGGTAACGGTGTACAGCAGCCGGCCGACGCACGGTCTGACCGGCTCTGCACTTATTATTGATTCACAGTCGATGATCATCGGGCAGCACTCACAGCACAACCGCGACACTGCGACAGTTCTCCACGGAAACGCTTTTCGACCAAGTGCTTGAGACGATCTCGGAGTGGCTCGATGCGTATGCCGTCAATGACATCGCCCATGAAGGCAAACATCAACAGCAGTCGCGCCTCGGCCTCGGGAATGCCTCGTGTACGCATATAGAAGAGTGCCTGCTGGTCCAACTGTCCCACAGTAGCACCGTGCGAACACTTGACATCATCGGCATAGATTTCCAATTCTGGACGTGTCACCATACGCGCCTCGGGCGTGAGACAGAGGTTGCGGTCTGTCTGGTGGGCATCGGTCTTGTCGCTGCCCTCCCGTACCAAGATGCGGCCCAGGAAGGAACCACGCGCCTTGTCATCGAGCACATACTTGAAGAGTTCGTTGCTCGTACATCCAGGTGCCTGATGATCGATGAAGGTGATATTGTCCAAATGCTGCTCGGCATCGAGCGTAGCCATACCATAGAGCTGCGTCTGCGCATCTGGAGCTGCGAGCTGTATATGAACACGATTGCGAGTCTGTCCGACAGTCAGCGCATACAGGCCAATGGCGACGTTGCTGGCTGCCTCCTGACGCACATAAATCTGGCCCAGACGGATGACATGTTCGTGATGTTCCTCGAGACTGCAGAAATCGAGTGTAGCACGTTGGCCCACAAAGATCTCGACCGTCTGCAGACCGAGCTGCACTACCTGTTCATTCAACTTGCTGGCATGTTCGCAGACCAAGAGATTGGCACGGGCATCGTCCTCGAGAATGATGAGCAGACGCTGCACCGCCATCATGTCGTCCACAGAACGGAGCAGGCTGATGAGCTGCACCGTCTTATCGAGCTGTACTCCCTGTGGCACATAGAGCACGAAACCATCCTGACAGAGCATCGTATTGAGTGCGCTCTCTCCCAACGAACATGCCTCGTACGAAGCCGATCGGACATCGCCCGTATCGGTACGCTGGCTGGCCAACTTGTTATAATAGCGTGCTGCTACGTCGGGATATTGGGCAGCAAACGTACGGAGTGAACCGCAGAAGACACCCTCGTCGGTAGCGATGCCGGATGGAGAAACATGACTGACCTCAGCCTGCGGTACGTACTGCTCATTAACCAGGAAATGGACCTGGGTGCTGAGTTCCGGGACCGCACAAGTGAAGAGGTCCTCGCGAGACGTAGGTACCTGATAGCGCGCCAAGTTGAGCGCGTAGTCGGCAGACAGCGCCACCTCAGGATCGACGTGCGAGAAGTCCTTTGGCCGCTGCAAGCCCACACGCTCCAGCACCTGGGCAGCCTCCTCACGGCAGGCATTGAGCACCGGCGCGGCGTGTTCGTCTATCAGATTACGCTGACTGCGATATAGTTCTATATATTGCTTTTCTGCTGACATATCTGCTATCTGTTATTCGCCCAACTCCTGCTTGACCCAATCGAAACCCTCGGCAAAGATACGGTCTGAGAGTTCAGGACCTCCGTTCTTGACGATGCGGCCCTTATAGACGATGTGTACGAACTGTGGCTGCACATACTCGAGCAACTTCTGATAGTGTGTGATGACAATCGAACTGCGCTCGGCACTCTTCAACCGGTTCACGCCATCGCTCACGATACGCAAGGCATCGACGTCCAGTCCGGAATCGGTTTCATCGAGAATCGAGAGCGTAGGTTCGAGCATAGCCATCTGGAAGATCTCGTTGCGCTTCTTCTCGCCACCCGAGAAGCCCTCATTGACCGAACGATTGGCCAGTTTATTGTCCAACTGTACGACGGCACGCTTCTCGCGCATCAACTTGAGGAACTCGGTTGCAGTCAAGGCTGGTTCGCCACGATATTCACGGTGTGCATTGACCGCTGCACGCATGAAGTTGACCATCGACACACCAGGAATCTCAACTGGATACTGGAACGAAAGGAAGATTCCCTCCCAGGCTCGCTGTTCGGGCTTCATAGCCAACAGGTCTTGACCCTTGTAGAGTATCTGACCCTCGGTCACCTCATACTGAGGATTGCCGGTCAGGATAGCCGACAGAGTCGATTTTCCTGCGCCATTGGGCCCCATCACGGCATGAACCTCTCCAGGATTGACGGTCAGGTCGATGCCTCTCAATATCTCTTTGCCACCCACACTGGCGTGCAGGTTCTTTATCTCTAATAATGCCATATAAGCTTAAATTATCAATTCTATTCGTTTATTGATGTTCAATGATCCAGAACAGCTGAAGAATCAGAACTGCTCCAGTATTGCGATACGTTTCTTGATGTCCGGATGGGTGCTGAAGAGGCTGTTGAAAGTCGATTCAAACAGATTCTCCTTCATTTCGTCCGGGCGACAGATGAAGAGTTGTGCCACATCGGAACGGCCTACGTCATCCAGACCTGGATTGCCCGATATCTTGCGCAACGCCGATGCCAACGCCAGCGGATCACCGCACAGTTCTGCACCTCCTGCATCGGCCATATACTCTCGCTTGCGACTGATGGCGAAACGGGTAAGGATTGCGAAGAAATAGGCGATTGCAGCCAGCACCATCACGACTACGACGGCAACGGCACTGCCATTGTCCCTATCATTACTGCGACGCGACCTCGGGGTATAGAGGAAACTACGGAAGGCTACCTGCGCTATCATCGAGAAAATTCCGACAAAGACGATGCTCACGATGAGCAGTCGGGTATCACGGTTGCGGATGTGCGTCAGTTCATGACCAATCACACCAGCCAATTCTCGGTCATTCAGGCAGTTCAGCAATCCCCGCGTCACGGTCACCGCATAGGTACTCTCACTGATGCCCGACGCATAAGCATTGAGTTGCTGATCCTCGACCACATAGACCTTGGGCATCTTCATGCCGCCGGCGATGCATAGATTCTCAACTATATTATATACGCGCATATTGTCGCGACGTTCCAATGGCTTGGCTTGCGTCGCACTGCGTATGGTCATATCGTTGATGAAGTAGGCAATCACGAACCAGATGCCCACCACGCCGAGGACCATTGGCAGGTACTCCATCGTCAATGCATTGGCAGCAACCAGGTCCACACCCATCTGCTCATTGTAAGTGAGTATGACCCAGAAGAGCCACACCATCACCACGACGAGCAGCGGGAAACAGCACAACAGCAGGAACGACTTGACATTGTTGCTGGCCTGCTGCGTATGTATGCCTACGTACTTCATTCTTCGTTCAATGCAGGTCAGAACTTCACCTCTGGAGCCTTGTCCATAGTGGCACGTTCCGTGTTAGACACTTCAAACATCGGTTCCTTATGGAAACCGAACATACCTGCCAGGATATTGCCTGGGAAAGTCTGGACGGCATTGTTCAATTCCTTAGTAGAAGAATTGAAGAAACGACGGCTGGCAGCCAACTTATTTTCGATGTCGGCGAGTTCAGTCATCAACTGCTGGAAATTCTGATTGGCCTTGAGGTCGGGATATGCTTCGACCGACACACGCAGTCCTGACAAAGCAGCACTCAACTGATTGTCTGCCGCAATCTTCTGGTTGATGTCGGTAGCGGAGATAGCCGCAGCTCGTGCCTTGGTCACATTCTCGAGCAGTTCTTTCTCGTGGGCGGCATAGCCCTTGACCGAACTGACCAGATTAGGGATCAAATCGTAACGCTGCTTGAGCTGCACATCTATATTTGAAAAGGCGTTCTCACGATTGTTGCGGAGCTTCACCAAATTGTTGTACAGGCCAATAACTATCAGCACCAATACAACGAGTACTACTATTGCGATCAACATAATATTAAATGAATTTAAAGGAAGTGACAGAGAAGTGACAGAGAAGTGACAGAGAAAGTGACAGGGAAGTGACAGAGAAGTGACAGGGAAAGTTATCCCACCGAATTCTCAATACTCAGGCTCAACAGTTTCTGAGCCTCGACAGCGAACTCCATTGGAAGTTTGGATACGACCTCCTTGGCATAACCACCTACGATGAGACCCACAGCATCCTCCTCCTTGATACCACGCTGCTGGCAGTAGAAGAGCTGTTCCTCATTGATCTTAGAGGTAGTAGCTTCATGTTCAACGACAGCCGATGGATTCTGAATGTCCATAATCGGGAAAGTGTGTGCGCCACAGGTCTTGCTGAGCAGCAACGAGTCGCACTGGGTGAAGTTACGCACGCCATCGGCAGTCGGCAGAACCTTGACCAAACCACGGTAAGAGTTTTGGCTATGACCCGCCGAAATACCCTTGGAGATGATGCGCGAACGGCTGTTCTTGCCGATATGAATCATCTTGGTACCTGTGTCGGCCTCCTGATAGTTGTTGGTCACTGCCACCGAGTAGAACTCGCCCTGGCTGTTGTCGCCCTTGAGCACACAGCTTGGATACTTCCAGGTAATGGCGGAACCGGTCTCGACCTGTGTCCAGAAAATCTTCGAGAAATCTCCTGCACACAAAGCACGTTTGGTAACGAGGTTATAGACACCGCCCTTGCCGTTCTTGTCGCCCGGATACCAGTTCTGCACCGTCGAATACTTAACCTCGGCACGATCATGCACATAAATCTCGACCACAGCGGCATGCAACTGGTTCTCGTCACGCATTGGAGCTGTACAACCCTCCAGATACGACACATAGGCATCGTCATCGGCGATGATCAATGTACGCTCGAACTGGCCCGTTCCACTGGTGTTGATACGGAAGTACGATGCCAATTCCATAGGGCAACGCACACCCTTGGGTATATAGACGAACGAACCGTCGCTGAATACAGCCGAATTGAGCGCCGAATAATAGTTGTCGCGCACAGGGACCACCTTACCCAGGTACTGGCGCACCAAGTCAGGATATTCGCGCACAGCCTCGCCGAACGAACAGAAGATGATGCCCAGTTCAGCCAACTTATCGCGGTAGGTCGTAGTCTGTGATTCCGAATCGACAATAGCATCAACGGCCATACCGGCGCCCTCGGTCGGAGCAACCTTTCCGAGCAGCATATCACGCTCGTGCAACGGAATACCGAGTTTGTCGAAAGTCTTGAGGATTTCAGGATCTACCTCCTGGTTTTCGGTCTTTTTCTTAGGTGCTGCATAGAAGGAAATCTGGTCATAATCAACCTCGTCCACCTTGACGTGTCCCCATTTCGGACGCGGTTGCTCGCGCCACCAACGGTAGGCATCGAGCCTGAACTGCAGCATCCATTCGGGTTCACCCTTCTTCTGCGATATCAGGCGCACCACCTCCTCATTGAGGCCCATAGGAATAACCTCGGTCTCAATGTCGGTAGTAAATCCATACTTATATTCGCTCGATGTAAGGTCTTTGAGGACCTCCTCGCTGTTTTTTTCTTCGCTCATAAAACAAGTTACTTAAAACGCAATCTCATACTGTACCGGTTGCTCGGGCAAGAGCCTGAACGAGCGTCGATGGTACTTACAGGGGCCCACCTCGGCAATCGCCTTGCGGTGGTCTTTGGTCGGATAGCCTTTGTTTATTGCCCAATTATAGGCGGGGAACTCCAGGTCTATCTTTTTCATATAGTCATCACGATAGGTCTTGGCCAATACCGAGGCCGCTGCTATCGACATCATCTTGCCGTCACCCTTGACTATCGTAGTGTGGGGCAGATCCTCAAATGGATAGAATCGGTTGCCATCTATGAGCAATGCTTCCGGACGGACCTTCAGTGCCCGTATGGCCCGATGCATGGCCTCGATGCTGCAACGGAGGATGTTGGCTCGGTCTATCTCCACATTATCGCACACACCAACTGCCCACGCTATGGCCTCGCGCTCTATGATAGGGCGCAACTCATAGCGCTGCTTCTCAGTAAGTTGCTTCGAGTCGTTGAGCAACTCATTCTTGAAGTCGGGCGGCAAGATTACTGCCGCTGCATAGACAGGACCGGCCAGGCATCCTCGCCCAGCCTCGTCGCATCCTGCCTCTATCACTCCTTCGTTCAGATAGGGTAAGAGCATGGTAGTGAGTAGAGAGTAAAGAGTAAAGGGTAAAGGGTAGGGAGCAATGAGTAATGGGTAGGGAGTAATGAGTAATGAGTAATGAATAATGAGTAAAGTTATATCATTTCCCTTACTTCTTGAACATATCGAGCGCAGGGCTGAGAATATGTTCAGATGCCCACGGCATTACCACCTCTACGATGCGGTGCAGGAATGGAATCAAACGGCTCTGCTGCATAGACTCAACAAATTTAAGTCCGTCAACATGAGCAGCTGCGAATTCCAAAGCCGAAACAAACAGAGCTGCAATCAAGGCATATTTGATCATTCCGAACAGTGCACCCGATATGCGGTTGACCCATCCGATGCTGAGGGACGTGAAGACCTTGCCGAGCAGCCAAGCCACGCGGTTCATGACGAAGAGCGTGAGCAGGAAAGTCACCACCCACAGCAGCACGGCGGCTACCAGTTCGTCGGTGATGATGTCACCCAACCAGGGTTTGGCATAGGGTGAGACCAGATTGGCCACAATGGCGGCTACCAATAGTCCGACTGTACCGACCAGCTCCTTGAAGAAGCCTCGGTACAGTCCGACAGATGCGCCTATCACAAGGAAGGCGATTATAATCAGGTCGAAGGTATTCACAGCTTAGCCTTAACTTCGATCTCGGTGTAGGTCTCGATGAGGTCGCCCTCCTGGATGTCGTCGTAATTGACGAGTGACAAACCGCACTCGAAGTTCACGCCGACTTCCTTGACGTCGTCCTTAAATCGCTTCAAGCCAGCCAGTTCGCCCGAGAAGACTACGATACCGTCGCGGATGACGCGAGCCTTGTCGGTACGATGTATCTTGCCCTCCTTGACCATACATCCGGCCACGGCGCCCACCTTGGAAATCTTGAAGACCGAACGGACCTCGGCGGTACCGGTAATCTCCTCCTTGACCACAGGCTTGAGCATACCCTCCATAGCCTCCTTGACCTCCTCGATGGCGTCATAGATGATGGAGTAAGTACGGATATCGACACCATCCTGATCGGCAGCCTTGCGGGCACCCGATGAAGGACGGACATTGAAACCGATGATGATAGCCTTCGATGCGGCAGCCAGTACGACATCGCTCTCCGAGATCTGACCGACGGCCTTGTGAATGACGTTGATCTGGATATTCTCGGTGCTGAGTTTGATGAGCGAGTCGGTAAGGGCCTCGACCGAACCATCCACATCGCCCTTGACGATGAGGTTGAGTTCCTGGAAATCTCCGAGTTTCAGACGACGACCGATCTCGTCGAGGGTCAGGGTCTTCTGCGTACGCAGAGCCTGCTCACGCTGCAGACGGTCACGCTTCTGGGCTATTTCGCGTGCCTCCTGTTCGGTAGGCAGTACGCGCAACTGATCACCAGCCGATGGTGAACCGTTCAGACCCAATACCTGTACTGGAGTTGCAGGTCCAGCCTCCTCGACCTTCTGGCCACGTTCGTTGAAGATAGCCTTGCATCGGCCATAATACTTACCGCACAGCATCACATCACCCACATGGAGCGTACCGTTCTGCACCAGGATGGTTGCGGTGAAGCCTCGGCCCTTGTCGAGCGTCGATTCGATGACCGAACCGGTAGCCTCACGGTTAGGATTGGCCTTCAGTTCGAGCATATCGGCTTCGAGCAATACCTTCTCGAGCAGCAGATCAACGTTCAGACCATCTCGTGCTGAGATATCCTGATCCTGATACTTACCGCCCCAGCTCTCGACCAGATAGTTCATGGCCGACAACTGCTCGCGCACCTTCATTGGGTTGGCAGTTGGCTTATCAATCTTGTTGATGGCGAATACGATAGGCACGCCAGCTGCTGCGGCATGGTTGATGGCCTCCTTGGTCTGTGGCATCACGCCGTCATCGGCTGCGATGATGATGATAGCGATATCGGTCATCTTGGCACCACGGGCACGCATGGCGGTAAATGCCTCGTGACCTGGGGTATCGAGGAAGGTGACACGACGACCATCGCTCAACTTAACTGAGTATGCACCGATGTGCTGGGTAATACCGCCTGCCTCACCGGCGATGACGTTGGTATTGCGCACATAGTCGAGCAACTTAGTCTTACCGTGATCGACGTGACCCATGACGGTGATGACTGGTGGACGTGTCTCGAGCTGATCCTCGGTATCCTCCTCCACGGCCAGTTCCTGTTCGACCTCTTCACTCACATACTGAGTCTCGAAGCCAAATTCCTCGGCCACCAGATTGATGGTCTCGGCATCCAGACGCTGGTTGATTGACACCATCAGGCCCAGGGTCATACAGGTAGAGATGACCTTGACCACAGGCACATCCATCATCGTTGCGAGGTCATTGGCAGTCACGAACTCCGTGAGCTTCAGCACCTTGCTCTGTGCTGCCTCCTTTTCTTCTGCCTCGGCGGCACGTTCAGCGGCAGCATTACGCTTATCCTTGCGGTACTTGGCATCCTTCTTGTCACGTTTGCCCGACAGACGAGCCAGCGTATCCTTGACCGAACGCTGGATATCCTCCTCGGTCACCTCATACTTCTGGTTCTTCTTGCCCTTTGAATTACCGTGCTGACGCAGTTCGTCACGATCCTGACGGCGGGCATCGCCGTGGCTCTTCTTGTCACGACCGCTGCCGTTGCCCTTCTTGATTTCCTCATTGATGTCAACCTTCTGGGCACCATGATGACGGTTGCGCGATTCCTCGCGATGCGACTGCTGGGCAGCATTCTTCTGCTCGCGCTCCTTCTTGCGCTCCTCCTTAGACTTCTTCTTTGGACGGGTTGACTGGTTGATCGAATCCAGGTCAATGGTACCGATCACATTGATCTTGGGAGCTGGAGCAGTTCCCACGCGGAAGACCTCACCATTGCGAGCCTCGCTTGGAAGCGGGTCATCGTTGATGCGGTCACGACTACGTTCACCCATGGCGGTCTGATTAGGTTTCTTCACCTTGGCAGCAGCCTCGGCGGCTGGTTTGGCTGCGCTCTCCTCCTTGGCTGCGGCTGGCTTGGCAGGTGCAGCAGGCTTGGCGGCAGGCTTCTCAGCCTTTGGAGCAGCAGGTTTGGCTGGAGCTGGCTCGCTCTTGGCAGGGGCAGCAGGAGCAGGCTTCTCAGCCTTGGGTGCGACAGGTTTGGCAGGAGCCTCCTCTACAGGGGCAGTCTCCTTGGGCTCCTCGACCTTGGCAGGCTGGGCTGGCTTCTCGGGCTGAGGTTCAGCCTTGGGAGCGCCGATGTTGTCCAGGTCTATCGTACCTACCACTTTAGGTCCGATGTTACTGATGGCCTCTTCGCCAGGAGTATGGGCCTTCTCGACTGCAGGAGCAGCCGATGCCTTGGATTCCTCCTTAATCTTATCGCGTGTCTGCTGTCGCTCCTGACGTTCACGGTCGGACTCTTCCTTGACGGATTTATCCTTATTGAACTCCTTGCGCAACAACTCATATTGCTCGTCGGTCACGTTAGCCATTGCTACCGGACCTTCGATGGTGACGCCGGTTTTCTTCTCGAGAAATTCGACCAGCGTCTGTATGCCAACGTTGAAATCTTTTGCTATCTTATTTAATCTCATGCTTAAATTTTGTTTGCTGTTTTGTTATTTTGTTGTTCGGTTATCCAACTGGCACCCTGTGGATGCCGAATCAAAATAACAAAACAACATATATTACAGGCTGGCTCCAGCCTTATTCGAACTCCTTGGCCAAGATGCTGCGCACATCATCGACTGTCTCATCTTCAAGGTCGGCCTTCTCGGCCACCAGTTTAGGATCTGCTTCGAGCACGGCCTTGGCTGTAGCCAGACCGATACCCTTGAGGGCCTGGATGACCCAAGGTTCGATGGCATCGGCGAAGTCATCGAGGAAGATATCATCACCGTCACCCTCGCGATATACGTCAATCTGATAACCAGTCAGCAGCGATGCCAGCTTGATGTTGGCGCCGTTCTTACCGATGGCGAGGCTTACCTCCTCAGGACGCATGAAGACCTCGGCGGTCTTGCTCTCCTCGTGCACATGGATCTGCGAGATGGATGCAGGGGCCAATGCACGCTGGATGAACAGGTTCGTGTTGGATGTATATGGGATGACGTCGAGGTTCTCACCGCGCAACTCACGCACGATGCTGTGGATACGACCACCCTTCACACCTACGCAGGCGCCTACTGGATCGATGCGGTCATCGCTGGTCTCGACAGCGATCTTGGCACGCTCACCTGGCAGACGGACAATCTTGACGATGCGGATGCTGCCATCGGCCACCTCAGGAATCTCGCGCTCCATCAGGCGCTGCAGGAAGACTGGCGAGGTACGCGACAGGATGATCTTTGGGTTGTTGTTGGTATTGTCCACACGGAGCACCACGGCGCGAACCTGGTCGCTCTTGCGGAAGTTGTCCGATGGAATCTGCTCCTGGCGAGGCAGGCTCAGTTCGTTGCCCTCCTCATCGACCATCAGCATCTCACGCTTCCATATCTGATATACTTCAGCGGTGGTGATGCGGCCGATCAGGTCCTTGTACTTATTGTAGAGCACATCCTTCTGCAGCTCCAGGATCTTGGCTGCCAAGGTCTGGCGCAGGTTCAGGATGGCACGACGGCCGAAGTCCTCAAAGTGTACCTGCTCCGTGAAGTCCTCACCTACGGCGAGGTCCGGCACGGCCTTTTGAGCATCGCTCAGGCGTACCTGGAGGTTTTCGTTCTCGAGTTCGTCATCTGCTACGACCTTACGGTTTTTCCAGATTTCGAAGTCGCCCTTGTCGGGGTTGATAATGATGTCGAAGTTCTCGTCGGTCTCGAACATCTTTGCGAGGACCGAACGGAAGGAGTCTTCAAGTACACTAATCATCGTCGATCGATCGATATTCTTCAGTTCCTTGAACTCCTGGAGGGTATCCTTCATAGAGAGAACCTCCTCTTTTTGACGTGGTGCCATTGTTGGTGATAATGTATTTTTAGAAATTAATAATATATTTTACCATATTGACGTCGGCGTGGCGCAGGTGTTCCTCGTGCTCTACCGACTGTTTTTTCTTGGATGGTTTGCCCGTAGCAGGATCGACCACTTTCTCCATCGTGGTCCAGGTCAGGTCGAAGCCTTCTTCGTCAGCAGCACCCAGTATTCCGGTCAGTTTGCGGCCGTCGCGCATCAGCGCTTCGACCTCCTCACCCTCGAATTTGGCGTACTGGCGCAGGACCTTGAGTGGCGATGTCAGACCAGCACTGCCCACTTCCAGTTCGAAGTCCTCCTTGTCGCGGTCCATGTGTTCGTCTATGTATCGGCTGATAGCGGCACACTCGTCCACATCGACAGCCTCGTCATTGTCTATTTCGACCACGATGCTGTTGTCGCGGCTCACCGTGACGTCCACCAGATAACTCTCGCTTTCGCTTTCCAGCAGAAACTGGTCCACCAGATCTATTATTTCCTGTTTATTTATCATTGGGCAATGTCTCTAAAAAGTAAAGAGAAACGCTTTAAGTAGCGCCTCTCTTCACTCATTTCCGCTGCAAAGATACATATTTATTAGTAAACTTGCAAGAAAAATCAATATTTTTTTCGTATTTCGCTCATTTTTCGCCAATTTTACCTATCTTTGCAGTTAATATAATATGAGATTTTGTACTTGGTACTTGGTTACTTTGTACTTTGTTACTTTGTACTTTGTTACTTTGTCACTTTGTACTTTGTCCCATAGTCACTTTATAATACCCTTATAATATGAATCATCTTGTCATCATGGCCGGCGGCATTGGCAGTCGTTTTTGGCCAATGTCAACACCGCAGTGCCCCAAGCAGTTTCTCGATATCATGGGCACTGGACGCACTATGATACAGCAGACCTGTGACCGTTTCGGTTCGCTCATCGATATGTCGCACGTCTGGGTCGTCACTTCCAAGAATTTCCGTGACCTCGTCGCCGAACAGCTCCAGGGCATTGACCCTCAGCATATCCTGCTCGAGCCCTGCATGCGCAATACCGCACCCTGCCTGGCCTATGTCAGCTGGAAGATTCAGCGCGAGGATCCCGATGCAGCCATCTTCGTAGCTGCTTCGGACCACCTCGTCACCGACACGGCTCAGTTCCAGCGCTGCGTGGCTCAGGGCATAGACTTCGTCCGTCAGGGCGAACGTATCCTCACCCTTGGCATGAAGCCTACCCGTCCCGAGACTGGCTATGGCTACATCGAGCAGGGCGAGGCCAATGCCGAAGCTACCGGCTCCGAACCCATCTACCGTCTTGCCTCGTTCCGCGAGAAACCAGATCTGGCCACCGCACAGCAGTATCTTGCCACGGGCCGCTACACCTGGAACAGCGGCATGTTCATCTGGACCGTCGGAACCATTGTCAACGAGTTGCGCCAACACGCACCCGAGATTGCTGCCGTGATGGACCAGATAGCCCCTGCCCTCTTCACACCCGAGGAGCAAGCCAAGGTCGATGAACTCTATGCTACTTTCCCCAAGATTTCCATCGACTATGCCGTGATGGAGAAGACTCAGATTGCATCGGTCATGCCAGCCGAATTTGGCTGGAGCGATCTCGGCACCTGGGGCTCCCTTCACACCCTCTTGCCTCAGGACGCCGACGGCAATGCCGTTGTTGGCGACCAGGTCAAGATGATTGAGAGTCAGGGCTGTATGGTCCGCATGCCCGCTGGCAAGCAGGTTGTCATACAGGGACTGAACGATGTCATTGTCTCCGAGCACAACGGTGTCCTCCTCATCTGCAAGTTGAGCGATGAGCAGCGCATCAAGGAGTGGCACGACTGATGGTATCTGCCATCGGACGCTTCTTTCCGATGCACTTGCTCTGTGTCTCTGGACCGAGTTGTAGCATTTTCAATCATAAGCTCCCTTTCATATTCTCCGTTAGAATCATGCGAGGGAGTATTCGTATGTCAAAGAACGTATGCTGTCCAGGAGTCCCGACACTCGTTGTCATGTCGTTTCCCTCTCAACAGCGGTGCAAAGGTACGGTCATTTTTTCATCCCTCCAAATTTTACCCCCCTATACTTTTGCCTATACTTGGCTATACTTGTGGCTGGAGCAGTCTCAAACAGCGATTTCATGAAACATATCCTGTCCCCCATCATCGGCATCGCCGTCCTCATTCCCCTTGGATTATTATCGAGGCAGGTCAACTGGATACCCGCCGAGACAGGCGACGCCCTATGGGCCATGATGGTATTCTGTCTATGGCGCATCATCCTGTTTCGTTGCCGCCTGTCCACGGTTGCCGTCATCAGCCTGGCGCACTCCTTTCTGGTCGAGTTCTCGCAGATGCTCACCTGGCCGTGGCTCGTTTCTTTCCGCAGCACCTTCATCGGTCACATGATGCTGGGTCAAGGGTTCCTCTGGATTGACCTCCTGGCCTATGTCATAGGCATCGCTTGCATCTATATCATTTTCCTGGTCATCGAACATCGTACCCATCCCGATTAATATAGAAGATCCCTCCACCAACAAGCCCGTTGACGGCTAACTGGTGGAGGGATTACCTCGTTTTTATATTCTCAGTACCTGAAGTTCAATCAACCTTTCAGTTTCGTTCCTTCGTCAGGATGATCAATCTGGTCGGCGTGGGTTATGATCACCTCACGGACGCCCTGGCGAATGGCCTCGAAGCTGTTTTCGAGTTTGGGCAACATTCCGCCGCTGACCACACCATCCTCTACCAGACGGGCGAAGTCGCTGGCTACTATCTCGGGGATGACGCTGTTGTCATCGTCCGGATTACGGAGCACGCCACGCTTCTCGAAGCAGAACATCAGCGTCACCTCGAAGTGCTTGGCCAGTGCCACTGCTACGGTCGATGCAATCGTATCGGCATTGGTATTGAGCAGATGTCCCTGGCAATCGTGGCCGATGGGCGACATCACGGGCACCACTCCCTTGGCTATCAGGTCGGCGAGCAGATCAGCATTGACACGGTCTATATCACCCACGAAACCGTAATCGACCGGCTGCACCGAGCCATCCTCCATCTTGACCTGCTTGATGGGACGTTTGTGCGAGACTATGACGTTCATGTCGGCTCCGGTCAGGCCCAACGCATTGACTCCACGAGCCTGCAGTTGAGCCACGATGTTCTTATTGACCAGTCCGGCATAGACCATCGTCACCACTTTGAGGGTCTCCGCATCGGTGATGCGCCTGCCACCTATCATGGTCTGCGCTATACCCAGTTGCTCGGCCACCTTGGTCGCACTGCGTCCTCCGCCGTGCACCAGCACCTTCAGTCCCTCTATCTTGGCGAACTTATCAAGCAGGGCATTGAGGCTCTTTTCATCCTCGACTATACCACCGCCCACCTTTACTACGGTTATCTTCATATCCTTATCTGTTGTTTCTCGAGTTCCAGTTTTAGGAACTTGAATTATTGACAATCAATATTATTATCGGGTGGCAAAAGTACAAAAATATTTCGTATTTTCCAAACTTTTGTCAATATTTAGGGCCGACAATAGGCATTTTTGCCACGACAAACTTATTTTTGTTCGTGCCGAATACTAAGAATCAAGAACTTTACAAAATATGTCATAACTGGAACTTTATATTTTGATCTCATTGCCTTATTTTGCAAATTTTATCGATTTTCATTGCCTTATTTTACAATTTTCGACAATTTCCATTGCCTTATTTTGCAATAATCGATCCCGTTAATTAGAAAAGTAAGTTAAAGGGAAAAACACCGCAGATCAATCGGGAATAGGAGTTTTGTTATTTTTTTGCTCTTTTTGTTAAGGTGATGCAATGCCCCCGGCACTTCATCTTAACTTTTTTATTGGCAACACCCCCAAAAACAGGAGGCGGGAAGGACAGAAGAAGGAAAAGGAAAGGAAGTAAAAGAAGGGAAAAAAGAAATAGCTGGAGATAGAAATCCCCAGCTACTCACATAATCAGTTAATCTAACCCATCCTAACATTCAGTTAATTTGATTAACTTCATTAAAAAAGCAATTTATCAAACATCTTAATCTTTCATTCCATACAGAGCAACACTGCAACGATCTATCGGATAGAATGGTCGCGTGGTATCTCGACATTGTTCCACGCCCTGAGGCCCGACCAGGGGGCATAGGGATTGGCCCAGAACGGATCAGTCACAGGCAAACCCAGGGCACAGAAGGCGGCACAGCAAAGGTACTCCGAACCAGTATTGATATAGTCCTCCGACATATTGATCTGGGCGCCCGTATAGCCAACGCGGAGCCAACCATTGGCATCGAACGTGTTAGGCTGGCTGAGCTGACGACGTATCACGGCAGTCAGGCCGCAACGGACCTGTGCAGGGTTGAGGTGAGCAGGCAGCAAGTGCATCAGAGCAGCCGACGACATAGCGTGGAACGAGCCGAAACGATACGTGATAGAGCGGCCGATGACAGGATAAGAGCCCTCGGGCGAAATCATACGTTCCAACTGCTCGGCATAGCGGCCCAGGCGACGCTGCTGCTGCGGACAGAAGTCGGCATTTTTCAGACCATGCTTGGCAGCCACGACGAGCACCTCGGTGAGCATAGGCTGGATGACCAGACTGTTGTAGTAATCGAGGTGGAAGTCTCGGCCATCACCATACCAGGCGTCACCCTTGTACCACTCATTGCGGAACTTCTCGACACCATACATCATACGCTGCTCGTCACAACTGCCGTCGAACTCCAGCAGGGCAGCTTCGACAATCGAAGCGAAGAGCAACCAGTTTGACTCGTAGGGGCGTATGCAACGGCTGTTCTTCAGTTCGGTGATCATACGCTGCTGCGTCACCTTGTCCATACGGCCCCACAGCTGAGTCGGTGCACGGAGCAAGCCCTCGGCCAGGAAGGCGGCATCGACCAGCGGCTGCAGATGGCGGTTGTTGGTGAAGCGCAGATGATCAGGTGAATCAGGATTGACCGCATTGGCCAGACCGCGCAGCGTGAGCTGTATCATACGTTCGCGCAACTGACCTTCGGGCGTATCGTCGGGGCCCAACTCGAGCCATGGAGCGATGCCACATATAGTACGGCCCACAGCCTCCAGGTGCGACACCTCGTGACGGTCTGGGTCAGTACTGAGGGACTCGAACGGCATATTCTTCTTGAGCGTGCCATCAGCCAGATTCTGCAGCACAGGGGTAGCAATACGGACTGCGGCATCGACCCACACCTGACGGTCATCACTGCCGGTGGGGCGGCTGCGCAGCTGCTTGAGGCGCAGCAGAGCCTCGATGAAATAATAGTCGGCATAGGTGAGCGGCACATCGACCTCGCTCTTGCCCGGCAGAGAACCGACGCTGTGACGAAGCACGAAACCACCCTGCTCACCCACACGGGCCAGATAGGCAGGCGAAGAGAGTGCTCGCAACTGACGTTCCGCCAGAGCGAGCCAACGGGCAGCATCGGCCGACGGGTCGAGCTGGCTCAGTTCAATCAGCGCCGAAGCCATCACAGCGCCAGCCGAGGCATCGCGTGGAGCTGAGGGGATATCGGGTGCGTCGAAGTCCCAGTATGGGATGCCGTCTTCGGGCAGACGTGGGTGCGATGCAATGAAGTTGGCTATCTGGCAGGCCTGCTTGAGATAAGCGGGGTTCAATGTCTCGCGGTACATCATCGTGTAGCCATACAGACCCCACGCCTGACCACGTGCCCAGGCGCTGCTGTCGGCTGCGCCCTGAGCCGTATTCTTGGCGTGCGGCTGACCCGTGGCTGGGTCGTACGACACGACGTGATAGGTGCTCATATCCTCACGGAAGTGGTTGCGCATCGTCGTATTGGCGTGACGCATGGCCACCTGCACATAACGGCGGTTGTTGGACTGGCGCGACATGAAACTGAGCATCTCCAGGTTCATCATGTTGTCGATGATGACAGGATACTTCCAGCGGCGGTTGGGTTCCCAAGACTTGATCACGCCCACCTTGTCATCATAGCGGGTCAGCAAGCTCTCAGTACCCTCAGCAATGATGTCCAGGTAGCGTTGTTCACCCGTCAGACGGTAGCCCTGGCCGAAACTGCAGTAGAGCATGAAGCCGAGGTCGTGCGTATCGGTCATCTTCTTGGCAGGCTCCACACGGTCCGTATAGAGCTTGGCATAATCGAGCAACTGCGACGACGGGCGGTCGCCATACAGCTGCCAGAGGACGCCGGGAAAGAATCCCGAGCACCACCAGCGGTAGTCGCTCGTCACGAGTCGGTCATTCTGATAGGTACGCGGCAATGCCGAAGGCTGTGCCTGGAGATTTTCGGCCATGATGAGGCTCTGACTGCGTGCGACGGAGAGGCTGCGCTCTATCATCTCGTCGAGCGTCTCGGCAGCCTGGGCCGATGCGGTAGCCAGCATAGCAGAGGCCAAAAGTGCTGAAAGTTTACTGTACTTCATCTTTAAGTTTTGGTTTTGTAAAGCATGCGCCCCCACACCCAGTGGGAGCACATGCGAAAATGTATAAATAGCTAACCGATTTTGGTGTGTTCAATCGATCTGCTCAGCTGAGAAGAGGCGGTTACTCCGTCTTCTTCTCATCGGCCACGGCATCTTCCCAGTTGTCGAACATAGGGATAGAGGCATCGTAGCCATCGTAACCATAATTCTGAGCCAACTGTGCACCGTTGTTGGCCGTGATGGCTTCGTTCGGAATGGGCCAGAAGAGGTTACGCTTGTCAATTCTATAGTTGAGCGCCTTGGCATTACCGGAACTGATGGTATAGCCACGGTTGTAGATATTGTACTTGACACAACGCTGGTACCAGTAGCTGCCACCGTCAGCCTCGGTGCCACTCTGCTTGTCCCAGGTGTCGGCGCTGTAGGTGTTGCCCCATTCGTCGGGCACGCCACTGTGGGCCAGGCACATCGAGACTCGGGTCAGCTCCACATTGCGCATCTCCTCGAGATAGAGCTCGCGGGCACGCTCATTGACGATGTCACCGATATTGACCGTAGTGTACATGGTTGCTGCATTGGCACGCTTGCGCACTTCGTTGACATCGGCTGCTGCATCGGCTGCACGACCCTGGTAGAGTTTAGCCTCGGCACGGAGCAGATAGGTCTCGGCCAAGCGGAACAGGTACATGTTGCCGTTGCTGCCCTTGCGCACACCCTGCCAGTCGTTGGTACCCATATCGGCATCAGCCACTGCATCATTGTAGTAGAACTTGTAGAGCGGATGGTCGAACCAGCTGCGGATGGTATCAGGGCAGAGCAATGCTCCGGTCTCGGGATGATAGAGCATGAAGTTCTTGCCGAACCACTCGGGCGAATCAGGATTATTATAGGTAATATCGGTCATGTTGACCCAGTTACCCACCTCGCTGTTGTGGCGCAGGTCCTGACGGTCTATTGCGCCATCAGCACCACGCCACAGTCCATACTGAGCGTAGAAGCTGAGTCGCATGGTAGCGATACCACGACCCAGGGCCTGAACCCACGAACTATTGATGTCGTAGTTCTTGGTGTCCTTGCGGGCATAGCGCATACCGGCCTGCTTGCCTGCAGGGTCCTTCATTCCGCCGTTGTTCCAGAATGGGCTGAAGATACGCATCGTGGTGAACGAGAGCAATGCCTGCTCGGACAGATTGGGTATGCCCATGATGCACTCCTTGTTGAACGAACCGATCTTGTTCTCCGGACGGTGCAGGTCCCAGATGACGTTGCGGGTGATGGGCCAGGTCTCGGGACAACCGCCAGGGTTGTTGGTACCGAAGGACTCCGTCATCAACTCCAGGCCATGATTGGCAATCAGGTCATCGGCCATCTTCTCGGCCTTGGCATACTCGCCGACAGCCAGATAGCACTTGATGAGCAGGTGCATACATGCCTCCTGATTGACCTCGCCATAGTACTGGCACTTGGACTGCGTGGGAACATGCTCGACGGCGAACTCCAGGTCATGGACCAGCATCTGGAGGATAGCCTCCTTCTTGGTTGACTTGTAGTTCTGCTTAGGACGGTCTATGATACGGGTGACCAATGGCAGGTCGCCGAACCAGAAGACCATGTCGTAGTAGTTGAGTGCACGATGGAAGAGGGCGCGACCCTTGTAGCAGTCGCGTGTCTCCTCGCTCAGTTCGGTCACGTCGTCTATGTACGAGAGCACCGTATTGGCATACTTGATGCCATTGAAACGTTCATTCCATATCCACATGATGTGGTTGCCGTCGGTGTTGTTGAGCAGTCCCGAGGTAGGCTGAATCTTGTCTGCCAGGTTGTCTTGCAGGTCGGTGGCTCCGGCATCGGTCTTGCCGTACAGAGCCATGTCCGAGAATATGTAGTCCGAGGTAATTGGGGCATTGTTGGCATTGCCCGATGAATAGTGGTAACGTAGGTGACGATCACATACAGCCATGGCAGCCTGCAGGCCCGATTCCGTCTTATAGGTGGCACTGGGCTCGTAGAACGAGAGTGGGTCCTGTTCCAGATAATCTTCGTTACAGCTGGGCAACAGTGTCAGCGTAGCCAACATACCCAACGAGCAACTCAAGAATTTGATATGTTTCATAATTGTTTTCGAGGTAAAGAGTTAGAATGTGAAATTAAAGCCGAGGTTATAGATACGGTTGGCCATGCCACCGGTCTCTATATCACCGAACTCCCAGGTCTTGTCGCCGCCAAAGATGGCAACGTTGCGGACAGAAGCAGTGACGTGGATGCGGTCCACCATCATCTTCTTGGACCACTGGCTCGGAATGGTATAACCCAGCGAGATGTTGTCCAGACGGACAAACGAAGCCTTGTACACCTTGGAAGGATCCGAAGCACCTGCAGGACCTGCTGCATCCAGACGGACATAGTCGTTGGTCGGATTCTCGGGCAACCAGTAGCTCTGCTTGTACTGGTTCATACCGCGTGACATACAGTCAGCAGTATTGGCCTTGTTCAGGTAGTAATTGGATACACGGTGGTGACCCATGTAGCTGTAGAGGTTGAACGAGATATCGAATGAATTCCACAGGCGGAAATCATTGCGCAGGTTCCAATATACAGGAGCGGTGCGGCGACCCAGGAACTTCTTGTCCTTGTCATTATAGACTGGAGTGCGGCTGCCGTCGGCATTGATCTTGTCATCCTCCGTGCAGATATTGGCAACCTTGGGATCACCTGGCACCTGACCACACAGGGCAGCCTCCTCGGCCTCATCTACCTGCCAGGTGCCGATTACCTCATAGTCCCAGATCTCATCGACCGACTTACCGATGAACCATCCGTTCGATGTATCGTCACGCTCCTTGCCATCCTCGTCGTAATCATAGTAGAGGTGCTTGATCTCGTTCTTGTTGTACGAGAAGGTGAGCGTGCTGGTCCAACGGAAATCGTGGTTCTCCATATTGACCGAGTTGAGAGCTATCTCCAGACCGCTGTTCTTGACCTCACCCAAGTTGGTACCGATGGAGCCGAAGCCCGAGAAGCCTGGCAGACGCTGCTTCATGATCATATCCTTGGTAGTCTTGTTGTAGTAATCGATGCTACCACTCAGACGACCACTCAGGACAGAGAAGTCCAGACCGACATTGACAGCCTCGGTAGCCTCCCACTTCAAGTTAGGATTGGCCAGACGGTCCATCATCAGGTACTTCATGTCGGTAGCCACAGCTCCGGCTGCGTTCAGGTAGTCCATCGTGGCACCTGCACCGGCACCGAGGTTGGCAAGTGACAGGTATGGATCGGCCAGCGAACGGTTACCATTGCGACCCCACGAGAGACGCAGTTTGCCCGATTCAAGCCAATCCAGGTCACAGAACTCCTCGTTGGTAAATGTCCACGCACCTGAGACAGATGGGAAGGTAGCCCAGGGGTTGGATGCACCGAAGGCCGAGTAACCATCCTTACGCACGGTAGCAGTCAGCATATAGCGGTCATCGAAACTATAGAAGAGACGAGCCAGGTAGGCAGCTGCTGTGGTGTGGGTATCGTTGGTCGAGAAGTTGCTGTTCTCCTTCGTACCATTCTGTGTATTGTGGAATCCGAGTGCATCCGATGGCAGGACGAGGCGAGACTGGATATTGTCCGACCAGTAGCGGTGATTCTCGGCCTCCTGTGCCAGGGTAAGGATGACGTGATGACGGTCAGCGAAGGTGTAGTCCCAGTTGATGGTGTTGTTGAGCGTATAGTCGAAATTCTTGGCCCAGCCACGGTTCACACCCTTCTCCTTGGGATCGCAGTTAGGCAGATCGCTCGACATGAAGTAACGGTCATAGAAGAACTGGTAACGTGGAGCGACATTGAAGTCGTAGGTGATGTTGAAAGGCAACTTGACCTTGGCCGAGAAGATGGTGTTCAGGATGGTGTAGCCCTTCTCCAGGTCATAGTACTGACGGTCGGCGAAGAAGTTGTAACCATAGTGCAACTGACTGTCCATGGGGAACTGCTTGTAGGAGCCATCCTCATTGTAGGCAGTAGCAAATGGGCTGAGTCGCATCATCGTCACATAGGAATAGGGATCCTGCTCGGTACCGAGGTCGATGGCGATGTTGCCGTCCGAACGGTCCTGGAAGTTGACATTGGCGCTGATTTCGAGCCAGTTGGTCACCTTGCCACTCAGTTTGATGTTGGAACGGAAAGTCTCATACTCATCGCCGGATGTCACACCTTCATTCTTCATCCAGCCGAAAGAGAGATAATAGTTGACCTTCTCCGTAGCACCGCTCACACTGGCATTGTAGTCCTGACGGAAACCAGTGCGGAAGACCATGTCCTCCCAGTCGGTGGTGGTACCTGCCAGGAATCCGGCGAAGGCATCCTTCGAATAGTCGTACATGTTGAGTCGCTTGCCATAGATGCTGCGGAGCGACTCTCCAGCCTCGTTGGTCGTGTAGGCAGCCCACTCATCCTGTGTCACGCCATACTGAGCAAGATTGTCTGGATTGTCGTAGTAACCAGGCTTCTTGTCACCCTTGACATAGTAGCTGTAGTCACCGTTGCTGTCAAATCCGAGTGTTGGAGTCTTGTAATAGTCCTCACGGTACTTCAGGTAACCATCAGCGCTGTATGGGTGACGGAATGTAGCCTTGGTGTCGAGGCCGAAGTTGGCCGACACGTTGATGACAGGCTTGCCGAGCTTACCCTTCTTGGTCGTGATGATGATGACGCCGCTGGCTGCACGCGCACCGTAAATGGCGGTGGAAGAGGCATCCTTCAGGACATCAATCTGCCCGATGTCATCCGGGTTGATCTCCGACAGTTCGCCGTAGAAGATCATACCATCCACTACGAGCAGTGGCGAGTTGTGACCACCCTCATTGTACACCGAGTTCTGACCACGCACTTGGATAGAGCCGCCGCCCTTGGCCGAAGTGCTCATACCTACCTGCAGGCCGGCTGCACCACGCAGCAAGTCCTGGACCGTAGGTGGATTGGTATCACCCAGCTTGTCCGGATTGATCTGTGTGACTGCACCGGTGAGGTCCTTCTTGCGCATCGAACCGTAGCCGACCACGACTACCTCTTCGAGCTCCTTGTTGTCGTCCAGAGTCACATTGATATTGGTGCGGCCTCCCACAGCCACTTCCTGCGACTCCATACCTACATAGCTGAATATCAGTGTTGCATCTGCAGGTACTTTGATTGAATATGCACCATCCACATCTGTGATGGTACCGTTGTTGGCCCCTTTCTGTTGTACAGTGGCACCGGGCGTGGGACCAGAGCTGTCGCTCACGGTGCCTTTTACTACGATAGTCTGTGCGTGCAACGGCATGAAGACTGCCAGGGCACATAGCATTAGAAAGAGGTGACGTGCCTTCACTTTTCCATGCGTTAGATAACTTCTAAGGTTCATTATTCTGTGAATTAAAGTGAATAAATTAAGGTGATGTTGTGTATCTGTGTTTCGGTAGTTAAGGAAGGGGGAGAACCACTGCTCTCCTCATTATTTATTTGGTAAAATACTGGATTATCCGTCGAAGACTGGCGGCAAAGTTATAGTAAAAATGCAAATGAATGTTTTATATGCGCATATCAATAGGGTGCTCAAATCAGTCTTGCCCGATTTGAGAGCGCTAATGCCCGATTCGTGTACCGCAATATCTGGGGCATTTAATTGGTTAATTTCGAAGATTTCAGTATCTTTGCAGCGTTGATTGGATATTGTATATACCCATAAAAATAGCTTTTAACCGGAATGCATACTGCACAACTTCGTATTTGGCTGTTGCTCGTGATGAGCATAGTCGGGTGGAGCGCCGAGGCTCTGCCCTCGTACCGCGTGACCGAACATCTGCTCATCAATGGGGGATTGTCCAACAACTATGTACGCGACATGGTTCTAGACGACAAGGGACGTCTGTGGATAGCCACCGAGTCGGGACTGGACGTCTATGACGGCGCCGACTACCGCTGTTACAACTCGTTCAACTCGCCGTTGAGCACCAACATGGTCAATGTACTGTGGTTCGACGAGGCGGCGCACCTCCTGTGGATAGGTACCAAGGGCCGTGGACTGGCCCGATTGGACACCGAATCAGGGCAGATGGCTCTAATCAATACCCCGGACAGTTCTTTGGTCAATGTCCGCTGCATATTGCCCGATCAGAGAGGCAGACTGTGGTTGGTCAGCGCCGACAGACTGCTGCTGGCTGACCGCGAGACCGGGACCGTGACACCCGTATGGGACGATACGCTGGGACATCAGTTCCGATGTGCCATCGACGACGGCCACGGCAACCTGCTGGTGGGCACACACATGAGCGGCACCTATCTGTACAATGCCCGCACCGGGCAACTCGACCCGCTGCAACCGGAGGGTGCACTGGATGAGCGCATCAAGGTCAACCTAATGGTCAAGGACCTGTACGGCCGCATCTGGATAGCGACCAACCAGGGTATATGGATATACCGCAGCGGCGAGTTCCGTCTGAAGCGTTTCGAGCACCTGGGTCCACGCGAGGTCTTCCACCTGCTGGAAATTGATGACCAGCACCTGTGGTATGCCTCGAACTCCAATATATGGAGCATCGACCTGAAGAGCGGCGAGGTGAGTCCCGTCATGATAGAGGATGGTCAGACCTCTCAGTCCGGCATCCAGAAGATCTACCGCGACCCGTGCCAGAACATCTGGATAGGTGGCAGCGGCAACGGCATCGACTTCATCAGTCACGAGGAACCCGCCTTCCGTCGCATCAACGACAACCCCTTCTGGGGCATATATGCCGAGGGTGATACCGTGTGGGTAGGTTCGAAGAACGAGATAATGGCGTACCGCGGCACCGAACTGATCCAACGCGTGCAGATAGCCCAGGGCATCATGTATGGAGGGTCGGTCATATCGATCAATGGAGATGGAGCCGACCTGCTCTACCTGGCGGTACCGTACCACATGCTGTCGTACAACAAGAAGACGGGCCGCATACGCGAGATAACATCCAGCAGCGGACACAGTATCGAGGCGCTCACCTTCTATCGTCAGGAGGACGGCACGCTGTGGATCACTGCCAACGATGGCGTCTATACCCTGCGCGACGGCACGGTAACCGAGGTCGAAGGCATCAACCGCGTTCTGAGCCGTCAGTCCGCCCACGGCGTGAGACAGGACCGGCAGGGCAAGATATGGGTGGCAACCTACGAGAACGGCATCTACCTCTTCGACCCTCAGTACCGGCTGTTGTGCCAACTGTCGCAGCAGACTGGCTTTGTCTCCAACTCCGTTCAGCACTTGAAGTTCGACAGCCAGGGCCGCCTCTGGATGTCCACACCCGATGGTCCCTGCTGCATACCGGACACACGCTATCCGGACCAATATGTGAGCTACGGATACAAGGAGGGTCTGCGCGACACCTATGTGCGAGCCATTCAGGGTGACAAGGAGGGCAACATCTGGGTATCGACCAACAACGGCATCTCCATGCTGCGCCGGGACAGCCACACCTTCATCAACTACAGTCAGGACGACTATCTGCCCGTCAATAACTTGATAGGCGGTGCTGTGCTGCTCAGCGACGGCGCCCTCATCTTCAACTCCATCGAGGGCCTGTGCTACTGTACACCCTCAGCACTGACCCGTCCGCGCCGTCCTGCCCAGGTATGGCTCAAGGCGTTCCAGGTCCTGTCATCGGGCGAAGCTGACAATGTGACCGCCGATGTGCGTCCCGACTGCAACGGCGTGTATTACCTGGACCACGACAGGAGTTCGTTCCGACTGGTGATAGGCAGCCGCGACTACACCGAGAGCCGCCAACTGGAATACGAATACCACACTGGCAGCAGCGATGACCGATGGATGCCCTGCCACAAGGGGACGGTCGAGTTCCGCAACCTGCAGCCCGGCCGTTACCCCATCCGTATCCGCGTGCGGGTCAAGGGACAGGACTGGCACGCGGACGACGTTCTGTCGGTCCCTGTCTGCATACGCCATCCCTGGTGGTCGGGCATCTGGGCACGCATCGTCTATTTGCTCCTGGCTGGCGGTGTGATAACGCTCTTCCTGCTGCACTACCGCCGTCGCCTGCGCCTCAAGGCCAAGCTCGACCTGGTGCGCCGCCGCAATACTGCCGAACGGGAACGCAATGCCGAACGTCTGCATTTCTTCACCAACATCACGCACGAACTGAAGACTCCCCTCTCGCTCGTCCTCGCGCCACTGGAGCAGCTGCTCGAGGACAAGACGCTCCGAGCACCGCAGTTGAAACGTATTCAGTTGGTCTATGACAGCGCTCTCCGGCTCTCGGACCTGTGCAACAAACTGCTCGATTTCCGCCGTGCCGAGATGCACAACCGCTCATTGCACCCCACCATGGGCCAATTGAGCACTGTTATCAACGAGGTGGGCCAGACCTTCATCGCTCTCAACTCGAACCCCAACCTGCGTATCGTGGTACAATGCGAGGAGGAGGAGAGACCCATGTCGTTCGACGCCGACGTGGTGCACACCATCATCGAGAACCTCATGTCGAACGCAGTCAAATATACCCCTACGGGACAGGTCTCATTGAGCCTGCACTACGAGGCCGAAGGAGACCTGCGCCACGCCATCATCCAGGTGAGCGACACTGGCTACGGCATCGCACCCGATGCCCTGCCCCACATCTACGAGCGCTACTACCAGGCCCAAGGCCCTCACCAGGCTTCGGGCACAGGCATCGGACTGGCACTGGTCCGTTCATTGGTCGAACTGCATGGTGCACAGATATCGGTGGAGAGCGTAGTGGATCAGGGCACCACCTTCACGGTGCGGCTGTCCGATGCCCTCCCCTCCGCTCCTGCCCCATCCCAGACGTCGGGCCCACTCCCCGCTTCAATCCCGGCAGCACAGGACGTCGAGGCTGACGCTGACCCTCGTCCATTGCTCCTGCTGGTCGAGGACGACTTCCAGATTGTAGATTTCGTGGCCAATGCACTGGCTGACGAATATGTAGTACTGCGCGCCTACAACGGTGCCGAGGGCCGAGACCTGGCCTTCGAACGTATCCCGGACCTGATCATCACCGACCTGATGATGCCCGTGATGGATGGCGGTACGATGTGCCGTACACTGAAACAGGACATCCGCACCTGCCACATCCCTATAGTGATGCTCACTGCTCGCGACCAACAGGCGGACCAACTGGAAGGCTACGAGAACGGCGCAGACAGCTACCTGACCAAGCCCTTCAGCCTCAAGATGCTGCGCAGCCGTCTGCAGAACCTGCTCGCTGCCCGCTCCCGCATGGCTGCCTGGCTGAATCAACGCAGCCTGCAGCAACTCTCGGCCGCGCCATCGGCCATCGGCTCCGAACCTGCACATCCGTCCCAGCCGGAACAGGAGGAAACGCTATCGGCCTACGACCGCGCCTTCCTGGACGACATCTCGAAGTATGTCATTGCCCACATCTCGACCGAGTCCATCCGCATGGAGGATGTGGCTACTGCCCTACGCATCAGTCACTCTACGCTCTACCGCAAGGTGAAGGCGCTCACGGGCCTGTCGGGCAATGAATATCTACGCAAGGTACGCATCCTGCATTGCGCCCGGTTGATGCAGACCGAGCACTGCAATGTCTCGGAAGCTGCCTTCCGCTGCGGCTTCAGCAGTCTGCCCTATTTCCGCAATGCCTTCAAGGAGGTCTTCGGCATGACCCCATCTGAATATATGAAACGTCCATAAGGGGATTTCAAATATAACATTTTGCCAGCTGCGCAAAAATTTTCTGAATATTTTACAAAAGCACTTTGTCACGTTCCTCGATTTTGCTACCTTTGTCGCATTGTAAGGAACGTGAAGGTATTGTATGGTTGCTGGGCAACCAGTTATATTCAGTTATTTGAGATTATTATGGGAAAAACTATCAAGATCAATATTCTCCTGTGTGATACATTTCCGGGTTTATTGCCCGATTTCATTCCATCGTATGCATCTATGTTCTTCGACCTGTTCAACTCGGTGTCGGACAATGTCTCTTTCGAAGTCTTTCCAGTGATGCAATCCGTCTGGCCCACATCAATCCAGCGCGACCAGATATACCTGATTACGGGTTGCAATCGTTCTGTATATGAGGACGAAGGATGGATAGTACAGTTGCTGCAATGGATCAGGGAGGCTCATGCAGTCCGAGCCAAGGTCATTGGCATCTGCTTCGGGCATCAGGCCATAGTGCAGGCCCTGGGCGGCAAGGTAGAACGCTATTCTGGCGGATGGGGCGTAGGCATACGCGCATCCCAAGTCACGGAAGACGAATTCGCTCACTGTCTGCCCGATGGTCAGATGCGGCTATTGTACAATCACCACGACCAGGTCACACGCCTGCCAGAGGGTGCCACTGTATTGGCATCCAGTCCATTCTGCCGGTATGAAGCACTGCGCGTCGGGCACAATATTTACTCCTTCCAGGGTCACCCGGAGTACACTCCCGAGTACGAACTCCACCTATTGCGTCTCCACGCTGACAATGAGGATCCCGAGGTCAAACGCCGCGCCACCATATCCATCGAGCAACAGACACACCAGGGCGCCATCATCGCCGCATTCCTGCTGGAACAACTGAGCTGATGCGTTCCCGACCGAAGAAAACGAGATATGAATCAATAATCTCAAGAATTTGAGAATTAAGAGAATAACACTACATATCGAGGAATTGAGGAATATCAATCAATATATGGATAAAAATCTCAAGAATTTGAGAATTAAGAGAATAGCACTACATATTGAGGAATTGGGGAACATCAATCGAGATATAATAAAAATCTCAAGAATTTGAGAATTAAGAGAATAGCACTACATATCGAGGAATTGGGAACATCTATCGAGATAAAATAAAAATCTCAAGAATTTGAGATTTAAGAGAATAGCACTACATATCGAGGAATTGAGGAACTTCAATCAATATATGGATAAAAATCACAAGAATTAGAGCGTTTACGAAGACGCACTGAAAGTGCAATAGATCATAGCCCAGGACAACGTCCTGGGTGACCCGTAGCCAGGTGGTGTTCGCCCAAAATGGGCAGCAGATTAAAGTGGTGTAATACGTAACTTAGCACCACCAAAATTTAGTAAAGTTAAACAGCATCTCAATTAGGCAGCGGGCCGAAGGTCCGCGGGAATACAGGCGGGGGCGTGAGCCCCCGCTTTCAACCGGAGCAGCGAGGCATTTTGTATCGAGCGCCGAAGGTGCGACAGAATTTGCAGGGGGCGTAAGTCCCCGTATCGCAAGTGCGCCGTTTCACAACATATAACCGTTTTCCGTTTCACGTTTGAGCAGTCCGCATTCTATATTGTGATATTACGTTGAACAGTCCACGCAAAACGCGGTATATTTGCCTGGCAAATATACCTTCTGTCGCACCTTCGGCGCTCGATACGATCTCCTGCGCATTATACGCGAAAGCGGGGGCTCACGCCCCCGCCTATATTCCCGCGGACCTTCGGCCCGCTGCCAAAGAAGAACAGATCATTCTCCAAATCCCGTGGTGTAATGGGTATTGCCCCTCCAGGGGCGCTCCTCACTAATTGGAAACCTCAATTGAGCTATGAATAAAAATCTCAAGAATTAGAGAATTAAGAGAATAACACAACATATCGAGGAATTGATTAGAATTCGAGTACATCACACATACTATGAATAATCTCAAGAATTAGAGAATTAAGAGAATAACGCAACATATCGAGGAATTGATGAGAATTCGAGAACATCACACATACTATGAATAAAAATCTCAAGAATTTGAGAATTAAGAGAATAACGCACCATATTGAGGAATTGATGAGAATTGGAGAATATCGCCAAAAAAATGGTGGATATACGAATTCATTAAAAATGGAATAACATAGGGTACGACGTTGGGACGGGATGGATTCTCTAATTCTCATCAAATCAAAGACCAAAGGACATTCTCTCAATTCTCAAATTCTTGAGAACATAAATTATATTGGATATTGGAGAACATCATTCGAGTTAAAAGAAATTAGAGAATTAAGAAAATAACACAACATATTGAGGAATCGATAAGAATTGGAGAATAACGCCCATACTATGAATAAAAAATTTGACGTTGGGACGGGAAAGGTTCTCTAATTCTCATTAATTCCAAGGCCGGAAGGCATTCTCTCAATTCTCAAATTCTTGAGAACATAAATTATATTGGATATTGGAGAACATCATTCGAGTTAAAAGAATAATGGTTCCGCAAGTCAGTTACTGCGAAACCATTAAATTTTAACCATTATCCATTAAACATTATACCCTTACTTCTCGTAGAGCGTAATGATGAGGCAGCACTGCTTGCCGCCCAGGGAGAAGGAGAAACTACCCTGGATGGGGTGGGCTGGGGTGAACGTGTGCGAAGTGAATTGGACATTCTCGCCCTCCTTGGCGGGGAAGGGATAGTCCGTTGGTTGCAGGTCCTGGCCATTGAAGTGGCTGATGTAGGCAGCAGTGGGGAAATTGTCGTAGCCATAGAACTGGACACGGTCCACATGCATACCGGCGGGCAGTTGGACAGTATAGAGCACATTGGACGAAAACTTGAGCGTGTTCGATTCGCCCTTGGAGTAACCTTTCTTCTTGGGATTGACAATGATCACATTGTTGCTGAACGCGCATTGACCCGGATTCTCCGAGCCCATGCTGGTCTCCTTGGACAGTTCGTAGCAGGTGTAGCCTTCGTTGGCCTGGGCCGATGCCATGCGCTGCACCCAGGCAGGATACTCCGACTCGATGACCTGCTGCGGCCAGTCGCCCATGTAACGGTACTTCATACGGCGATAGGTGCAGAGCGAAGTCGGCACACGGCAACCCTGCCAGTCCGTGATGCTGTCGGCATCCTCGTAGTGGTACAGGAAACGGTAGAACAGATGCGGATAGGCTTTGTCGTAGATGGCATAGATGGGCTGGTAGGCCCGAGCCGAGTCGTAACTGCGCGTGGCAACCTCATATTCCGTATAGGTATAGGTGCGGCCATCAGCGGTGTAGGAACGCTCCTTGTCCCGCTCCTGGAGCCGCTTGAAGAAAGCGGCGTAGGTCCGGCGTCCCGTCTCGCCGCCCAACTGGATGAAGCGGGGCCACATCGAGCTGCCCTTCTTATCTACTATCAGGCGGTCCTTCTTTCCCTGTGCATTGGGCATTTCGACCACATCCTTGCCTACTACCCGGTGGGCATCGAGCCAAGCCACAGCCGTGTGTATGGTGTGCTGCAACGCCGGCGACGGATGGTCGAGGGTCATCAGGTACGAGAGCAGGCTGGCGGACTCGCTGCCGCTGACCGATGGCAGTTCGTGGGGACGGCCCTCGGCAGGCAGGAAGGTGATGGTATCGTGCTGGGCGCACCATGCTGCGGGGGTACCATTGTCATCTATCTGACAACGGATGATGACGTCGATTGCACGTTGGACCGACTCCCGGCAGTGCTGGCGGTCGGCCTCACTTACCATATTATAGAATATTCCTTCGTTGGCCGAGACCTCCTGCAACAGCCGCATCACATTGGTAATCAGGTCGTCGTTGAACGTGATGTAATCCTGATAACTGCCCTTGCCCGTCAGTGGCCAGTACTGGGACCAACCGCCGCAGCCCTTCTCGGCAGCGAAGATGAGATGCAGGGCGCGGGTGAAACTCTCCCGATATGCCTCGACGTGCGTGAGCTGATAGACGCGCGCCAGGTAACGCATCTCCTGCGTCGTGGCGCTGTTGTCCAGGCAAGAGTGCTCTGTGCGTTCCTGGAGCAGGCGCGCACGTTGGCTGTCGGTCAACTGATGCAGTTGGTCATTCTTCATCCATCCGCCGTTGTCCTTCTGAACGGAGAGGACGATGTCGGCTATCTGTTGGGCCTCGTCACTGCCATACCATTCGGAAGGCATGTGACCGGTACAGACATCGTGCCAATCGAGGGATGAAACACTTTCTGCCATCGTCGGGAAGCACGATCCAACTACAAGGAATAATGAGAGAATTGCTTTTTTCATGATGTTCTGCCCTTCGGGCATTAGTCAGTTAGTATATAGGGTGAGGGTCTGCCCCTCACAGTTTTATTGTAGCGATGCCTAAGTAAAGCTGTGCAAAGATACGCATTTATCCCATTCAGTCCAAAAGATTTAAGATTATTTATACATTGAGCCAATGTTCGCGCCCACCATTGCGGAAAGGAGCGATGAAAATGAAAAATTAAAAATGAAAAATTAAAAATGGAACTTCCCAACATTCAATTTTTAATTTTTAACTTTTAATTTTTAATTCCCAATGTCCTCATTGGGCCCGTTACTTCATCTTGATGCGCTTCAAGGCATTGATGAGGTGTCCCTCCTCCGATACGCCCTCCACGCGGATGGAATAGACGGTGTTGTAGTTGTCATTGGTCCAGAAGGAGAACGAGGCTACACCCGTGCTGTCCACCTGCAGGGTCGGGTTCCAGTAGAGCGTGGAGCGCATATCGGTGCCGGGAGGATTGGCAGACCGGGCCTGTTCGGTCGAATAATCGGTCTGCAGGAAGTCGCGGGGTAACTGGTGCCCGAGCGGCTTGAAGGTCAGTATGCCGCGGTCGTTTTTCTTGACCAATGTCGGATCATACTTGATGCGCACGGCGTAGGCATTGTGATCGACACTGCCCGATGAGCTGGCATAGATAGCGCTCACCACGTCGAGGTACTCGATGCAGTCTATCGGGCAGAAGTTGTCCACATAGTCGAACTCAGACTCCCCCTCCTTCAGATAGGGAGCCACCTCCCAGTCATTGAGCATGAAGTTCAATACCTTGCCACGATATTTGGCCACACGCGAACCAGCCGAGTCATAGTCGATGATGATGCCGGGGATGGAGAGCAGCACCCCCTCGAGGGTAGCGGCATTCATCTCCTGTATCTCTTTCCGCCCGAACTTACGCTCGGAGAAATGGCTGATCTGATCTTCGCCTTTCAACCGCTTCCGGGTCGCTACGCCCACTTCGCCCAGGGTGATCTCCCACTGACCGTTGCTGAACCGCGCGCGCTGCTTCATCTTGCTCACGGTCAGCGAGTCGTTGCTGTCCTGCGCCACGCGCGACACCGGCTTGACCGGTGCCTCGAGGTGATGCACCACTTCGGGCAGCGGGCTGGGCGTCAGCTGCACCTCGCCCTTAGTTCGGCGGCCATTGCTGGCACTGATCATGCAGGAGACGGTGTCGGGCAGGTCGAAGTCCTCAAAGAGGAAATTGCCCAGCGAGTCGGTGCGCGTCGAGCGGAACAGGTGCACTGATGGCGACGACAGCAGTACGAGGGTATGGGCCAATGGCTGATGGCGCAGTTTGCCCCTCAGGTGTCCGCTCACCTCCTGCGATATCTCGTTCAGGTAGGTAGGACGGCGGTATCGGCCCGCATAGATGGAGTCGAGGTTGTGCCAGTAGGGTTGGCCCAACAGGTCATAGTGTATGGCGGAACGGATATCGACGATGGTGGCGGCATTGTCCGTGACCGACACAGCCAGACTGCTGTTGGGCGGCACCTGCATCCGCACGGTCACCCGTTCGCGGCTGCCATACACGACCTGGTCTGTCTGCAGGACCGGGCGCACCACCTTGACAGCCATATCGGCCTTGCTCAGCGCGGTGCTGTCCACCCTGTGGTAGGCATCGCACCCTGTGGTGCCCAACAGTGGTTCGGTGAGGATGTTCCGCTCCATGTCCGCGACATTGACCAACTGTACGTTGCGCTTGAAGAAGAGCGACTCGTCGCCATTCAGCATCCATTGTGTATAGGCTGCTATGGTATATACACCCGTGGGCAGTTCATTCTGTGTGGGGAGATATCCGCGCATGATGGAGTCGCCCCGCTCGGGCTGCTCGTGCAGTTTGACACGGGTTATCAGTTGGTCCTGCTCGTCGCGCAATTCGACGTACAGGAAACGGCTGTAGTGCACCGGTTTCTTGTACAGTCCATCGACCACGAAGGCGCGCATCCAGATGGTGTCGCCCGTCAGGTAGTGGTTGCGGTCGGTCATGATGTGCACGCGCTCCTGCGGCATCAGGGTGTTCTGATACAGGAATCGCTTCAATTGTTCTTGCTGGGTCAACTCTGTTTCACCGGTTGTCTGTGCCCAACTCGTCATCTGCAGGCACAACATACCCACAACCAATATGATATTGCACAAATTTTTCATTGTATATTAAGCTAAATGGTATAGTATGAGTGTTTTCGGGGTGCAAATATACACACAATATTCCTTTTTCACAAATTTGTGGCATGAAAATGATATATGCGGACCAAAATTATCTTTGCGCTCCGCCGGAAACGCAGATTGAACTGTGTCTGCATAGGCTTTATCCCGACGTCGGACTTAATCTGCAACAAATTATTGGGCAAAAGACTTGACAAGTCGGATTTTAAACTGTATCTTTGCAAGCAAAAAAATACTGCTTACTATGGAATATCTATCGCAAGAATGTTACGAAAAGCTCTATAATGAACTGAAGAACCTGGTCAGTGTTGAACTGCCCAAGGTGAAGAATGAAATCTCCGAGGCACGCGACAAGGGCGACCTCAGCGAGAACTTCGAATACCATGCCGCCAAACGCGCCCAAGGCAAACTGTTGAGCCGCATCCGGTTCCTGGAGAGGGTGCTGGAGAACTCCCGCGTCCTGGATGCCTCGAAACTGGCCAGCGACACTGTCGGACTGTTCCGCAAGGTCGAGATGACCAACCTCTCCACCAACGCCAAGGTCACTTACACTCTGGTCAATCCGCACGAAGCGAATGTGCGAGAGGGCAAGATCTCCGTCAAATCGCCTATTGCCATGGCCCTGATGGGCAAAAAGGCCGGAGACGTAGTCGAGGCCAAGGTCCCCGCCGGCGTTCTCCGTCTCCGCATTGAGAGCATCACGACGTAACTCCTCCCTTTTTCGCTATTTTTTCCACCAATTCTCACCACGAATCAACCGCAGCCAGCCGAAACGTTTTTTCGTTTTCGTCATGGTTTTCGTACGAAGTTTTTCTCCATTAATTAAAATTAATAGACATTAATTCAGTCAGGAGAGAATAAATCTAATACCCATTAAACATTAACCATTAAAGAAAGAGAGAGAGCCCCTTAATTTGAAAACAAATCGTCGGCAATGACCTGCTTGTTCACCTTACGGGCGTACATATTATTAACGAGGCCGAAGGGAGTAACATAAACGATCTGGAAAGACTTTTTCGTATTTGTCACTTTTCTGAACGTACGAAGACGTTGGTCCACATGAGCAGCATAAGCCTTAGATATTTCATATTCTTCGCTGGCATATTTCATCTCACAAATGCTGATTGTCTTATCGTTGCGGTCTATCAACAAGTCTATCTGACCGCCCGACTTCATGTCGTCGTCTGCTGTCTCATCGGCCATAACCGCTTCAGTCGGGCGGTAGAACCATGAGCACGGTGCATGATACACTCCATCAATGCCCAGTGACCTAACTATCTGTTCTATATGATGCAGACAGACAATCTCGAACGAATAGCCAGACCATGCCGCATACTCGGGGGTGCCTATCTTCTGCAACCAGTAATTATTTCCCAAATTACCTTTGTCCTTCATGAAGCGCAGATAGAAAAGAGAGAACGGGTCAGTGAGCTGATAGATCTTGTCCTTCTTTTCCTTGCCGAATGGCTGATAGGAACGGATAAACTCACAGGTTTCAAGTTCGGCGAGCAGAGTTGTCAAGTTTCCGTTATTGGTCAATTTAGTCTTGCCGATCAATTCGAGTCGGGTCATACCCTTTCCCGTGCGACTCAACGCACTGATGACGGAGATATGATTGTCGGCTTTCTTAAAGAGCGATTCATAGAGCCGTTCAAATTCGTCGGTCAGTTCTCCCCCCCGGGCGAAACATAGACTGTTGATGTTCTCGGCCACACTCTTATCCTTATCGAGCAATGAAAGATAATAGGCTACTCCACCCAGAGCCATATAACAATCAATGATCTCGGGTCGCTCATAATTGAACCCCTTGCTCTGGAAGTACAATTCCACCTCCTGCAGGCAGAAGGGTGACATCAATATTTTATGTGTCACACGGTTATGCAGTCCACCTCTGGAGTTAATGAGTTTGTTCAACATCCACGATGTGGCCGAACCGCATACTATCAGTTTTATATCTTTACGGTAGTTTGCCCAATTGTTCCAAAAATGCTCCAAGGCTCCCAGGAATGACGATTTCGGTGTATCCATCCATGGCAGTTCGTCGATGAAGATAATCTTTGGACCCTCTCCCTGTTTCTCTACGTTTTCGGAGAGCAAACGAAAGGCCTCGGCCCAGCTCTTGGGTACGCGGTCATCATGAAAGAAATCGGCCAGGGCATAGGAGAAATTCAGCAATTGATCTCCTAATCGCGCATTCTCCTTACCGGTCATCCTGAAGGTAAATTGCCCCTCGAGCAATTCTTTCACCAGGAATGTCTTACCTATGCGCCGCCTTCCATATATGGCAATAAATTCTGATTGTTCTGAAGCTATGTACCGCTTCATCTCCATCTTTTCTTTCTCACGTCCAATAATAGCGTTTTCCATATTATCAGTTTTTTATATTCTGGCGCAAAGTTACAAAAAATATTCGATTGCGCCAAATAATAACATTATAACTTGGCGCAATATCCACTTTTTTGGCACATTACGCCAGATTATAGCTTTATAACTCGGCGCAATCTCCACTTTTTTGGCACATTGCGCCAGATTATAGCTTTATAACTTGGCGCAATCTCGCGTTTTTATGTTTTTCTCCATTAATTCAAATTAATAAACATTAATTCAGTCAATTGAGAGAAATCGCCATTAATAAACATTAATTCAATCAGTTGGGGAGATTTCTGATACCCATTAACCTTTATCCATTAAACATTAAAACCATATTATAAGACTATTATCACGACGCCTTCGCACTCCGACCGGAACGCGATTGCCACGCGGTTATTGTACGATAGCCTTGGGATGACCAATCGCACACCAATCGCATTCCAATCGCATTCCAATCGCACTATGAAGGTAGAGACAAAGGAAGGGGATATTGTAGAACTTCGCACAATAACGATAACCAAAACAAAAAAAAGCGCTCCCGTTGAGTTATTTTTTTGAACGCTAAAACAACGAAATAAACAAAAAAGATTCCGTTGAGAATGAGTGATTCGTTACAAACTCGTTGAATATATTAAGCAAGGGAAACAAAAAAACGAAGCACAATATACCACGTTTGTTTGCTTATTCAAATAATCTTCGTATCTTTGCATCATCCAAACTATCTACCATCATGGGACCTGAAATCAATATCATCGTCGGAGATATAACCAAACTGGCTGTAGATGCCATCGTCAATGCGGCCAACCGCTCTCTGCTGGGTGGTGGCGGCGTAGATGGAGCTATCCACCGGGCAGCTGGACCGGAACTGCTGCAGGAATGTCGGACACTGGGCGGCTGCGAGACCGGCCAGAGCAAGATAACCCGCGCTTATCGCCTGCCCTGCCAATACGTCATCCACACCGTCGGACCTGTCTATTACGGACGGGGCAACGAACCCGCCCTGCTGGCTTCGTGCTACAAGACAGCCCTCGCCATCGCTCAGGAGAAAGGTATCCGCAGCATAGCCTTCCCCTGCATCAGCACCGGCGTATATCACTACCCCAAGGCCGAGGCCGCACAGATAGCACTCCGGACCACACGCGAAAGCAACTACGACGGCAGCGTCACCATCTGCTGCTTCAGCGAGGGAGACAAGAGATACTACGAGGAATATTTATAGAATTAACGGGCGGGACTTGTGTCATAGTCTATTCAACCGAGAAACAATAAGTTCTTCGTACGCTTGTTTCAGTTCTGCGCTGAGGAAGGATTCCTGTATGATCTGTTTCCATTTAGGAAGGGCCTTATGAAGACCTGAGACGAGACGTTGTACCACAATCTCCTCCAGTCCCATCGTCTTGGCCGCATTCAGGAATTCCTTCATACAGAGATTTGATTTTCTGCCCGAAAGGGTAAGTGCCAGATCCTCCCCATCCTTTGGATTAGCGATGGCAACATTAACGAGGTCATAAGCCGGGGTCAGCTGATAATCCTCCCTCGGTCGATAGAGCGAGAAGTTCTTCAGGTGCATATCGTTATTGCCGGTGACAAAACAGAAGAGCACCAATTGCATGTAGTTTGTAAGGTCAAGTTTTGGGGTACTGCTATACTGCGCAATCACCTTGGCAATCTGTTCATGCGATCCTTTGTATTTAGGTACTCGCCACCGTCTTCCGTGAGGATGCCTGCAAGGACTCCCTTCCGATATACCTCTGCTTGTCTCATGGCTTCTTGGTGGCTGTTAGTTCGTAGTTAAACAAATCAAGGAGCTGGTTGACCTTATCCATTCTCAAAGTCGTTTTTCCCTGTTCCAGATTACGTACAAAGCACAAGCCTGTACCAGACTTCATAGCCAGGTCCTCCTGCGTCAGGCCATACTCCTTGCGCAAAGCCTTGACAACTATTGATAACTTGGTCTTTTCCATAAAAATTATATTATTTCGAATGCAAAGTTACAATAATATTCACAAATTACATCATTTCTAATATAAAAAACCTAAAATTTAACACATTTATATGGTTTCTAATATAATTTTTCCGTTTTTTTCCGGCTATTTATGGCAATCATCATTGAGCAGTAGCCTCTTGATAGGCTCTCTCGAAGTATTGGCGGAGTAAGGAGCGGTCGTGGATGATGTCCCGAAGGCGAGCCAGTCCCTCGGCATTGCGCGACTCGGGAACCCACAGTTTCAGGTAACCACCGACGTCGTATTTCTCCGCCATGTGTTCGCAAGTGCGCTCCCAGAGTCCCTCCATGTCGAGCGACGGATTGTGCGCCAGTCCATATTGGACCGTACGCAGTATGATGCTTTCGGGAATGATCTGACGGTCAGCCTCGGCGATGATCTTGCCGTAGATACTGCGCGGTGCATGGTCGGACGAAGCGCGATGATCCTCGGCCGCCTGGGCTATCTGCTCTATTTGAGCATCATCAAACCATTGACGCAGATGCTGGTCAGTGCGGATGATGCGTCCCGACTCGATGTGATGGGTCTTGCGGTCCACACACAGGCCCGTGTCGTGATAAGCAGCTGCAGCATAAACCATGTCGGGTTCAACGGGATAGAAAGCGGACAGGCGCATGGCTTCGGCGATGACAGCCTGCACGTGATCGCGTCTGTGACCCGCATCGAAATGGTCGTACCTGGGTATGATTTCTTGCTCGATATACGAGACGAGCGCCTTGTTCAATGTTGTTTCCATAAATCTCAATTCTTGTTTCACGGGTTTCCTGAGGTCAGGAGTTTGTATCGTCCGCCAACACCCAGAGTGAAGCGACAACTCCTGCTATTGTTCACATTAATGCACTCCTGTTCAAAACAGATCCAACGAGCTGTCCAGATAGACCTCTTCGCGGACCTGCAGTTGATGTTCGGGCAGGGTCATATAGTAGAGCAGGAACTCCAGGATGATGGCCGAGCCAAGGCTGCGCCCCTCAATCTTGAAGTGCGAGAATCCGGCAGGGGCATAGACCCGCTGGATATCGTCGATGCTGATGAAGGCGGGGCTGCGCATGGCATCCGAGAAACGGTATCCCCTGGCGGCAGTGGGCGAAACGCAGCGGTGGTCGGGGCAATCCTCGCCGAGGCTCTTGCGGCTCACATTCTCGTAGCAGTTGCGGCGGTCCGGGCAACCGAACCAACAACATTCGTTGCAGAGCAGTTCGACCTTCTGCCGCTGTACATCGGACAATGTATCCCACAGGGCAAACTCCTTGTTGAGGCGGAAATCGGGCACCACATAACGGAAATCCTCCCGGTTCAGTTCAGCCACGAGGTCGCGGAAATCGGTCAGCACCTTGGTCGTCGAGGAGACGAAGTAAAAAGCAGGATAATGCTGCTGCAGATAGTGCAACAGCAGGTCCGAATGGACGATGACGCCATTCGGCACGGGACCCTCAGCAAACAGGGCGCACAGGCGGTTGCATCGGCCATCGGACAGATGTTCCTCACGCAGCAGCGAGTTGCTGAACGTGAGCCGCGCCGACAGGCCATACTCACGGAGCAAGGCCACCACCGCCTCCGGCTCCTCGTCGCCGAAGCCCACACGCCCACCGCCCCAGAGGCAGTCACTGGGAGCGCCATAGATGGAGCCGATCTCGCACCATTCATAGAACCATTCCCTGTGCTGCTGCATCAGCGGCAAGAAGACCCGATACAGGTCATAGAACTCAAAGAGTCCTGGCAAGTGATAGTAAATCTTCATCCCTTATGGTTTTGCTCTGCAAAGGTACAGACTTTTTGCGACATAAAGGCCGAACAGCCCTATCAACCATTATTTCATAGTTGTTTCACTCAACTTCATAAGCCATTTCCAACAGGGAAGGACTTCAATCTCTCCGTATTCATCTTGCAGCGTTGTCTCCTCGTCGCGGGTAATGATAAATCGGCGACGGCAGTCGAGCACGTTAGGCAATTTAGATAGGGCACCCACCTCCCGTTCTCGGGTTTCATAGTCCTGGATTGTATATGATACCTGTATGGCCCATTGTTCCGAGGGAACATAGAAATCGACCTCTACTTTGTCATTGTAAAAGAATACCGCATCATCATCTTTGTCTTGTCCGAATCGTTTGAACAGGCTCAATGCTACGAGGTTTTCCAGCAATGCCGGATTCGCATCGAACAAGAACAGACCCATGATACCGTTATCTATAAAATAGTATTTGCAAACACTCTCCCGATCTGAGAAAGAAGCCGCAAAATTCTTCAGTCGGAGCAATAACCAGGAATCTTCACAGTAGTCCACATAGTTGATAATGGTCGGCACAGTTATTTTACCACCGATGCTCGACAATATGCGACTCAGTCTATTGTAAGATATCGGTTGACGCACACTCTCGGCCAACTTCTTTATCATCAATCGAATACCGGTCGCATTGTAGATGCGGTTGCGCGCTACGATGTCATTGAGATAAATCTTCTGGTAAGTACTGCTCAGATAGTCTCTCTTAGTCGTCATCAATGCAGCCTCCGGCATTCCTCCATAATTGAAATAATCGTCAAAGGCCTTGCCTAATGCGGCTTTCTCTTCAGTCGTAAGCACATCATCTGTTTTGACATTGATGCCATGGACCTTTGCATACTCAACGAAACTGTAAGGGAAGACGTTTACGGATATGTACCGGCCGCCCAACGTGGTACGTACTTCGCGCGAGAGCATCTTGGCATTACTGCCGGTGAGCCATACCCCGTATTTCTGATCAGCCAGACGACGAGCGAATTTATCCCATCCGCTAATATTCTGAATTTCATCCAGAAAGAGCATTTTCGGTCTTCGGCCATACATCTCATTGTGGCATTCCAGTATCAGATTGAAGTCTTCGATACCGAACCCTTCCAGGCGTTCATCCTCAAAATTGAGATAGAGCATCTCATCCCACCCGTGTCCTTCACGCAGCAGTTTCTGCATACGTTGGTAGAGCAGATATGACTTACCCGCACGACGTATGCCCACAAAGACATAACAAGGGAAACTCCCCTCATCAAAGTCCCTTTCATATATTTGATATGATTCGACCTCATGCTGGTTCTCACTCAAAACCTGTTTCAGTACTTGTTTATCCATAGCTTCGACGATTATTATAAGCGCAAAGATAACAATTTATTGTATTACAATACTTTTTTTGACCAATAAAACAGAAAAATCGTCTCTTTTCACCCACTTTTCTTCAATTTTGTAAAATGCCATTTAATAAAATTCGCCATTTTTGTTAAATGCCATTTAATAAAACACGTCGATTTTATTAAATGGCATTTTATAAAACTGCAAATAGAGGGACTTACTTCTGAGTTTGAATCAGTTCAACAGGAGAATACAGTTTCAATCATTCAGGCATGTATGGCTAACAGAACCCAATCCACTGCAGTACAAGACCTATATGTACTATGCCTACGTAATGATAGCCATCGCCCACCTGGAGACATTGGCCCAACAGGGAGCCATCCGGACCGCACCGAGCAGAGGGGGCATACAGGTGCAGAACCATGACAGCATACTCTTCAGTGCATAATTCTCGCCTCGCCGCTGAAGGAACAGACCTCGGCAGCGAGGCGATTGAGGTTGTGGAAGCGGCTGTAGTCCGAGTCGGCAGGGATGCCCGCCACGGGCGACATATCGTCCAGACGCCACGGAGCGAGAATGAGCAGCCTGCCGGCGGCGCAAGCCTCGAAGCGCTGACGCTCGGGTTTCCAGTAGGGGTGGATGGGTTCCTTCTGGATATGGATGAGGGGGTAGCCATGCTCCAGACATTCGTTCTTCATGAGCAATTCTCCGCGCGAGACACCAGGCGTGACGATTACCGTGGCACCCGTCAGGATGTCCGCTACCCATTGAGCATGGTCACGAGCATAGTCCGGAGTAGTCTCGTAGGGTTGACGAGTGACAGGGTGCCGGCGGTGACAGAAGACCTGCACCCGTCGCGCCCAGCGTAGGAGGAAGAGGTTACCGAAGGTGCCATACTCACGTCCGCCTATCAGCACGCGGAGGCTGCGCTGCATCACATCGGGCAAGAGCCGACGCAGCAGGGCGCGACGCGGGTTGTCGTGCACATAGGCTATCATGGCAGCACGGTGGCGCGCATCGAGGCAGATGGTATCGTCGTAGTTGGCATCGAAGAGCGGGCGGCTCCCACGTCCCATCATAGCGTAGTATTCCTCGCGCCGCCTCTTGCCCAGAGCGCGTATCAGTTGCGCCTCCGTGTCACAGCGGGCGGCCGTATCACGGAGCCAGGCGGGTGCCGTGGGGAGGCGGCATTCCTCCGAGATCGGACGATTGTAGGATGGTGCCAGGCCCTGCATTTCGTGCCATCGGGAGGTGCACGCCGCCTTGAATGCCTGCATGACATCGCCCAGGCACCATGACATGGGCGACAGCACCTCGATCACCCCATGGAAATGGTCGGGCATACAGACACTGGTCAGCAACCGGACCTGATTGCCGTGCTCGGCAGCCTTGGCTGGGATGACCTGCCACTCATGGTGTACCATCTCGCCCACAGGGGTGAGTTGCACCTCGGGGTGCGCCGCATCGCCGCACAACCGCCCCAGGAGCGGTTGGCGCCCACCCACCACCAGCGTGATGAGATAGATACCGACACCATAGTAATCGTGGCCCGGGTCGTGCGGGCGATAGGGAGAGGACAAAGGCATAAAACAACAATGTAAAGTAAACAGAGAAAGGGGAAACAGCCACAATGAGTGGATAGCGGAATAAAACTGCCACAATGAGTGGATAGCGAAATATAGCTGCTGCACGATGCAATCCGCATCAGACAGCAG
>JAILKE010000024.1 GCA_024694125.1 Bacteroidales bacterium
GGAGTGAAAAGGTAGTAAAAGGGACGTTTGCTATTATCGGCGGGAGTTTCAGAGGAAGTTTGTATCGTCCCTTTCTCTCCCCTTTTACTACTTTTTTTAGCCTTTCCCTACTCTCAACTGAAGCTTGCGAAAGTTGAGTTAGGAAATATGTAGTATCGTAATACCGTTGCAATGCCCCGGTACTACCTTCGTGCTGCCGGGGTGCTACCGCCTGACGCCCCACTTGGCGAGCAGTTGATCCCGTCGGGCCGATGTCTGGGCGAGCAGTTGTTGGTATTCGGCCGATGTGGGGTCGGAGGGACGGTGTTGCAGGGTCTTGACCAACGGACGGGCCTCCGTGAGGTATTGCTGCAGGTCCTGGGTGCAGGCGCAGTCCGTGAACAGTTCCCGCACCGCCTCGATGGCCAATGGTGAGGGATGAACCAGGTCCTCGGCGTAGAACCGATAGTCGCGCAGGTCGTCGTTGAGCAGTTCGTAGGCCGGCAGGTAGTCCACCTGCTCGGGGTAGCGTTCCTGCAGTTGTTCGATGGCCAGGAGCAAGGTCGCCTTCGAGACCTGATTGCCGTGCAGTCCATCCCCGATGTGTCGGATGGGCGAGACGGTCAGTACGACGTGCCGTTGCTGCACTATGGGGCTCCACATCTCGACTATCTCCTGGACCGATAGCCGTCGGCGGAAGAACTCGGAGGCTGGTGCCTTGTGGCAGTTGGCGACGACCTGTCCGTTGCGCTCATATACCCAGGCAGTACCCCAGGTAACCAGCAGGTGGTCGGCCGATGTAGCGTAGGGGCGGGCCCGTTGGTCGGTCTGGTAGATGAGGTCGAGCAGTGCTGTCTCGCTCTCGGCCGATATGCAACTGTGGTGCTCGAAACTGTAATATCGTCCGTTGCGTTGCACCATCTGCGGTTGGGGCCAATCATCGGACGTGCAGCGCTGCAGGCTCAGGGCAATCGAGGCAGGATTGAACAATACTCCCCAGGGATTGTACATCACATCCAGCCACGATGACTGGAGCCACTCGCCGATATGCTCGGTGAAGCAACTGCCCAGCAGCATGATGCTGTCCCGTGGACCGATCAGTCGGTTCAATGGCGTGTGCGGTATTTCAGTGCGGAGTTTCATAGTTCAGGTCTATTGGGGTCGGCCGATGTCAGAACGGACTGAGTTCCAGTTTATAGCCCAGATGGTGCAATCCCATGGCAGCTCCCATCAGGTACAGTACCTTGACGGAGCGGGCATAGACGTAGTATGCCATGGGCGATGCAGGCTCAATCTGCTCGTGGCGTATCTGGTCCAGTGCCATCTGGCTGCAGCTGCGTACCTGTTCCTCGCAGTCCCAGTGGTAGAGGTCGAAGCGTACCACCTCGTCTATGTAGTCGAATCCGCGCACGTCGCGCAGATGCAGGTATAGGTTCGGATGCTTGCTGTACACCTCCCATCCCTCGTCCCAGTACTTGGCCAAGGCCAGTCCCAGGTACATCGCCCAGCCCAGTGACACGAGTGGGTACTTGCTCACCTCCTTCACGCCGTCGGTGATGTAGCTCTCCGCCAAGTCTGCCCAACGGTCGGTTATGTCGGGAGTGGAGGGTATGGGGCCACTCTGGGGCAATAGTCCCTTGTCGCGCATAGCCTGCAGCAGGTTCTGTTTGAGGTTCTCCTCGTATTGGCGTAGATATTTTGTCTCCTCCATATCGTATGGTCTAAATGTTGGTGGAAAATTCCTTTGTCACTTCCTTGTCACTTCCCTTTCACTTCTTTGTCACTTCTCTGTCACTTCCTTTAATGGAGATTGTATCGTCCTTGTCACTTCCCTGTCACTTCTCTGTCACTTCTCTGTCACTTCCTTTAATGGAGATTGTCACTTCCTTTAAAATTACAGCAGACATGTATCGGCATGTCTGCTGTAAATATAGAAGTAAATGCTCTTTTATTTTTGTGGAATCAGCAACCAGGCCTCGGCGCACGTGCCGCTTTCGGTGGCATAAGTAGTGCGGATCATGTCGCGGATGGAAGTAGCGGCTTCGCGGGTGTCGAAACTGGCAGCTACCACACGGTACATACCGCTCTCGTTGCGCACCAGGAATGCCTTGTATCCGCGGCCTATCATCTTGTTCTTCTGGTTTTCGGCATTGGTCTTGCTACCGAAACTGCCCACGATGACATTGAATCCCTTGAGCTTGTTGTTGTCGGTGCTCTCTACGACATATACCTTCTCGGTGCGGTCCTTGACGGCAGGTTGCTGCTGCACGACGACAGGGGCGGGAGTATTCTGCACTACGGCTGCCGATGTGGTAGTCTGGGCGGGTTTGGTATATTGTATAGGAGCTATTTCTGTCACTTCGTCAGCGGGATCGGCCACAGTAGTAGCTTCGCTGAGGGTCTTTTGTGATTTGCAGCTGCTGGCGCCACAGAGCATAGTAAAGACGGCTACAGCCATCAGAATGATTTTTTTCATGTCAATATAGTTTAGTGCATTGTCCAATTAAAGAACCATAATTACAAATTAGCGGTGCAAAAATACTTATTTTTTTCGAACGAAACAAACTTTTTGATAAAAAATAATATTTCCTGAAACAATAATTTGTCAAAACAAAAAAATCTAACTATCTTTGCGCCTTGTAAAAAGTCTTTTTTACAGGGTTTTGCCCCATTTTTTTGTCCGATTGCAGATTAAATTGAACAAGGGGTGGGGTGAGTTTTAACAACAAATTTTTAAAGGGGTGCACCCGCGGTGGTTGTCCCCTCGCTCTATACAAATGGTGTCGGAAATCTGGTTATCTCTGCCTCTCTGGCTGCAGGGACTGTGTATCGGTTTTGTCTCGTTGTGGCTGGTTCAAATCATCTATTTATTCGTCGTCCGGATGCGCCCGTTGTGGCGCATGCGTCAGGACAGCAGCCATCGCGTGCCTGTCACGGAGCAATTGCCCTCCATCAGTGTGGTGGTCTATGCGCACAATCAGTCCAACGAACTGATGCAGAACCTCCCGCTGCTGCTCGATTCGGATTACCCCGACTTCGAGGTCATTGTGGTCGATGACGGATCGACCGACGATACCGAGATGGTGCTGCGCCGCATGGACCAGCGTTCCGAGCATTTCTTCCACACTACAGTGGCTGAACGTATCCGCACCGTGAGTCATCACAAGTTGGCTATGTTGCTGGGTGTCAAGGCTGCGCACAACGATGTAGTGCTGCTCACTCAGGCTCAATGTATGCCTGCCACACCCCAGTGGTTGCGGTCCATCGGCCGTCTCTTTGTGGATAGGGTCGATGCGGTGATCGGTCCAGTGGTGTACGAGAGCCGTTCGGGCGTCTTCAACCTCTTCCGTCAGTGGGACTTCTTCGACAGGATGCTGTCGTCCATGAGCATCACCCTGTCGGTAGGCACCTTCGGCGGATGGAGCTACAACATGGCTTTCCGCAAGGAGGTCTTCTATGCCGACCATAACCGTGCCCTGCAGCGTCACCTGGGCCTGCATCCGGGCGAGGATGACCTCTTCCTGTCCGAGGTCTCGAAGGGCGACAATGTGACCGTGGCTTGCAGTGCAGATTCCGTGGTCGTAGTCAAGCAGTCCCCCGATGCCTACGACTGGAAGAATGAACGCCTGAACCGCGCCTTCACGCACGGATACTATCGCTGTCTGCCGCTCTTCATCTACCGGCTGGATGTCATCACGCGTGTGCTGTGTATCCTGTCGGGCCTGGGCGTGGCTGTCATGGCTGGCTTGATGCAGTCATGGTGGGTGATGGGCGTGGCCATCGGACTGCTGCTCATCTATGCAGTGACCTATGTCCTCATTCCCTATTTCACTGCGCAGCGTCTCAGTGTGCATCGTTACAGGCTGGTACCATTGGCCTATGTGCTCTACCTCCCTTGGGTGGACCTGTATTACAAGGTCATGGCTGCCATCAAGAGTCACCAGTTCTATGTGAGCCGCATTGACTGACCGTCGGTCATTAGTATCATTCCTTTTGTTTAACAACCATCTCCCTTGTCTTCCCTTATCGTCATACTTGGGCCGACAGGCGTCGGCAAGACCGAACTCTCGCTACGCGTAGCAGAGCGCTATGGTGCGCCCATATTGTCGGCCGACAGTCGTCAGATCTACAGGGACATCCCTATATGCAGTGCTGCAGCCACGGAGTCTGAACGGGCCCGGGTGCGGCACTTCTTCGTTGGGACCCATTCGTTGGACCAGACCTACAGTGCTGCACAGTTCGAGAGCGATGCAGTGTCGCTCATCGGGTCCGATGGCGTGGCGTGTCACCTCCTGTGCGGCGGCAGTATGATGTACCTGGATGCAGTGTGTCGCGGCATTGACGATATGCCCCAGGCAGACCCAGCCATCCGCGCCCGTCTCAAGGCGCAAGTGGAGGCCGAGGGACTGGAGCCCTTGCTCCGGCAGTTGGAGCAGCTTGATCCTGCCTACTACGCGCAGGTGGACCGACGCAATCCACAGCGTGTGGTGCATGGGTTGGAGATGTGCCTCACCACAGGCCAGCCCTTCAGCTCCTTCCGCACGGGCAGGGCCAAGGAGCGCCCTTTCCGTATCCTCAAGGTCGGTTTGGCCCGTCCTCGGCCCGAACTGTACGAACGCATCTCGGCACGCGTCACCGCCCAGATGGTACCTGCCGGACTGGCGACCGAGACGGAGCGCATCTATCAGCGTTATGCAGCGACATTGCACGACCAACTGCGCGATGTAGTGCGCAATCCTGGTCCCACTCAGGCACAACCCATACCGAACTTGACCCCCACGTCGCTCAATACCGTAGGCCTGCGTGAGATGCTCCTATACTACGAAGGTATATACACGTGGGACCGGGCTATAGAGCGCATTGTGCACAATAGTCGTGTATATGCCAAGAAGCAGATGACTTGGTTTCAGCGAGATAGCGAAATCCACTGGTTCCATCCTTCGCAGCAAGACGAAATATTGGCTCTTTGCGACCAATTTTTATGCTGTAAAACATAAAAACTGAAATTTTTCGGAAAAATTCGGTTTGCGCAACCGATTTCGTTAGCACAAAGATTTGCGCATCTCGGCAGAAATGCCTATCTTTGCACTGCCTTAAAAACATAACCATAACACAATACCTTAATAACGCAACAAAGTAAGTTAAATCCTTAAATCTTACCATGGAAAACAACGAAATGGAATGTTTTAATCCTATTGCATTTTAATTTTATAGAGTAAATCAGGTCGAGCGTGAGTTCGACCTGTTTTGCGTTTAAACCCGACCTGTTCAGCGTTTAAACCCTCCTGTTCAGCGTTTAAACCAGACCTGTTCAGCGTTTTAGTGGGTCATTGTCCCAAATCCCTCCCTGTCTCTATTCCTATAGCAGTTCCATTCTGAGCATATCCATGCTGTATGGGTATTGTCCGGAGTCGCGCAGGGTAGGGTCAGCCAACGTTCAGCGTAAGATCAGCGTAAGTGAAATGACTTACTCTCCACTTACGCTGCACTTACTCTCAATCGGTTCTCCGCCTCACCTGGTACATACCGTATGGTAGGATGAATGGTGGCAAATGTTATTCGATGTGGTAAACTAGAGCTAATTTGCAATCTTAACATTGAATACAAAGTTAAATAAGTATAAAATCGTATGATAATTACCATATTAAACAATAATAGTGTATGAAATATAGTATTTTATTTGTATTTTTGTAGCAAAATTACGATAATAGACAAAATAATTGCGGTATGATACGAGATTTTTGGGTAAAGAACTATCTTTCCATTCGTGACAAGCAGGAATTAAGCTTCGTGGCAAAAGGACCTTCGTCTGAACTTGTCACCGAAGTTGTTGATGGTGTGTTCTTGTATAAGTTAGGCATCCTCTATGGTTCAAACGCCTCGGGTAAGTCGAATATGCTGATTGCCATGAACGAGGTGTTCCGTCTGTTGGTCTTGCCAAAATCGGATGCTACTGTCGAAATTGGCGGTTGCATACCCTTTGTGCTCACCAAAGATGAGCCAACGGAAATGCACGTATCATTCTATGCCGATGGCATCCGATATGATTACGATGTCAAGTTCAACGGCAAGCACATCCTCAGTGAATCCTTGTACTATTACCCAAACAAATCGAAGTCTTTGTTTTATGAACGTAGTTTTGTAGGTGAGAATGTACAGGCTGACATCAAGTTTGGTGCGAGTCTCAAACTGCAAGTCAAGACACAAGAAAGCATCCGCGAAAATACTCTGAACAATCACAGTGTATTGTCCGTATGTCGAAAGGCTGCATTGAAAGAAGACATTGCTCCCTTTAATGCACTTCACGCTTGGATTATGGCTAATTATCACGACGTAGATGGCGATGTAGAAAAGGGACTTGTTGAAATCTTGAAGGATGCTTACAGCAATCCTAAGAAGCGTAAGTTTTATAACACGATGCTTCAGAAGGCCGACTTGAACATTCTTGAATATCGTCCTGTTGTTGAGGACCGCATTGTGCCCAACGATTTTCGCGAGCGCATCCTGAAGGAGAATATTCCAGAGGAAATGAAAGAGACCCTGCTCAAACCGACCGTTGACTCCATTGGTTTCTTGAACCATTCCGACAGTGGCGATTTTGACATTCCGCTCAGATGGCAGTCAAAGGGTACTCAGAAGTATATCCGCATATTGGATGCCTTGTACGACCTGATAACGAGTCCTCACGTGTACTATCTTGATGAACTGGGCGAGGATCTGCACGACGACCTGTTGTACTACTACCTCAATGTCTTCGTCTTCAACTCCGACAAGTCACAGCTGGTTATCACGAGTCAGGAGACCACCCTCTTGTCGCAGGATATGATTAATGAGAATCGAGGTGTGGTATGGTTCGTTGAGAAGAACCGGGAGACAGCTTCATCCGAATATGCCCGTGGCGATTCCTTCGGCTTGCACAAGAATCTGTCTCTTTACAATTCATACCGCATTGGTAGATTGGGCGCCAAACCTGAACTTGGTAGTATCTTTATAAATCTGGAGGACTGATATGGGAAAACTACGACAAACAGCACTCATTCTGGGCGAAGGACCAACGGAGTTCTTCTACTTCAAGTCCCTATGCGATGTATTCAAGCATCTGACCATCAAACCAGACTATCCGAAGCATACAAGCATCAAGGAACTTGACCTGAAGATTACCGAGGGTATAGACATGGGTTACAGCCATATCTTCTGCATCATCGACATGGACACGAAGGACAAGGAGCCAGAGCGTTCACAATACCAGAAGCTAAAGGCAAAGTATGCCAAGCCTATCAACAAACCCAAGAAAGGCATCTATTGCGAGGTCGAATTCTTTGAGACTCACCGCTGCACAGAACTGTTCTTCCTTTACTATTTCCGCTACACCTCACGCCCCTACGACGAGCAGGAACCATTGCTTAAAGACCTCAACCAATGTGTAGAGTATCGGAAAACGATAGAGTTCTTCATCAAGACCAAAGGACTGCATAGCTACTTTGAACGCAATGGCGGTAGCCTTGAAAAAGCTGTGGCCAATGCAAATCGCTCAATGGATGAGAAGTTGAAGGATGGTAGAGATTATACTTACTCGGAGCTGGGGAGGTTGATAGGGAGGTTAAAGAGTATATGAGACTCAAAAAGATAGACAAAGAATATCACTAACAATCTTTTGAAGATTTATTTTTTTTTTTATTCTATGATGAACATAAGTCAAGAAATAGAAAAAGCACAAAAGGTGCTTAAAGACGGAGGCAATATTATTAAGACTAGGGATGACCGTGACTTGATATTAGTTGACAAGGACGGAAACATACAGAATACAGATAATTGCGGGTGGTTACCAGAGAATGATGGGGAAATCAACAAATCTGTGTTTCGTACACGTATTGAACCTTGGTTAACTTCTCTGTTTCAGTCAGAACACCTATCATTACTTTGTGGTTCTGGAATAACCAATGCCGTTAGTTTTTTGGCTGGTTGCGGTGGCGGCACAACAATGGCTGCAAGTTCTTTTACAACTTATAAAAACGAGATTGAAGAGTCTGCCAAGAAATCCGCAAAAGCCAGCGGACGTGAAAACGGAAATATAGAAGATCAGATTAGGACTGCAAATGATTTATTGCGTGGTCTTAGGATTTTGAATAAAAACACGGAAGCTGATTCATTAGAAAAGGAACTAAATGCTATCATCAGTGCGTTTGCCAAGTCGATTTTGGAGTCTGAAAAGGCCATTGCTACAGCTACAGACGATAAACGCGAAAATGCTTATTCCGTATTGGTAAACTTTTTATTGAGCTTTGCAAGCAGAACGGGAAACCGCGAAAGGCTGAATATCTTTACTACAAACTATGACCGATTGATAGAGGTTGGCGCGGAGTTAGCAGGTATTCATCTTATGGATAGGTTCGTGGGAACAATGATGCCCATATTCCGTTCATCCAGACTAAATCTTGATATTCACTATAACCCTCCAGGAATACGTGGTGAGCCTCGCTATTTAGAGGGTGTTGCCCGATTGACCAAATTACACGGTTCTGTTGATTGGGTACAAAATGAGGACGAAATAAGACGAATTGGATTACCATTTGGAGCTAATGATATTGCGCCTTATTTGAATGCACCAGGTTTGAAAGGGACTGATCCACTGAAGTTGATGATATATCCCAATTCTGCCAAAGATAGAGAGACTGCAGAATACCCATATGTGGAACTATTCAGAGACTTTGCTGCTGCTATATGCAGACCTAATAGTACTTTGGTAACATACGGCTATGGTTTTGGGGACGAACATATCAACCGTGTTATTCATGATATGCTTACGATTCCTTCTACACATCTGGTCGTTATTTCTTTCAATGACCCGATTGGAAGGATCCTGCAATTCTATTATGAATCCGCTCACTATGCACAGATGTCTGTGCTGATAGGTAGTGACTTGGGAAATCTTACCAATCTGGCTAACGATTATTTGCCTAAATCAGCTATTGACAGAACCACTATCCGTATGGCAGAACTTCTGCAACATCGTATGGGAGCAGCTTCAACTGCTTCTTCTACAAGTACAACTTCTACATCTTTGACAGGTTCTGCTTCGTCTACTACCACAACAACGTCAACTTCACAATCAACATTGGCAAAATGACAACAACACCTATTGAACAACTGGCCTCACTTCGAGTTGGAACGGTAGAGTTTATTTCACCTGATAGGATAGAGGTACAGCTTGATATTGAATCACCGGATAGCGTGGCGCTAAATACGGGAACACCAAGAAACTTTCCTCGAATCAATGGGTATGTAATGATTCCTGTTGATTTGGGATTTGTAGTTGGACAGGTGTCGTGGATTACAATTCAACGTTCACCATATCCAAAACGCAGTGGGTTTCAGGATTTCGGTTTGATAGACTTACCTTTTCCATTGAGGAAAATGGAACTACAACCTGTTGGAACTTTGATTGCCTCAGAAAAAGGCTATAAGTTTAAGCGTGGACTTGAAACTTTTCCATCAGTTGGTGATATTGTCATCCTTCCAACAGAAGAACAATTGAAGTCTATTATCGAGTCTGGTGACAACCGTAGGGTACATATTGGAAATAGCCCGCTTGTTGGAAATGCGAAGGTGATGATAGACCCTGACAGATTGTTTGGTCGTCATCTGGCCGTTCTTGGTAATACAGGTAGCGGCAAGTCTTGTTCCGTGGCAGGACTTATTAGGTGGTCGCTTGAAAGTGCAAGCAATAATAAATTCAAGAAAGACTTACCTGTAAACAGTAGATTCATTGTTCTTGACCCTAATGGTGAATACAGTAAAGCGTTTACTGATAAGAAGGACGCAAATATTTATTCTGTGAATATAGAGGATGGAGATGGTAGAAAACAGTTGGAAGTTCCTTTATGGTTTTGGAATACGGATGAATGGTGTGGCTTTACAAAGGCATCACCCAAGACTCACCGAACGACCATCGTACATGCGCTAAAGTCTGTGAGGAGTGGTAACGTGTTTGAGGTAGAGAGTAAGGAAAAAGAATTGGCGAGCTTTGTTCGGACAGTAATCAATACGATAGAAGTTTATAAAACGAAAGGAACGCCATGGGGCAATTTCCCTGGGCCAAAGAATTTCAGAGAATCACTCCAGAAATGGAATGCCGGAGTAGTATCAGAAGATACGTTTTCGCAAGAACTTAAGGATGCGGTAGCGGCTTTTAATACTAAAGTTGCTGAGTTTGAAACTCAAAGGGCTCCTCTATATTCTAATCAGGATTATGTGAGATGGAATGTGGATGTTTTGCTCACCTTATTAAAAGATGTTTATTTGAAAGCAGGAGGTAGGGAGGAGGAGTTCCTGCCTACAGATGAAGATAGTCCCATTCCATTCTCTGGAGAAAATTTTGTGCGCTCCATTGAAGCCAATGCTGAGATTCTCAATACTACGGACTATATAGTAACGTTGATGCCTCGCATCAAGACGTTGTTATCGGATGTGAGAGTGAAAAAAGTGATAGATGATTCATCATTGGAGTTAAGTGATTGGCTAAGTGAATACATCGGTTCGGATTGTAAAGAATCGTTGACGATTATAGACCTGTCTCTCTTGCCTTCTGACGTAACAAGTATAATTACTTCGGTCATTGCCAGAATGGTGTTTGAGGCACAACAGAGATATCTGAAACTGAATAAAGCATGTCTGCCAACCGTTTTGGTAATGGAGGAAGCACATTATTTCGTGAAACGTTATAATGATGATGCAGAGAACACGGGACCAACGATCCAATGCTGCAAGGTGTTTGAGAAGATAGCCCGTGAAGGACGAAAATTTGGATTAGGCCTTGTTTTGTCATCGCAAAGACCCTCTGAATTATCACCCACAGTTTTGTCACAATGTAATTCCTTCTTGTTGCATAGAATATCCAATGACCGAGACCAAGAATTGGTTCAACGCTTGCTGCCCGACAATATGCGTGGGATACTGCGAGAGATTCCATCGTTGCCCTCTCAATATGCGGTATTGCTCGGTTGGGCATCAGAACTACCTGTTATGGTAAAAATGAGAACTCTCCCAGAAGCTCAACGTCCTCAGTCAGATGATCCCGACTATTGGAATGTATGGACTGGTGCAAAGGAACGTAAGATAGATTGGAAGAGTATTGCTAATGAGTGGCAAAACAAAAGAACAGAGTAATAAGTTTTTTTAATCAATCTCAGGCGGGAACTTGCAAAATAACGCAGTTTCCGCCCGAGATTATCAGTCCGAAAGTTAAGCAAATTACTTCGTCACAATATCATACAGTGACTTGTAGTCCTTGGCAACGTCGTAGATGTAGCCGTTGTCGCTGATGGCCTTGAAGTGACGACGGGCGCATTCAATCTTGCTCTCCTCAGAGCCACGGAGTTGGGAGCCTTGAAGGTCATTGCCTTTTGTTTCTGCGACGAAATAGACGTGCTTGACACTGCCCTCCCGGAATGCTACAGCCCAGTCTGGATTGTACTTGCCCATTGGCGTATTTATATAGAAGCCATTCGGTAACTTTGTATAGACAACTACGTTATCTTCGTGCTCCAGGGATTCTGCAAAGTTCTTCTCTGTACCCATGCTATCGAGCACTACGAGGTCATAGAGAGATTTGGTTGACTCAATAGCGTTGGTGCCAAGTTTGCCTTTACCCCAAGTTCGCACTAATTGAGACGGTTCATTAGCTGTGTCAGCGAGTTATGCATTTAGCATTGTGCTACTGTGTACTACAAAGTCGATGTCTCCTGAATGGCATTGGTTTATATTATAATCGGAGGTAGATGTCTGCTGTTGCATTTGTAGGCTCACTGCATTGTCCGAGGAAAAAATGGGCATCCGAGCGGTGTTGTAATGATGGTATATTGGGCGTAGGTTGAGGTCTGTTGTCTGTGGTTTGTTCGTACGATCTATCTCACGTATTAGGTTGCAGTAGGACGTAAGTGTATCCGCAAAAATATCTTATCAATGCAATGCGAATGTCGAGACCATATTCCACGTGTAGCATATAATTCAGTAGAATAACCTACGCTATACGCGGCATATTTGCATAGCAAATATACCTTCTGTCGCACCTTCGGCGCTCGATACAAATGCCTCGCTGCTCCGGTTGAAAGCGGGGGCTCATGCCCCCGCCTGTATTCCCGCGGACCTACAGCCCGCTGCCCAACGGTAAACAGTGGAATAATTCAATGTCATTCGTGACCATTTATGGTAAAAATATGCCCCACACCCTGACAACAGGGAGCGGGGCATTGATTACGTGTTCCGTATGATATTGTACGAAAAGAGAACTTACTTGACCAATACTATTTTGCCGCCACGGACATAGAGGCCATTGCGACGTGGAGTCTGGGCCTTGGTGCCTTCCAGGGTGTAGGTGTTGACTTGGACGGCATCTGCCTCCACTTCCGTCAGACCATTGACCAAGGTGAAGGTGCCTGTGATGGTCAGGTCACTGGCTGGCATGGTGGCAGGAATCTCGCTCCACCCCGAGAAGGTGTAGCCCTCCTTGATTGGGTCATCCAGAGGAATGATGACTTTGCCCTCCTTGATAGAGAGAGTCTGATATACCACACCGTCCACAACGTAAGTCAGGGTGTAGTATTGAGGAGCATCGGCATTCTCGTTGATGAAGAAGAAATCCTTCCACTGGTCCGCTGCCTTGTATGCCTCGATGTTCTCCTTCGGGACATAGAGCGAGCAGTTCCACTTGTTGATATCCTCCAGGGCCTGACTGCCGCAGGAAGGTGGAACTTCAGCTGTGCTGTAAATCTCGGTCAGTGCCGTGCAGTCGGAGAATGCCTCCTTGCCAATGCTCTGCATACCGTCTCCGAAACCGAAGTATCCGAGGCTGGAGCAGCCGGAGAAAGCATAGTTGCCTATCTTGCTGACTCCATCACCAATCTTGACATTCTTCAGTCCAGTGCAGCCATAGAACTCATTGTCATATATCTCGGTCTCCTGGTCGGTGATGACGATGGTGCGGAGCGAGGTGTTGCGATAGAATGGCGAGTATCCATAGTCTGCGCTTGTCTGGTAGCTGATCTTGCCACCGATATAGACTGAATCCAATGTACAATCGGCAAACAGGGATGCACTGCCGTTGCTGCCCAGGGACAACACAGTCTTGCGGTCTGCTATCATTACATCGCCCAATAGTGTGCACTTCTGGAACGCATAGTTGCCGATAGAAGTTACTGATTGAGGGATCTCTATTTCGGGCAAAACAGAACATCCACTGAAGGCATAACTGCCTACAGTCTGTAAGTTGTCATTGAGGAAAACCGAGGCCAATTTAGAGCACCCAGAGAAAGCGTAACTGCCTACCGATTTAATGCTTTTGCCCAGTTGGACAGAGAGCAATGCCGAGCATCCGTAGAAAGCATAGTCTCCAATAGAACTGATGCTGTCGCCCAGGTTACAAGCAGATAACGTACTGCAATTATAAAAAGCTTGGTTTCCTATGCTGCCATTATTGCGGATATTTGCCTCTTTTAGCTTGGTACATCCGTAGAAAGCGGAATCGCCAATTGCACCATTGTTACTGATGTCGGCAGTTTTGAGATTGGTACATTCATAAAAAGCAGAACTGCCAATTGCACCATTGTTACTGATGTTGGTAGTTTTGAGATTGGTACATCCGTAGAAAGCACTTCCTTCAATAATGCCATCTGCCTCGGTGCTAAATCCTTTAAGGTTATTGTTCTTGTATGACAGGTATTGATTAATGGATTTTACGTTCATGGCTATACCCTTGAACGACACTGTCTTGCCAATCGAGATGATTGAGTCCTGTGGTAAGTAGGTCACGTCAATGGCATCGCAGGTGCGTTCCGAAGGATTGACCGGCACATATCTTACTCCATTTACTTCGAACATGGAACTCAGGAAAGGATATACCTTCACATTGCTCAGACTTGTATAGTTGGAGTTGGCAACGTAATTCACCATACCTGCTGCATTTCCGTAGTTAGTCGGAGGCGTATTGGTCAACCAAAATACTTTAGTAGGTTTGGAGCTAAATGCGTTGCTGCCGATTTCAGTTACTCCACTACCTATAGTTACAGACTGCAAAGCGGTGCAATCATTGAATGCGTAACCACCAATGATTGTCACGCTGTTTGGGATGGTGATGCTCGTCAGGCCAGTGCAGCCATTGAAAGCAGAACCACCAATGCTTGTCACGCTGCTTCCGATGGAGATGCTCGTCAGGCCAGTGCAACCATAGAAAGCATAATAATCAATGTTTGTCACGCTGTTCGGAATGGTGATGCTTTTTATATCGTTGCGATAATAGAAGGCATATTCTGCAATTCCATCTACATTCGGCAAGGTCAAGGTTGTTGCAGTACCTAAATAGTCACAAATATACCGCTTGTCGTCCTTTGTCTGCAAAACATAATCTCCATCTGTTGTATAGTTATTATAAACGGCAACAGCATAATAGGCCACATAACCATAGTTGGACGAGCCTTTAGTAATGGATAATGAAGAAAGATTAAAAACTTTTTTGAGATTAGAGCAGCCTTCGAAAGCAGAACTACCAATGCTTGTCACGCTGTTCGGGATGGTGATGCTCGTCAGACCAGTGCAGCCTTCGAAAGCATGACTGCCAATGCCTGTCACGCTGTTCGGAATGGTGATGCTCGTCAGGCCAGTGCAGCCAGAGAAAGCCTCCCTACCAATATTTGTCACGCTGTTTGGGATGGTGATACTCGTCAGGCCAGTGCAACCTTCGAAAGCCCAACTACCAATGCTTGTCACGCTATTCGGGATGATGATGCTCGTCAGGTCTGTGCAGCCACCGAAAGCATCCTCACCAATGCTTGTCACGCTGTTCGGGATGGTGATGCTCGTCAGGCCAGTGCAGCCATTGAAAGCTAAATCACCAATGCTTGTCACGCTGTTTGGAATGGTGATGCTCGTCAGGCCTTTGCAGCCTCGGAAAGCTGCATAACCAATGCTTGTCACGCTATTCGGAATGGTGATGCTCTTCAGGCCAGAGCAGCCATCAAAAGCTGAACTGCCCATACAACAACAATTAGCATTTATTTCACAACTTGATATGGCCTTGGATTTAGCCTTTATCAAAGCTACGTATGGATTCTCTGTATTGCCTAAATAAAGAGAATTGTCATATTCGTTGTATTGTAGATTCGTGCAGCCTTTGAAAGCCTCCCAGCCAATGCCTGTCACGCTGTTCGGAATGGTTATGCTCGTCAGGCCAGTGCAGCCACGGAAAGTATAATTACCAATGCTTATCACGCTGTTCGGGATGGTGATGCTCGTCAGGCCTTTGCAGCCATCAAAAGCCCCATGACCAATGCTTGTCACGCTGTTCGGGATGGTGATGCTCGTCAGGCCAGTGCAGCCATTGAAAGCAACACTGCCAATGCTTGTCACACTGTTCGGAATGGTGATGCTCGTCAGACCTTTGCAACCATAGAAAGCATAATTACCAATGCTTGTCACGCTGTTCGGGATGGTGATGCTCGTCAGTCCCGTGCAGTCCCAGAAAGCAGAACTAATGCTTGTCACGCTGTTCGGAATGGTGATGCTCGTCAGGCCAGTGCAGCCATAGAAAGCAGAACTGCCAATGCTTGTCACGCTATAGGTCTTGCCCGAATAAGTGACAGTAGAAGGAATGGTTACAGACCCAGTTATGTATGAAGAATTATAACTTTTATAAGTCACTTCCACTGTCAAGTCCGTGCTTGACGAGATGCTATAATACAATCCGCCACTATAGAAATCGTAGGCGGAGGCAGATTGGCAGAGGAGCATCAATATGCCCGTCAGCCAGAGGGTGAGTAAAGATTGTTTCATTTTAGTAAATTTTAATGGATATTGTTGTTTTAACTATAGATTATTGGTAATGACTACGTCGTAGTCAGAAAAATATTTATTGTGTGCGAGTAGTAAGATGATTAGTGTGCCTCCTGACTCCAAATTTGGCATCGATTTAAACAAAAAAAGACGGGAGCTTCCACTTGGTTGCTTACCCGCTATTGAGGCTCTCGCATCGCCCTTCTATAGATAAGCAACGATGAAAGCCCACGCCTATGAAGTATGTTTACACAAAAGCTGTGCTGATAGGATAGCACAGTGATTGCATATACATAAATCACGCGCGGACGCTCTAATCGTTACATTATCATCATAGAAGAAATTTGCGAGATCTCAATAGCGATGATAACGACGTTGTAGCGTCTTTTGTATGAACAATAAAATCAATGAGAGAATCCACCACTGTGGCTCATTGATGTGGCAAAGATAAGAAAAATAATTGTTACCTTGAAATAAATTGCACAAAAAAAATGCAATTGATGTGCAAAAAACGGGTTAATAGTTTATTTCTCGCAGAGTTTAAGGAGTGTAAGAGAGTTTATTCGTTTGGGTTATCGTTCCCGTTATCAATTCGTTTAATTTTTTTTGAACGCAAAATTTGCGAAAACGACGAAGAAGGTTTGTATGAATTTGTTTAATTGGATGATACCTCTTATTACGAAGTTTGAGAGTTTATAGGAGTAAGTATGGAAGTCCTCTGGTAGATGTATATTGATTTCAATTAATGGAGAATATAAAGAACACCGTTTGGGAGTCTTGAAGTCATCCTAAACGCGGTATATTTGCCATGACAAATATACCTTCTGTCGCACCTTCGGCGCTCGATACAAACCCCTCGCTGCTCCGGTTGAAAACGGGGGCTCACGCCCCCGCCTGTATTCCCGCGGACCTTCGGCCCGCCGCCTGACTGGAACCCGAGTGTAAGAGTGTTTTGTTATGGTCTTGGTTTTCGTCCGAAGTCTTTTTAATTTCTCGCAGAGGAAAAAGAGTGTAAGAGCGTTTCCTGGGTGCGTTAATCTCTTTCCTCTCTATTTCTCAATGAGAGTATATAGGAGTAAGTATGGAAGACCTCTGGTAGATGTATATTGATTTTGATTAATGGAGAATACTTGACGGCCTAACTGGGAAGAGTGGAAAGGTTTGCAAAGGAGCTTTCGTCCGTTTCGATTCTTTCGTGTTCACTTAAATAAGCAGATTGAACAAGATAGAAACGGATTTTCGGTTAACGTTCTGATTTCGTAAGAAGTATAGCCAAGTATAGGCAAAAGTATAGGGGGGTAAAATTTGGATTGGGGAAATATGATTAGTACCTTTGCGCCGCGATTCAGCCAAAGACAGCTGTCGAGGTTGGACGCTTGCTTCGGAGAGGCGCTGGTGTGCTGTACTATAGGCGGCGAAGTCAGCCCGGACCGAAGTAAACGATCTTTGACATATTGGAAATAAAAGTGTAAGTCCTGCCTAGTGGACCAGCATGGCGATGACGGAGAGGATGGTGACAATCTGGATGAAGCGGCGGAAGGTCCGTTCGGGGATTACCTTGACCAGACGGATGCCGATCAGTGCACCCAGTCCAATGACAGGGAGCATGAGGAGGTTGAGGCGGAAGGTGTCCCAGGTGATATTGTCCCAAACGAAGATCTGCAGCGGGACCTTGAGCAGATTGACCACCAGGAAGAACCAGGCATTGATACCGATGTAGGAGAGCTTGTCCTGTCGCATGGAGAGCAGATAGATGGACATCACCGGTCCGGCTGCATTGCCGATCATGGTGGTGAAACCGCCCAGCAAACCGAAGATGGCGGAGTACCACCAACGGTTCATCCAGCGGTTCTCCTTGCCGAAGATCTCGCTCCATATCATCACGCCCATTGCCAATGCCAGGGTCCAACCCATCAGCATGCGGAACCTTTCGGTAGGGATGAGACTGTCCACCCAGATGGCAACGAAGAAGCCTAATACCGCCGTGGGTAACAGCCGCGCCACCACGCGCCAGTCCGCTATGCGTTTGTAATAGATCACGGCTATGACATCGGCCATACAGAGCATGGGTAATATAATTCCGGTTGATTCCTTGGCACCGAACGCCATGGCCATATAGGGCACGACGAGCAGCGTCATTCCCTGTATGCCCGTCTTGGACATTCCTATGCATAATGCCGTCAGGATAAGTATGGTGTATTCGAAAAGCATTGGCCCTTGGTCAAAAAATTGAAAATTGAAAGTTGAAAATTGAAAGTGAAAGTTGAAAATTGAAAAGTGAAAATTGAAAATTGAAAGTTGGAAATTGAAAGTTGAAAGTTGAAAGTTGAAAGTTGAAAATTGAAAGTTGAAAATTGCAACCGATTAGCCGATTGTATCGTCCCTGTCACTTCCTTTTCACTTCCTTTTCACTCCCTTTTCACGTCTTTGTCACTTCCATTATAATTTCACCTTCCCACCGTCGCTGTGTGCGACGAACTGAGGAGCGTATTGGCTCTGGATAGTGGCGATGCCGAGAGCAAAGGAGCCGGTGTTGGTGACGTGGCAGTCGTAGGTGAGGACGTGGACACCCTTGGGGAGACGTTGGATGAAGAAGTTGGTCTGGCTGTCCTTGGTCTCCTGGTAGTAGATGCAGTCCTCCCAACCGTAGTGAGAGAGCTGATCGACAGGTTCGAGGCAGGCGGGACGCTGGTCCGTGAGGGTGAGATACTCCAGCGCCTTGGAGCAAGTGACCACGAGGCGGACCTGCACCCGCTGGCCGATGGAGAGGTCAGCCTTGCCGCTGGTGGAGAGGCGGTACCACTGGCCCGCGCGGTCCTGAGCCCACAGCTCCTTGCGGATGGAGAGTTCGCTGACCGACTGGCGCTGTACCTGTTCCATGGGAGCCTCGTACTGATGGATGACGGCACCCCAGGCAGGGTGATACTGGGCACTGGTCACCTCGATGTGACGTACCGAGTCGGGCAGGTCAATGCGCATGTTGCCGAGCAGGGCATTGTCCGGTGAGTAGGTGAGAGGACGTCCATTGATGCTGATGCGCAGTGTGCTGGCGGAGTCCGGCTGGTCGTGCACCCAGTCCTGACCAGTGCGCAACAGGGCATGGACGGCATCGGCTGCCAGGCTGGAGTTGCCCCAGTCGGAGGTCTGTTTCTCGAGCAACAGCCACTGACGGATGCGCTCTATCTGTGAGGCATACTGATGGGGTGCAATCTCGCTGAAGGCATTGAGTATGACAGCGGTATGTGCGACTGGATGCGACCACGGGCCATCGGGCAGACGATCCCAGTACATGCCGCGCTCCGGATCACTGACTGCCAGCTGCGAGAGACTCTCGACGATGCGTGCGGCTGCCTCGTGCCGACCGGAACGGTGCAGAGTGATGGCACAGTAGGCACGGTCAGAGAGCGACACCTGACGCCAGTCGTCCTCCATGGCATGGAGCACCTTGCGGCGCAGTTGTTCCGTCTGCTGGCGGATGTGGGCTGATGCGTAGGGGCGCTGCTGGTCGAAGAGCGTGCAGATATAGGCATAGTCGGCAAAGCAGAGGTAATCGATGCGTTCGCGCCAGCGCTTGCTGTCACTGAGCCTGTCGAGCACCTCATGGTCCAGATACTGGAGGGCGCGATGGAGCATGTCATCCAGCATCGGGTCACCCTGACGGCAACCCAATAGGCGCATCTCGCCGAGCAGTTGCACCACTGCTGAGGTGGCCCAGTAGGAGGAATGGAGGTAGTGCGGGTTGGAGCACCACAGGAAGCCTCCATCGGGCATCTGCATCAGACGGAGCGCACCGCACAGACGGTTGTAGTCGGCACTGTTCAATGTGGGATTGAGCAGTCGGCCCAGTGCCTGCATCCGCTCCTGCTGCATATCCGCCGCACGGAGCCAGGGCGATGCCTGGAGCGTACCGACCTTGAGGTCGCTGTTCCGGTAGAGCTGCGAGACCATGGGCAGATGGGGCTGCTGTTCGATGAGCGTGCCAGCCACACCGAGGGCGAAGAGCTGGTGTGCTATGCCTGTGCTGGTCGAGGCGGGAGCTTGCGCCACGCTGGGTAGTGCCTCGATGCAGTACCAGGTGGGGTTGCTGCATGCCATCAGCACGCTGCGTGACTGACGGGCGGCGGGGCGATGGACATCGAACGAGATGCTCCTGGTACCTGATGCAAGGAAGAAGGGTTGACCCTCGATGACCGGTGTGACGCAGGGCAGGACGGGGATGCGCTGCTGCTCGCCGTCGCCATTGCCCTGAGCATCGACCGCCTTGATGCGGAAGCCGATGTAGGGTTCGGCCGTAGGAGCTGTGCACGAGATGGAAACGGTCTGGGTGCCGCGTGGTTCCAGCCGAACCTGCTGACGGCGGCTGTCCAGGACCTGCTCAGTGCGCGGGTCGAAGAGTTCGACGAGGACCGAGGCCTGGATGGCCGAGTCCGAGGCATTCTGTACATTGGCCGAGAGTGTTGTCCCGTCGCCTGCACGGAGGAACCGCGGCAGGGAGGGTTGTACCATGACGGGACGCTGGGCAACGACCTCGGTATGCCACAGGTCGGTGGCCAGTGACCGGGTGAAAGCCAATGCCTGCAGGTGCCAGGTGGCATTGTCCGACGGCATATCGAACGTGATCTGTACAATACCCGCCGAATCGGTGGTCAAGGTGGGGCGCCACAGCGCCACGTGCGTCTGGGTGGAGCGGACGGCTATATCGTCGAACGTAGTCTGGGCAACGGCATTGCCGGCAGCGTCCGCAGTGGACACTGCCACCTTGATTTCCTCGTCGTCATAGACCGTGTTGACTTCTGCGGCGCGGGAAGCCCTCTTGGACGACTTGAGCGACAGTCCGGCTATGCGTCCCTGCAGGGCTTCGCCCAGCGAGCGGCGTCCGGAGCGAGAGCCGACTACTACTGTCTCGCACAGTGCCATGCTATAATCCAAAGCATAGGTGTCATTGAACTCCGGCGGGACGATGCCCATGATGCGGCGTATTACTCCATAGAGCGGGTAACGAGACCTGTATTGATAGGTACGACCGTATGAATGTAAAGAGGAATAATGGAAAGAGGTAGAGAGGTAGTCGGGGGCAAACTGCCACTGATTGGACTGGAGTTGTTCCAGCGCCTTGCTGTAGAGGTCGAGCAGCATTCGGCCCTGTGCCGGACGTCCCTCGGCATCGGTCAGCCGGAGCGTCCACTGCTGCCTGCTGCCAGCTGCAACATGGTCGCGGAAGGACTGGACATTGATCTTGACCTCATCCCGCAGGGGCGAGAGCAGGGTGGCGGACTGTCGGGACAATCGGTCATCTATGTAGCAGATGACCTCGACATTGAGCCGTTCGTCACGTGCGGCAGGCATGTCCAATGTCAGGTCGTGCATGCCGGCAGCAAAGTGCTTCCAGCCACGACTGACTATGCCCTGGCGCGACTCGGCTATATAATAGAGATGGAAGGCGCTGTGTGCTCCCACAGGGATGTGCGCCTTGCCGTCGGCCGTGACCTGCTGCAGGGCAGAGGGCATCCACAACCCCTGGACGCCACGTGGAGCCAACCGGTCAGAGCGGCGGAAGAGGATGACCTCCCGTTCAAAGCCATTGTCGGCAGGTTGGCCCTCGACGCGGGCGGACAGGATGTAGGTACCCGACGGAACGGCACTCCAATCGACCGATGGACGCTGGGCTGGGAATGTGCCCTGACGGACCAGCTGCCTGCTGCCGGCATCGGTCAGCGTATAGCGGCAGATGACATCGGTGGTGGCGGTGTCGGCACTCTGGTAGGTGATGGGCAATGGGTACAGACCCGTGTCGGGCAGGAGCAGGGCTGTCTGGTCGAGCTGGATGCGGCGACTGTGACCGATGCGTATGCTGGTGTGGGCTGTCTGGGTCTCGCCAGCCAGGTCGGTGCACTGGACATCGACGCTGATACGGAATGCGTCGGAATGAGATGAGTCCTCTATCCAGCCGTAGGGGCATCGGTACTCGAAGTTGCCCTCCTGGTCGGTAGTGGCAGTGCCGGAGTGTCGGCCCAGATTGCTCCCCCAGAACCACATGCGTGAGGCCTCGAGGTTGCACTGTATGGTGCCGTTGGACACGGGCAGACCGCTGTAGGACAATGCCTTGCCGCGGATGACGAGCAGGGAGTCGGACCGGGACTGCCCCTGGGGCGTGCCCGACAGATCGACGTAGAAGGTGGGCGCCTTGTACTCGCTGACCTGGATGAAGTGGGTAGCTATGGCCGAATTGCGCAACCCGGTAGGACTCTCCAGTTCGAGGCGGTATGTGCCGTTCATACGGTCAGTGGGCAGGGTGAACTGCTCGGTCAGTTGGCCCCAGTCATCGGCAGTGACACTCTTGGCAGCGAGTTTCTTGTGATTGGGGTCGTACAGGGTCAATGTATAGAACTTGCCATCGGTGATGAGCCGGCGACTGGTTGTGCCGAGCTGATACAGGATGGCCGTGACGCGGACCTTTTCGCCAGGACGATAGATGGCCAGGTCGGTGAAAATCTGTGCGCTGATGGGCTCCCAGCGTTGGGGAAACTGTTTGCGCCGCGCATAGTTGGTCCTATCCAATTTGTTCAGATAGATGTCGTCGCCGCGGTGCAGGATGTAGTAGTAATACGACCCGTCGCAACCTGTGACAGCGCCGTTAAGGTCAGTCGTGCCCTGCATGGGGAATTGTAATTCTGGGTACCGAGAATACTCGACAGTGACACCCTCCTGCGGGGCTCCGTCCAGCGCATTGATGGCGAAGATGTCGATAGTGTCAGCCGTGCTGACCGCGAAGGTGCGCAGGTCCGAGACTGTGAATAAGTGATTGCTGGCTCGATTCAAATATTCATCATCATACTTCTTGGGGCACACCCATCGGCCTTGATCATCGCGCAATGAGGTGGTGGTGAAATAGACTCCGTAGGGTTGTGCCGGGAAAGAGGCGTGGCAGGTCTGCTGGCCAAGGCTGTCGTGATGGACTATAACCTCGTCGATGTATTGTAGCTGCGATAAGCGGACCTTGTCGAATTTGTTCAACAGCTTGTCCGGCATGCGGTACAGAGTGACCTTACACTCGGCTGCATTGTCGTCCATGAACCTGACGCTGACGGAGATGTCCTGACGTGAAGTGTAGCAGGGGTGGATTTCGGTCTCGACATTGGCTATGTCCCATATATCGATTTGGTTCTGGACATAGGGGGTGAAGGGGGAACGGGGATAGGCCGCAACGTAGCGCTGACAGTCGTCGTACGATGTCTGTCTGTGCATTCCAGACCCATGCAGGGTGTAGAGCAGACCGACTTCGGGTTGATTGCGATACTGGGCAATGAGTGAGTCTATGTCCTGCTGGTTCCAGTCCGAAGTGTTGTAGCTGATGTAGATGCGGGGATAGAGACTCTGGTCCTGGGCGTGGACATTGAGCCACTGCATACGCAGGTCCTTCCGCTGTGACTGTGGATGGGAGGGAAGGGTGGAGAATTTCTTTTCGGCCAACAAATCGAACAGATAGGGCATGCAACGTTGTCCCCATTCATCGCCGGGATGGACGATGCCCTGATAGTGGGTACAGGGCTGCATCAGTGCCGATATGTCGCCATTGCCCAACGGGTCGAGCGCACGGTCAAGGAAGGCGTCCCGAAGACTGTCCCTGCGGGAACTGCTCCACCGGGTAATGTCGTCGCTCTCATCATCTCCTTTCTCCAAACTGAACCACATATTAGCATATCGGTTGAGTAACTCGCTCTTGTAGTAATAGAGTATAGCATTGTAATCGGGTGAAAGATGTCCTACCTGCATCACGGAATCAATCACGGTGAGTGCACTGCCGAGGTTCCGCTCTGAGATGTAGATGCGCGACTTGCCAATCTGCATGGCCGCCAGGACGATATCGTGCTGGTTGCCCTCCCGGAGGGCCTGGTGCAATGCCACGTAGGCATTGGCCTCGACCTCCCTGGGAAAATCGAAGTCGGGTTTCTGGAACGTGTTGGCTGCCTGGACGTCGGACATAAATCCGCTCAATACTATGGTAAGCGTGAGGATTGATCTGGTAATATGTTGTAATGCCTTCATAATAGTCATGTGAATAGGGGATGATGAATAAACGGGACTTGCTGAAGGACGGGCTGACGTCGGTCCCTCGCAAATCCCGTAGGTTGAGATTGTCTTATCGGCCGTTGTACATACTCTCGTAGTACTTCTCGTACTCGCCCGATGTGATGTTGTCCATCCATTCCTGATGGTCGAGGTACCAGCGGACGGTGCGCTCTATGCCCTCCTCGAACTGCAGGGAAGGCTCCCAGCCCAGTTCGCGTTGCAGCTTGGTCGAATCGATGGCATATCGGGCATCGTGACCCAAGCGGTCCGTGACGTAGGTGATGAGGTCGAGGTCCTCGCCCTCCTTGCGCCCCAGAATCCTATCGACCGTCTTGATGACCACCTTGATGATGTCGATGTTCTTCCACTCGTTGAAGCCGCCGATGTTGTAGGTCTCGGCCACTTTGCCCTGGTGGAAGATGAGGTCGATGGCACGGGCGTGATCCTCGACAAAGAGCCAGTCGCGGACGTTCTCTCCCTTGCCATAGACAGGGAGCGGCTTGCGGTGGCGGATATTGTTGATGAAGAGCGGAATCAACTTCTCGGGGAACTGGTAGGGACCATAGTTGTTCGAACAGTTGGTCACGATGGTCGGCATGCCGTATGTGTCGTGGAAGGCACGGACGAAGTGGTCGCTCGAAGCCTTGGATGCCGAGTAGGGTGAGTGGGGATTGTACTTGGTCGTCTCGTGGAAGAACTCATCGCCGTAGGCCTCGTGCTGGGTGCTCGATGCCTTGGTCGAGAAGGGTGCTGCCACTCCCTCAGGATGATTCATCTGGAGCGCTCCGTACACCTCGTCGGTCGAGATGTGGTAGAAGCGCTTGCCCTCATACCGCTCGGGCAGGCTCTCCCAGTAGAGCTTGGCTGCCTGCAGCAGGCTGAGCGTGCCCATCACGTTGGTGCGGGCGAAGGTGAAGGGATCCTTGATCGACCTATCGACGTGGCTCTCGGCTGCCAGATGGATGATGCCATCGACGTGCTCGTCCTGCATCAACTGATAGAAGGCATCGAAGTCGCAGATGTCCATCTTGACGAACTTGTAGTTGGGCTTGCCTTCGACATCCTTCAGATTGGCCAGGTTGCCTGCATAGGTCAGCTTGTCCAGATTGATGATCTTATAGTCGGGATACTTATTGACAAAGAGTCTTACGACGTGACTGCCGATGAAGCCGGCACCACCCGTGATAACGATAGTACGAGACCCCCTCTTATCCCCCTGTTTAGGGGGAAGGTTCTCCGCCTGAATAGAATTTTGCTGTGACATATTTTGTATTTTGATTATTTACAAATTTTATTTGGTGATATATGAAATTTCAGAGAACTATTTCCCCTTGAGGCAATCCTTGATGCAAGTCTCAACTGTAGCAAGGGTGTTGTCAATGTCAAAGAGTACCTGAGCATTGGTGAAACGAAGCACTCTGTATCCTAATGATTCCAGCCACTGTTGCCGCAGGCTATCGTCCATCTCTTGTGTCCGTTCAGAATGGTATCCTCCATCTATCTCAACGATAAGCTGGGCATCTCTGCACAGAAAATCGACTATATAATCGCCTATGATGTGTTGACGTACGAATTTGTGTCCCAGTGATTGTCCCTTGACACAATACCAAAAGACTTTCTCTGCATCAGTCATATTCTCGCGGTTCTCACGCGCAAATGCTCTCAGCAGTTCATATCTGTCCGAACTTGCGGTACGCCAATTCATAGCCTATTCTGTTTCTTTTGTAGAAGCCCCTTGATTGAGGCGACCGTAACGGTTTACATAATCAGAGACGACAGTATGTGGTAACTCAAGTCCCCCTAAGCAGGGGGATTTAGGGGGTCTTTTTCAGCTCCTCAATGACTTTGAGCAGGTATTGGCCATACTGATTCTTGATCATAGGCTGGGCCAGTTGGCGCATCTTGGCCTCGTCGATCCAGCCCTGGCGATAGGCGATACCCTCCAGGCAGGCAACCTTGAGGCCCTGACGCTTCTCGATGACCTCGATGAAGGTGGAAGCCTCGGACAGAGAATCGTGTGTGCCCGTATCGAGCCAGGCAAAACCGCGGCCGAGGGTCTGCACGAGCAGTTCCTTGTCATCGAGGAACCACTGATTGACCGTAGTGATCTCCAGTTCGCCGCGGGCAGAGGGCTTGATGTTCTTCGCCACATTGACGACCTTGTTCGGATAGAAATAGAGACCGACCACAGCGTAGTTGCTCTTGGGCTGGGCGGGTTTCTCCTCGATGCTCAGGCAGTTGCCCTGCTTGTCGAACTCAGCCACACCGTAGCGCTCGGGATCATTGACCCAATAACCGAAGACTGTGGCCTTGTTGTTCTGCTCGGCATCAATGACCGCTTTCTTGAGCATAGCGGTAAAACCGTTGCCGTGGAAGATATTGTCGCCCAGTACGAGGCACACCGAGTCATTGCCGATGAACTGCTCGCCGATCAGGAAGGCCTGGGCCAATCCGTCGGGTGAGGGTTGCTCGGCGTACTCGAAGTGGACGCCGTAGTCCGAGCCGTCGCCCAGGAGACGCTTGAATCCGGGCAGGTCGTAGGGGGTAGATATAATGAGTATGTCGCGTATGCCAGCCAACATCAATACGGATATCGGGTAATAGACCATAGGTTTGTCGTAGATAGGAATCAACTGCTTGCTGACACCCTTAGTGATGGGGTAGAGGCGAGTGCCGCTGCCACCTGCCAAAACTATTCCTTTCATTGTGATACAGGTACAAAAGTTAATTAAATTGTGTTTGCAAATGTAGTAAAAATAATAATAAGAAGTAAAAATATTGGGCGAAAACCTCTATTTTATGCAATCATTTGGTGCAAAATTTGTTTTTTTGCACGAAATTAACTAATTTTGTGCCCATAAAATTGAGGACTTATCAGCACAAAGCGGCCAATCGGTACGCTGAGAGAAGAACGAAAAATGGTACAAAGTTACTTGCAGATTGACGGACTGACCAAATCCTTCGGCGATTTGGTATTGCTCGAAAATGTTTCGCTGGGTATCAGCGAGGGTGACCGCGTAGGATTGATAGCGCGCAATGGATCGGGCAAAACCACCCTGCTCAACATCATAATGGGAATAGAAGATCATGACAGTGGTTCAATAACTTTTCGCAACGATCTGCAGACGGGATACCTGAGCCAGGACCCGCAGTTTGCTCCCGGCATAACTGTGGGTGGAGTGTGTGGCGAGAGTGCCGAGATGGTACGCATATTGACCCAACTCAAGATTACCGACCTCAACCAGCCTGTGGAACAACTATCGGGAGGCCAGCGCAAGCGTTTGGCCCTGGCTAAGGTGCTGTCCGACCATCCTCAGTTTCTGATATTGGACGAACCTACCAACCACCTGGACCTGGAGATGGTGGAGTGGCTCGAGGGGTACCTGGGCCGCGGCAACAGTACCCTGCTGATGGTGACGCACGACCGCTACTTCCTGGACCGTGTGTGCAACCGCATAGTGGAAATGGCCGACCGCACGCTCTATACATACAAGGGCAACTACGCCTACTACCTGGAGAAACGCCAGGAACGCATCAATGCACAGAACGTGCTGGTGGAAAGGGCCAATAACCTGTTGCGCACCGAACTGGACTGGATGCGCCGCCAACCGCAGGCCCGTGGACACAAGAGCCGTTCGCGTATCGAGGCCTTCTATGAACTGGAACAACGTGCCAAGCAGCGTCACGAGCAACAGGCCCTGCGCCTGCAGATGAAATCGACCTATATCGGCAATAAGATATTCGAGGCCCACCATGTGAGCAAGTCGTTCCCCCCACGCAGTGAGACGGACCGTGAACGCATCATCCTGAATGACTACAATTATGTCTTTGCCCGATATGAGAAGATGGGCATAGTCGGCCCCAACGGTACGGGCAAGAGTACGTTCCTCAAGATGCTGCTGGGGCAGATAGCCCCCGATCAGGGCCGTTTTGACATAGGCGAGACTGTCCGGTTCGGGTACTACAGCCAGGAGGGACTGCAGTTCGACGATAGCAAGAAGGTGATCGACATAGTCCGCGACATAGCGGAATATGTGCAGATGAGCGACGGTTCGCGACTGTCCGCCACGCAGTTCCTGCAGCAGTTCCTGTTCTCGCCCGAGAAACAGTACAGCTATGTCTATAAGTTGAGCGGCGGCGAGAAACGTCGGTTGTACCTATGTACGATACTGATGCGTTCGCCTAACTTCCTGATACTGGACGAGCCGACCAATGACCTCGATATCGTGACGCTCAATGTGCTGGAGGAGTATCTGCAGAACTTCGGCGGGTGCGTCATCGTGGTGAGTCACGACCGATACTTCATGGACAAGGTGGTGGACCATCTGCTGGTCTTCAAGGGGCAAGGCGAGCTGCAGGACTATCCGGGCAACTACTCCGATTGGCGAGAATGGAAACGCCTCAAGGACGAGGAGGCGGCTGAGGCATCGGCCCCGAAAGTAACCACTCCGACCACTGCCAACGAGAAACCTCGCACGGAGAAGGCCCCGAAACTGACGTTCAAGGAGAAGATGGAATTGGCGGCCCTCGAGGAGGACCTGCCCCGCCTGGAAAATGAGAAGCAGCAACTGGAGGCCGAGATGTCCAGCGGCACATTGTCCGGACAGGAACTGGTAGAAAAGGGCCAACGAATGCAAGCAATCATTGACGAAATTGATACCAAGGAAATGCGTTGGTTGGAACTATCGGAGAAACAATAAAGTGCAAGATCCTCTGAAACTCCCAGCTCCGGGGGACGTTGCCAGGCAGACAAGTTCTTTTTTTTTGAATCATAGGCTACAACATATTTAGATGATATGAAACGATTATTATATACTATTTTATTCTTACTGATTTTGGTGCCAGCCGAGGCTAAACGCCTCAAGTTCGGCTGGAAGGCTGCCGAGCCCTCGCAGAAGGAGGAGTTCCGTGGAACATGGCTGCAGACCGCTTTCCAGGAGCGGTACATGAAGATGTCACCCGATGAGTGCAAGGCCTACATGGATCAGATGGTCGAGGAGTTGTACAATACGGGCTTCAATGCCATCTTCTTCCAGGTGCGTCCCGAGGGCGATGCTTTCTTCCAGAGCCCCTACGAGCCATGGAGCCGATTCCTGACCGGCAAGCAGGGTGTCGCTCCACAGCCATTGTGGGACCCGATGGACTACCTCATCTCGGTGTGCCACAAGCATCAGATGGAGTTCCACGCCTGGATCAACCCTTACCGCATGACTGCCAGCAAGTTCACGGTGATGGCCGACAATCATCTGTACCGCCAGCATCCGGAGTGGTTCGTGCGATATGACGACCGTCTGTACCTCAATCCTGCTCTGCCCGAATCGCGCGCTCACGTCCGCCAGGTAGTCAAGGATATCGTCACCCGATATGACGTGGATGCCATCCACATGGACGACTATTTCTATCCATATCCGGTCAAGGGACAGACCTTCGATGACAAGGTGGCCTTCGAGATCTATGCCCGCCAGATGAATATCGACGTCGATGAACCGGATGCGTTGGGCAAGTTCCGTCGCCGCAGCGTAGATATCCTGATGAAGTCCCTCCACGAGGATATCCGCGCCATCAAGCCCTGGGTGCGATTCGGCATCAGTCCGTTCGGCATCTACCGCAATGCCACGACCACCTATCCAGCAGGCTCGAACACACAGGGCACACAGTGCTACGATGACCTCTATGCCGATATACTCTTCTGGGCCAAGAGCGGTTGGATTGACTATGTCATACCGCAGCTCTACTGGGAGATAGGACATCCCGCTGCTGACTACAGCACTCTGGTCCGCTGGTGGAACGACCACATCCCATCGGACTGCCATCTCTATATCGGCCAGAGCATAGAACGTTCGCTGGATGGAGCCAAGGATACCAAGCCTACGCCCGATCTGACCAAGCAACATGTGCACATGAGCAACAAACTGAATCAGGCTGCCGAGGGTAAGAACATCCGTGGCAACTGTTTCTGGTATGGTTATCAGGTGCTCGACAACAGCTATCATATCCGCGACTTCCTGAAGCAGGACCTGTTCCGCGTACCTGCCTTGCCTCCGGCATATACCAATATTGATGCCATCGCGCCCGACAAGGTCTGCAACCTCCGCATTGGACTGGTACAGCAGGGTCTGCGTGTCTCGTGGCAATATGTGGTGACCGAAGACCCTATGCAGAAACCTCGTTACTTCTGCGTCTATAAGTTCCGCAAGGGTGAGAAGGTCGATATCAGCGACGGCTCGCACCTGTTGCTCCGCACGGTCAATACCAATTTCATAGATGCTGATGTCCCCGCTGGCAAATACACTTATGTAGTTACTTCGGTCGATATCGTTGGCAATGAATCGGGTCCTGTCAAGAAGTCATTCAAGGTCAAGCTCCGTTGATAGAGTATCAATTGTCAATTATCAATTGTTTCTTCAATGGAGGTTTTATCAATTATCAATTGTCAATTATCAATTAATTGCATATGTTTCTGATCGCCGATTCTGGCAGTACCAAGACAACCTGGTGCCTGGTCGATAAGACTCCGGGCCAACCCAAGTTCGTGCAGCCCTTCCAGACGCAGGGGCTCAATCCGCTCTATGCAACGGAGGAGGAGATCGTGGTTGCCGCCCGTCAGGTGGTTGAGCAGTCCGGGGAGCGTATGCCCAGTCTGGTGCAGTTCTACGGAGCAGGTTGCAGCGGCGAACGGAGCGAGCTGGTCGAGCGTGCCTTGCGCCGGGTCTTCACGCCGATGACCCGTGTTGAGGTGGCGTCGGACCTGTTGGGTGCCTGCCGTGCACTGGGCGATGGCCTGTGCTGCATACTCGGGACTGGTGCCATTGCGGCGCGTTATGATGCTGCACATGACCAGATGCAGACTGCCAGCAGCCTGGGATATATCCTGGGCGATGAGGGCAGCGGAGCCTGGTTGGGCCGACAGGTATTGAGCGACTATCTCAAGGAACAGATGCCCCAGCGAGTACGCTCGCTCTTTGCCGAAGATTTCGGCGAGGTATCGGCCGAATCGGCTATTGAACACGTCTATCGTCAGCCTTTCCCCAATCGTTATCTGGCGACGTTCGCCGTCTTTGTCGGCCGTCATTCCGACTGTGACTATTGCCAACGGTTGGGCTACCAGGGCATCGAACTTTTCTTCAAGCGCAATGTCCAGCGCCTCAATCCTCGTTCCGGCGAGAGCATCTCGTTCGTGGGCAGTGTGGCGGACGGATTGCAGGACACACTGCGTGTCGTGGCCGAGCTGCACGATCTGCACGTCGGCCGAATACTCAAGGATCCTATCGAAGGTTTAATATGAATACGTTAATGCTGCGAGGCTTGGCCACAGTGGCAATGCTTGTTTTGTCGAACGTTTTTATGACGTTCGCGTGGTACGGCAGTTTCAAATTGCGCGAGATCTATCCCTCCGTGCGCGATTGGCCGTTGTTTGTAGTGATACTCTTCTCGTGGGGCTTGGCCTTTTTCGAGTATTGTGTGGCAGTCCCCGCCAATCGCATCGGTCATCACGATATGGGTGGTCCCTTCAACCTGATGCAGCTCAAGGTCCTGCAGGAGTCCGTATCGCTGTTGGTCTTTGTCCTCATCGTGCACTTTGTCTTCAAGGGCGAACCTCTGCATTGGAACCATTTCGTAGCGTTGTTCTGCCTGGTCCTGGCAGTGTTCTTCGCTTTTCTCAAGTAGGGAATCTATGCAATATAGGCAATCTATAACTTCAAGAGCCTCTATTGTTCCTAATCTCTCCATGACCTCAATTATTTACAATCTAATATGAAACATCTAACCGCTTTGTTTTGCGTGGCTCTGTTGGGCATTACCACCCTCACGGCCAAGAAGAAAGAGACCGTCGTCCCCGGCAATCTGCAGATGGGTGACTATGGCTATCTGTATTGCCACATGAGCGACCGTGGTCAGTGGACGGCTTTCGCCCTCTCACGCGACGGACTGCATTACCATGACCTGTTGAACGGAGATTCGGTCTTCTCGGCTTTCGAACATGCCCGTATCGAGGGTGGAACACGCGACGCCTATATATGCCGCAAGTATGATGGCAGTGGCTATCTGATGGTCACTACCGATATGAACAACTCGATGACCAAGCGGCTCAACAAGGGCGGTACATGGGAGAACTTCGGCATTGACCTCTTCACCAGTGAAGATTTGATCCATTGGCAGAGCAAGACGTTCGACTTCCGCCAGGGCCGATCTACCTTCTGTGATGGAGCTACTGCCCACAGCGTATATAAGGACTGGAGTACCATTACCCGTGTCTGGGCTCCTCAGATCTTCTGGGATGCATCGTACCGTTGGCCCGATGGTAGCCGTGGTGGTTACTTCATCTACTATAGCCTCTGGAATCCCAAGGAGGAGAAGTACGACCGTATGTACTACAGTTATGCAGACAAGTCGTTCACGCAGATGACTATGCCGCAGTTGCTCTTTGACTGGGGTTATGCTACCATTGATGCTGACATCAATTACCTCACGACCGATGGCAAGTACCACATGATGATCAAGAAGGAGGGCGGCAAGCCTGGCCTCTTTACGGCAACTGCTCCGAGTCTGACTGGCCCTTGGGGCGAACCTGTCGAAGATGATTATGTCGATTTCGAGGGCAACAAGAAGTGCGAGGGCGTTTCGGCTTTCCAGATCGTAGGAGAGGAGGGCTGGCGCATCGGCTATATTGAATACTCGTCGCGTCCACGTCATTACCGTATCTGCAAGGCGGATGCCAATATGCGCAATTTCTCGGACCCACAGGACATCCAGGGCGTCACTGGACCTCAGCATGGCTCGTTCATGCGTCTCACTCAGGAGGAGTATGAACGGCTCGAGGCATGGGGCAATCCCAAGCCGCAGCAGAGCCAGTGGAATGGCAAGCGTGTCGGTTTCCTGGGCGACAGTATGACCGATCCCCGCAACCGTGCCACTCAGTATCATTACTATGACTATCTGCGCGACAGCCTGGGCATTGAACCTTGCATCTATGCCCGTAGCGGCAATCAGTGGAAACAGGTCCGCCAGCGTGCAGAGGAGATGATCAAGGCCGAGGGCGACAATCTCGATGCTATCTTCATTTGGGCTGGTACCAATGACTATTTCCATGGTACGCCCATGGGCCAGTTCTATACGGAGCGCGATACGGTGGTCGATTACAATGGCAAGATGGTGCAGCGCCGTTGCCGTGATTTCGTCTATTCGGACAGCACTTTCTGTGGTCGCATCAATATGCTGCTCAGTATGCTCAAACACCGCTATCCCACCAAGCAGATCATCATCATGACCCCGCCTCACCGCGGCTATGCCAACTTCTCGGACCCTGCCAAGAACAAGTTCAATGTGCAGCCCGACGAGAATGTGGCCAACAGTGAGGGCCTCTACATCGAGGACTATGTGCAGACGCTCCGCCAGGCGGGTCAGTATTGGGCCATGCCGGTCATAGACCTGTTCAGCCTGTCTGGCCTGTTCCCGATGGAGCCTTCCCACGGTGTCTATTTCGCCGAACCGGAGGGTCATCCCAACTCTGTCCGTTATGACCGTCTGCACCCCAGCCGTGCCGGTCATATCCGTCTGGGCGAGACGCTGCGTCGTCAGTTGCTGGCTTTGCCTGTATTCTGAGTGAAATTGTCGGGACGCTGATTCGTTTTATTCTGTTCAATCTGCGTTGAGGTTGAATCGGTTATATGATATCAGCGTCCTGAATTGTTTTGAACTACATAAACGCTTTTATTATTATGAAGTCGCTTTTCTCTCTCTCATTGATAGCGCTCTTGGCTGTGCCTGTATGTGCCAAGCCGAAGAGCAAGGCCCCAGCCCCTGTTCAGGTGGAACGTTGGGGTATGTATGAAGTTGCCTTTACTGCTCCTGTCCCTGTTGGAACCAATCCTTTCGAGGTACCTTTTACCGCTACGTTCTATGGTGCGGACACGCTCACGGTAGCAGGCTTCTATGATGGTGGCGATACATGGCGCGTGCGTTTCATGCCGCAGCAGGAGGGTACCTGGCGCTACGAGACAGCCTCTGCTCTCTCACCGTTGGACCAGCAGCAGGGCAATTTCCAGTGCATTGCTCCTTCGGCAGATAATCACGGTCCAGTGCAGGTCGATACTACTGGCCTTAATTTCTGCTATGCTGATGGCAAGCAGTATTACCCCATTGGCACTACCTCCTATGACTGGATGCATGCATCGAGTGCACCCGAGGTTACGTCGGCAGATGCTGGTCTGACCATGCAGCAGCAGACGTTGCGCTCGCTCTCCGAGACTGGATTCACCAAGATCCGTTCGCTCCTTTTGCCACAGAACTTCAACCCCAATTATCCCGAGCCCGAGCAGTACCCCTTCGAGCGTACAGCCGATGGCAAGTGGGACTGGACGCGCCTCAATCCTCGTTACTTCGATCATGTTGAGGAGTGTACGCGAGGCCTGATGCAACTGGGCATCGAGCAGGATCTCATCCTCTTTCATCCTTATGATGGCGGTCGTTGGGGCTTCCATGCCATGCCGATTGAGGCTGGTCAGTTGCTGTGCCGATATGTAGGTGCCCGTATGTCCAGCTTCCGCAATGTGTGGTGGAGCTTGGCCAATGAGTATGACCTGGTCAAGGAGCAGCCCAAGGAGGCCTGGGATGCCTGGACCGATGCCATCATTGCTGCCGATCCCTACCGTCATCTGGTCTCCATCCACAGCTATACGGCTCAGTACTACAGTTATTGGGACCCACGCTATACGCATTGCTCCATTCAGGACCAGGCTCCGGTCGAGGACTTCGGTCGTGCAGCCATCGTGCGCAATATCTATCGCAAGCCTATCGTCTTTGACGAGGTGCTCTACGAGGGCGATATGAATGTCCGTTGGGGCAATCTGAGCGGCGAGGAGGAACTCTTCCGTATGTGGATGGCGCTCATAGCTGGTACCTACTGCACTCACTCGGAATGTTATCAGTTCGGTGACCCGAGCGGGTTCCGCAACAATTTCCTCGCTGTGGGTGGCAAGTTCCACGGCACGATGTGGTCGCGCACCAAGTTCCTCAAGCAGATTCTGGACGATATGCCTATGCCTATGTACCTGGCCGATTCGTCGTGGGATCCTCACACCTCGGCATGTGGCCCTGGCTACTATATGGTCTATCTGGGCAAGGAGGTGATGGAGCAGTGGCGCTTTGACCTGCCTCTGCGCAATGGCCGCACACCTGCCTATCCCCGCATTCAGGAGGGAGACCGCTTCAAGGTCGAGATTATCGATACATGGGGCATGACCATCACTGAGTATCCTACGGTGTTCGAGGCCAAGAAGCAGGATGGCTACCGTATGATAGATGCACAGAACCGCGCTGTCCGTTTGCCCGAGCGGCCTTATCTGTTGCTCCGCATCAAGCAGGTCAAGTGATCCTGCTTTCAGTAGGGGGGTAGGCTTGTCCGATTGAGCGCTGCAAAGGTAAGCACTTATTTTCGGATGCGCAAATATTACCCCCCTATACTTTTGCCTATACTTGGCTATAGTTTACTACAATAAATTGATATGTAGCGCTTTACTTTTTTTCTAACGGACTCCGCCGGATGAGGTCTCAAATTCTCATCAATTTCCAGCAGCGAGGGATATTCTCTCAATTCTCAGATTCTTGAGAATTTATCAGTTCTAAGGATGGATTTTATAGAACTTTCGACCATTGGGTCAATGCTCATCGGTCTCGGTATTGTCTTTTTTCGCAGAATCCAATTCTTTCAAATAGCTCTTGATCTTCTGCAGGTATCTTTGACTTGTCGAACTGAATTCATCTGGATTCAAGGATTCTATATAGGAATGGAGATCTCCGACACGCCGGCTATATGGAGTATCTATATTAGCTCCATGAGTCAGTAGGAGGTATATCATCTTGAGATAATTCCTTTTTCGCGCCATGTCAATAGGGTATTCCCGTTCCTCTTTAAACTCTGTATTTTCGTCAAGGTGATACATATCATCCGCATAAAAAATTATACGAAAAGAATTTACGTCAGCGCCATGCTCTATCAAGAACTTAGCCATCTCGTAGTTTTTTCCACTAATCGCCGAAGATAATGGACAGTAACTTAAACCATCATTAGGAAATTGCATGTTTACATTAGCGCCATATTGCACCAATAATTTACCACATTTATTATAATAAGAGTTCTCACAAGCATCTATAAACGGATTTACATCACTACCTGCGAAACAATTACTTGCAATTTTAAGTTCATCTTCTTCTCTTGGAATAAAGCGATTAGGATCGAAACCAAGGTCCAAAAGCGTTTTCAACACAGTATCCTGTTGGAAAAGAATACAATGTAAAACCAACGGAACTCTTTCTTTTGCATCACGTGCGTACATTATGCTCGGATTCCGCTTGACGATGGACACAATTGAATCGATATTCTCCTGACACATGTATCGTGCTAAAGTCTCGGCCTTGGTATTTGCAAACATACCATAATTCGGGATGTATTTATCTTCATCATATGCCGGGAATTTATAATATTTATAATCACCTTTCCAATAGGTTCGTTCCAGAACCTCCTTCCAAAGACTATCTCGGAAAGCTAAAGCATGCAATACAGAATCAATGAATGCCCTGTTGTCGAACCGTTTCATGCCGAGGATAAAACCTCGGCTCAGGCTAATCGGAATACTTAAGGTGTCCGTTGTTCCATCCACGTACTCAACTAAGGCTGCGACATCTGTATCACAAGTCATGTCACTGTCCTGCTCAATCAAAATAGATTGATGCAATAGTTTCTGAAACACACTCAGAGTATCCTGCGATTCAATTCGATACTTTGCAAGATATTTTTGTCTAAGTAAGTCCTCAGGTACGTCATCCATAAAACATAAAGAGAAATAGCCTTTGAGATCAAAACTATCACAATACAAGGTAAGACTGGCTATGTCCTTTGTGAAATAATACTCTTGTTCCCTCTGCGAAGGAGTATTACATGCGACAAAACCCAGTAATACTAATAGAACTATTAAAACCTTTTTCATAGTTATGTATTATTTTTTATCGTTACGTTTTCTACATTCCTCGGACATTTTTTCAATACTCTCATTCGTCGTTTCTTTACTTTCAAGGTTCAATTTGTGATTGGTCCTTGTTACTTGTCCGTCCTTTATTTCTCCATGTTTTTTTGCAGCTTCCTGTTCTGTATATATAGTCGTTCCTCATAAAGCCTCCTTTCTCTCGCATGCGTACGCTCAAGGAGAAATTGCTGGGCACAAAGACTGCTTGTTGAGTCTCATTTGATCCCAAATCCGAATAATGGCAAGCCTTTCAATAAGGCACAAAAGAACTCTCATGGCTCATTCCGGAAACCATTGCGACAGAACTTGAAGACCTTGTTCAAGAGTTTGGAGTCGGTTGGAACAGATTCCAATCTACAAGATTCGCCAATTTGTACAAGGGATACTTTGAATCGAGCATAGACTCTAAATCCCAGAAAAGAGATGCCTGTCGGACGTTACCGGATGATTTATACGTAGCTGAATTGCAAGTTTTTAAGGTGCAAAGATACGAAAAAGTTTTGAAACTTTCTTCATTCAGGCTATGATAATTTACGTAACATCGTTTAATCGCATCAATTTTTCTCAAATGGCACGACTTTCTTCGTCGTGTGAGCAGCGTTTTCGTCAGAATTTCGAGAAAGAATTTGATTGGATTACGTTCAACAAGTTTTATCTGTCGATGTTACCATTGAAACGCATAGCCATAGCTATTGATCCAAGCTACATAACCAAATCCGGCAAATGTACACCGGTTTACTTTTCGACCATTTTTGCAGTACAATTGTTATTTATTGAGAATTCAAAACGCGGTATATTTGCTAGAGCAAATATACCTTCTGTCGCACCTTCGGCGCTCGATACAATCTCCTACGTGCTACTGTGGGAAGCGGGGGCTCACGCCCCCGCCTGTATTCCCGCACACCTTCGGCGTGCTGCCTAACTGGAAACAGAGGAAAGAAAATGGTTAAGGGTCGTTATAGTTTAAGGTTTAATGGAGAACACAGTGAAGCAATATTTGGAATGTTTGAAGTCTCACAAAAAGGCGGTGTTATTAATGTAATTCAAGTTTCGCAAGTTTCCAACTTGCTCACTTTCAGCAAAGAAGGGGAGTAAGGAAAATTAAAAATTTATAGTTAAGAATTAAAAATGGGTAGTAAAAGTGACATTTGCTATTACTGGCGGGAGTTTTCAGGGATTGTTTGTATCGTCCCTTTTACTCCCCTTTTACTACTTTTTTTAGCCTTTCCCTACTCTCAACTGGAGCTTGCGAAAGTTGAGTAAATAATTTTGAACAACTACTTAAAAAGCTCCCTCCCTCGGAACAATCCGGGGGAGGGAGCGCTGCTAAATACAGATAAAAAGTGTAACAATGACTTCGGGGGAATAGCTGCAATGGAGCATCCAGAGTCGGTAGGGAGTAGTCATCCAGCCCATGGTAAGACTACTGGGTATCGGCCTGTGGCTCACGTTGCAGAGCCTATGTGAGGAGGTGTGGTCCCGTCTGTAGCCGTCCAGCCCTTGGCACAGGAACGGGGTACCGCCAGACTTCGGCGCAGGTTGCCGCTTGGGGAGGTTCGGATTGGGGGGTACCTCCTATCAGCGGATGAAGAGCAGTTCGCGATACTTAGGCAATGGCCAGAGTTCGTCGCAAACGGTCATCTCGAGGTGGTCAATCTCGTAGCGGATCTTGTCCATCAGCGGAATGACGTTGTCGTGGTAGGCGATAGCCTTCTCGCGCTCCGATGCAATGGCATTGGCCACCTTGCGACTCTCGACCAAAGCATAGACATACTCCTCGATGTGGTCGATGCGCTGAGCAATCTCGCCGATGATGCGGCGGTTACGGTTGCAGAGGACGTCGGCCTGATCCGTAGGATAGATGCTGGCCATACCCTGTACCAACTTGACCAGTTCGTACTGGTAGCGAGTGGCAGTAGGGATGATGTGGTTGAGCGATAGGTCGCCCAGCACGCGTGCCTCGATCTGAATCTTCTTGGTGTAGGTCTCCCACTTCACCTCGTTGCGGGCCTTGAGCTCGAACTCCTTCATGACGCCCATGCTCTCGAACATCTTGACCGAGTCGGCCGACAGATAGTTGTCGAACACAACAGGGCACGATGTCTCGGTATCCAGTCCACGACGGGTAGCCTCCTTGACCCACTCATCGCTGTAGCCGTTGCCGTCGAAGTGGATAGGCTTGCAGGTGGCAATGTCCTCGCGGACGACCTTGACGATGGCGGCAAACTTGTCGGAGCCGGCAGCGATCAGGGCATCGACACGCTCCTTGAAGAGGGTGAGCGCCTCGGCTACAGCCGTATTGAGGGCTATCATGGCCGATGCACAGTTGGCCTCCGAACCGACAGCGCGGAACTCAAAGCGGTTGCCCGTGAAGGCGAATGGAGAGGTACGGTTGCGGTCCGTATTGTCGAGCATGATCTCGGGGATGACAGGGATATCGAGTTTCATCTTCTGCTTGCCCGAGAGGTTGAAGACATCCTCCTTGTCCGACTTCTCGATAGCCTCGAGCAGGTCAGAGAGCTGCTTGCCCAGGAACGAAGAAACGATAGCCGGAGGTGCCTCGTTGGCGCCCAGACGGTGAGCGTTGGTAGCCGACATGATAGAGGCCTTGAGCAGGCCGTTGTGCTTATATACAGCCATCAGAGTCTCGACGATGAAGACGGCGAAACGCATGTTGTCCAATGGAGTCTTGCCAGGACCGTGCAGCAGAACGCCGGTGTCGGTGCTGAGCGACCAGTTGTTGTGCTTGCCCGAACCGTTGATGCCGGCAAATGGTTTCTCGTGCAGGAGGCAGCGGAAGCCGTGCTTGCGTGCGATGCGCTTCATCAGGGACATGAGCAACATATTGTGATCCACAGCCAGGTTGGTACCCTCGAAGATTGGGGCAATCTCAAACTGGTTAGGTGCTACCTCGTTGTGGCGGGTCTTGCATGGGATGCCCAGTTCCAGGGCGCGTATCTCCAGCTCCTTCATGAACTGCATGACACGCTCAGGGATGATGCCGAAGTAGTGGTCATCCATCTGCTGGTTCTTGGCCGAATCGTGACCCATCAGAGTGCGGCCGGTCAGTACCAGGTCAGGGCGGGCATTGTAGAGGTCCTCGTCAACGAGGAAGTACTCCTGCTCCCAGCCCAGGTTGGACTGCACCTTCTTCACATCAGGATAGAAGTAGTGGCAGACCTCGGTGGCAGCCTTATCTACAGCGCTCAGTGCGCGGAGCAATGGAGCCTTGTAGTCGAGCGCCTCGCCCGTGTAGCTGATGAAGATGGTAGGGATGCAGAGTGTGTCGTCGATGATGAATACAGGCGATGTAGGGTCCCAGGCAGAGTAGCCGCGGGCCTCGAATGTGGCGCGGATACCACCCGATGGGAACGATGAGGCATCAGGCTCCTGCTGCATCAGCAGCTTGCCCTCGAACTCCTCGATCATACCACCCTTGCCGTCGTGCTCGATGAATGCATCGTGCTTCTCGGCAGTGCCCTCGGTGAGAGGCTGGAACCAGTGCGTGTAGTGCGTCACTCCATTCTCCTGGGCCCACTGCTTCATACCGGCAGCCACAGCGTCAGCTATGGTACGGTCGAAGTCGGCACCGTGGTCCATTACGTCGGTCATCTTGCGATATACGTCCGATGGAAGGTACTTGAACATCTTCGGACGGTCGAACACATACTTGCCAAAGTAGGTCGATGCCATCTCCTTGGGGATGGCCACTTCCAGTGGCTTCTTGCGGGATGCAGTTTCTACTGCATTGATTCTAAAGCTTCCCATAATCAATACTTTTTTATTTTATGGTTGATGAATTCTTTAATGAGTAAAGGGTAAAGTGTAAAGTGTAAAGTGTAAAGGGTAAAGGGTAAAGTAAAAAAGATGGAGGGGAGGGGACATTAGTTTGTTCCGTACTTAAAAATGATTAGATTGTTGCGACCGATGTTTCTGTCGTCCCCTCCTCTCCTTTTTAATACTAATCCTTTTTTTTAATACTAATCCTTTTCCAGTTTTATTTTCGCCTTTCAAACTTATAATTTCCACTTTTTGAGTCGTTCCATGGCCTCGAGGCAGTCTTCGCGCGAGCCGAACGCCGTGAGACGAACATAACCCTCGCCCGATGGACCGAAGCCGGCACCTGGAGTGCAGACTATGCCGGTGGCGTAGAGCATCTCCTCGAAGAAGGTCCACGAACCGCTCTTGCCTGGAGTGCGCAGCCAGATGTAGGGGGCATTGACGCCGCCATAGACCGTGAGTCCCATGGCCGTGAGCGTCTCGCGCATCAGTCGGGCATTCTCCATGTAGTAGGCTATCTGCTCACGTATCTGCTGTTTGCCCTCGGGGGTGTAGATAGCCTCGGCAGCACGCTGTGAGATGTAGCTGGTACCGTTGAACTTGGTTGACTGGCGACGCTCCCACAGGTGGTTCAGCGTGACGCGTTGTCCGCTCAATGTCGTGGCAGCTACCTCCTTGGGTACGACGGTATAGCCGCAACGGATGCCGGTGAATCCAGCTGTCTTCGAGTAGGAGTGGAACTCGATGGCGCATTTCTTGGCGCCGCGTATCTCGTAGATACTGTGTGGGATGCCGTCCTCCTGGATGTAGGCCTCGTAGGCTGCATCGAACAGGATCAGAGCTTCCTCCTTGAGTGCGTACTTGACCCACTTCTCGAGCTGCGCCTTGGTGAGCGTGGTGCCCGTGGGGTTGTTCGGATAGCAGAGGTAGATGATGTCTATGCCTCGTTTGGGCAGTGCCGGGCAGAAATCGTTCTCGGCCGTGGTGGGCAGATAGGAGATGTCGCTCCAGATGCCGTCCTGGCAGATACCGGCACGACCAGCCATGGCGTTGCTGTCCACATAGACGGGATAGACCGGGTCCGTGACAGCTACTGAATTGTCCCAACGCAGGATGTCGCCTATGTTGCCCAGGTCGCTCTTGGCGCCGTCGCTGATGAAGATCTCCGAACTGTCGAGCCGCACACCTCGCGGCTGGAAATCGTTCTTGATGATGGCGTCGCGCAGGAAGGCGTAGCCTCGCTCTGGACCGTAACCGTGGAAGGTCTCCGGTCGCGTCATCTCGTCGGTAGCCTCGTGTATGGCCTTGATCACCGCCGGACACAGAGGTTGCGTTACATCGCCTATGCCCAGTGAGATGATTTTCTGTTTGGGATGCAGCACCTTGTAGGCATTGACTTTCTTTGCAATCTCGGCAAAGAGGTAGTTTTCTGACAGTTGCAAGAAGTGTTCGTTGACTAAAGCCATTGTTGTAAATAGTTTTAAATGATTATTTGAGGCTGTTAGGTTCGATGTTCCTGAGGCAGTATTGAATCGCTTGCCTGTCCCGGCTTGGTTTTCCCGTTGATTTTCCCGTTGATTGTTCCCGTAATAATAGTAACTTGCCTTGAACTATAACCATAACAGCGCAGCGAACTCATAGCCTGATCACGCCCTCGTAGGCAATCTCGGCAGGACCGGTCATGTATATATGGCCGTCCGCCTCGGACCAGTGGATGTGCAGCGTGCCGCCGTCCATCACTATGTCACTCTCCCGTCCTGCGTGACCCGTCAGGGATGCTGCTACGGCAGTGGCGCAGGCACCCGTGCCGCACGCCAGCGTGATGCCGCTGCCTCGTTCCCATACACGCATACGCAGTTTGCCGTCGGGCATCAGACTGACGAACTCGATGTTGCAACCATCGGCAAAAGCCTCATGACGAGTCAGGGCAGAACCGTATCGCTGAATATCGAAGTGCTCGACGTCCGACATGAAGACCACGAAGTGTGGATTGCCCATCGAGACGAACATGCCCTCTATGCTGCGTACCTCCGTCTGGGTCAGGCTGAGGGTGAGCGGGTGCATATCAGCGGGGCGTCCCATATCGACGGTTACGTCACGAACCTCGCCGTCCGGGTTCAGGTTCAGGTGGAGTACCTTGATTCCCGCCAATGTCTGCAGTCGGATGTCGGTCCGGTCAGTGAGGTGGTAGTCGTGCAGGTAACGTGCCACACATCGGGCACCATTGCCGCACATCATAGCCTCCGAGCCGTCGTTGTTGAAGATCCGCATCGAGAAGTCTGCATCCTCGCGGTCCGCCTGACCTATCAGTATCAGTCCGTCCGAACCAATCGAGTAGTGGTGCCGGCTCCATTGTCTGGAAGCTTCAGCGGGATCTGCAATGGGGTAGAGCATCGTGTTGACATAAATGTAATCGTTGCCTGCTCCGTGCATCTTGGTGAATCTGATGTCCATCTGTTCGCTGTCTTTAGATATTTAAATGTATGAGTCTCAGCGCCGAGGCGCCGAGTGGAGAGAGAGTTGCCGTAAGGCGAATGAGTATAGAGTTTCGCTTTTGACGGTGCAAAGATAGCAAAAGTTCTGCAAATACGCAAATAATGTGGCAAAAATATATGGAAAATATCAAAAGAATTACAAAAAGTTACAAAAGTGAAAGCATAATACATAAAAACTAAATAATTTTGCAATTATTCTGCCCAAAATACTTGCAAAATGCCACCGTCTGACAAAAGTATAGAAAAAGTATAGTCCAAACATTGAATATTATGACAAAATGCAATACCTTTGCACCGAAAATAAACAAAATGCAAGTTATTTATATATTATTATATGAGACGCGAAACATCGTATATTTTTGTGACGGGAGGAGTGGTTTCCTCATTAGGTAAAGGTATTTTGTCATCGAGCATCGGCAAGTTGCTCCAGGAACACGGCTACAGGATCACCATACAGAAGTTCGATCCATACATCAACATTGACCCGGGAACACTGAATCCCTATGAACACGGTGAGTGCTACGTGACGGTGGATGGAATGGAGACGGACCTGGACCTGGGCCACTACGAACGATTCACAGATATACATACTACGCGTGGCAATTCGGTCACCACCGGACGCATCTACCAGACCGTGATAGACAAGGAGCGCCGGGGAGACTATCTGGGCAAGACCATTCAAGTGGTACCTCACATCACCGACGAGATCAAGCGCCGCATGCTGCGCGAGGACGACAAGACGGAGTACGACTTCGTCATCACCGAGATAGGCGGTACCATAGGCGACATAGAGAGCGCCCCGTTCATGGAGGCCGTGCGACAGCTCAAGTGGGAGCTGGGCCAACGGGCACTGTCAGTGCATCTGACCTACGTTCCCTACCTGCGTGCTGCGGGTGAGGTCAAGACCAAGCCCACACAGCATTCGGTCAAGGAACTGCAGGGCATGGGCATCCAGCCCGATGTGCTGGTGCTGCGTACCGAACAACATCTGGAGGAATCGGTGCTGCGCAAGGTAGCCTCGTTCTGCAACGTGAGCCAGGATGCCGTGATGCAGAGCGAAGACCTGCCGAGCATCTATCAGGTGCCGGTGCACATGATGGAACAGGGCCTGGACCGCATCATACTGCAGAAGATGGGCAAGGAATGTCGTCAGGATGCTGACCTCACAGAGTGGAAGCGCGTGCTCCATATGCAGCAGTCCGCCACAGCGCAGCGCACCGTGGCACTGGTAGGCAAGTACGACCTGCAGGATGCCTACAAGAGCATACGCGAGAGTCTCAACATAGCCGGTATATATAATGGTGTGAAGGTCCACCTCAAGTTCGTCAACAGTGAGTTGCTCTCCCCGATGACCATCGAGTCAGAGTTGGACGATGTGGATGGCATAGTCATCTGCCCGGGCTTCGGCCAGCGAGGCATAGAGGGCAAGATACTGGCAGCACAGTATGCACGTACGCACGACATTCCAACCTTCGGCATCTGCCTGGGTATGCAGATGATGGTGATAGAGTTCGCCCGCGACGTGCTGGGATATGCCGATGCAGACAGCCGCGAGATGAATGCCGAGACACCGCACAACGTGATCGACATCATGGAGAACCAGAAGAACCTCACACAGATGGGCGGCACGATGCGACTGGGAGCCTACGACTGTACCCTGTCGCCCGACAGCAAGGTGCGCGCCATCTATGGCCAACCTGTGGTACGTGAGCGTCACCGCCACCGCTATGAGTTCAACAGTGCCTACACCGAGGCATACGAACAGGCTGGCATGCTCTGCGTGGGACGCAACCCCGACAGCCATCTGGTCGAGATAGTGGAGATACCGCAGTTGCGCTGGTACATCGGCACGCAGTTCCACCCCGAGTATTCGAGCACGGTACTGCATCCACACCCACTTTTCGTTTCGTTCCTGCAGGCTTGTGCAGGGGCAGAGTGAAGAGGGGACAACGACTGACCGGGACGGGCATCTATCCCGGCAGTCTGAACCGAAATGGTTTGTTCTACAGGGCCGATGGGCCCGAGACATTGAGCATAAATAAAAAAGAGAGATATTAAAGAGAGTATAAAAGAGAGAGACGTTGCGGTAAGGTAACTGACGAGAGATTCGCTCGCGTTTGACAAGTTATTCAATTTTTTTATTCACCTCAAAATTAATTGCGTTATGAAAAGGATTGAAGCAATTATTCGCAAGACGAAGTTTGACGAGGTCAAAGAGGCCTTGCTCAACTCCGACATCAACTGGTTTGAATACCACGACGTGCATGGCATCGGCCAGAGTCGTGAGGAGCGTATCTATCGAGGCGTACAGTATTCTACCGACGTGATTGAACGTGTTGCCATCACTATCGTGTGCCGCAACCAGTTCGTTGATTCCACCATCAAGGCTATCATCTCGACGGCGCAGACTGGTGAAGTGGGCGACGGACGAATCTTTGTCAGTGAGATGGTCGATACCTGGAGCATCCGCACAGGTGAACATGGTGATGACGTACTCCGTGATAAGAAGTAATTAAGGTATTGTTTAATTTCGTAGGGACTCAGATTGGGAAAACTATTTTAATAATAAGGAGTTAAAGGAGACAGTAACGGCAATAAAGTCAATGACTATAGGAACGTCAATGATGTAAGGAACGATAGTAACGACACTACTCATTACTCTCTACCCTTTACTCATTACCCATTACTCTTTACTCATTACCCTTTACTCATTACTCTCTATTCCCTACACAAATATTTACTATTATGAACGATATTTCACTTTCTCTCGATACAGTATGGATGTTGCTGGCTGCAATGTTGGTCTTCTGGATGCAACCTGGTTTTGCACTGTGTGAAGCAGGTTTTACCCGCAGCAAAAACACCGCAAATATCTTGTTCAAGAACTTCGTCGATTTCATCTTAGGTTCGTTGCTCTTCTGGTTGGCAGGTTTCGGCATCATGCACGGATCGAATGGTGAGGGTTTCATGGGAATGCCCAACTGGGGCGATCTCACATTCTATAGCGGCGACCTGCCGGTGGAGGGCTTCCTGATGTTCCACACCGTATTCTGCGCCACAGCCGCCACGATCGTTTCGGGCGCCATGGCAGAGCGTACCAAGTTCTCCATGTATGTGATCTACAGCGCTATCATCTCGCTCTTCATCTACCCCATCGAGGGTCACTGGACCTGGGGTGGAGGTTGGCTCTGCAACGGCGCAGATGGCAGCTTCATGATGGAGACATTCGGCGCAACGTTCCACGACTTTGCCGGTTCGGCCATCGTACATAGCGTGGGTGGCGTATTGGCACTGGTAGGCGCTATCTTCCTGGGTGCACGCCGTGGCAAGTATGCTGCTGATGGCAGCAGCCGTGCCATCCCTGGTCACTCACTCACACTGGCTGCCCTGGGCGTCTTCATCCTGTGGTTGGGTTGGTTCGGTTTCAACCCTGGTTCACAGCTTGCAGCATCAGGCGAAGTCAACCGTACAGCCATCAGCCACGTATTGCTCACCACCAATCTGGCAGCTGCTGCAGGTGGTCTGGGTACCATGATCGTAACGTGGATCAAGTATCGCAAGCCATCGCTCTCACTGACTCTGAATGGTGTATTGGCCGGTCTGGTCGGTATCACAGCTGGTTGTGACCTCGTTTCGCCTGTAGGCGCCGTCATCATCGGTCTGGTATGCGGCATCGTGCTGGTATTCAGCATTGAGTTCATCGATCACCGTCTGCACATTGACGATCCTGTAGGTGCCAGCAGCGTACACGGTGTGTGCGGTATCCTGGGTACCCTGATGACCGGTCTGCTTGCAGTGGATGGCGGACTCTTCTATGGCGACGGTTGGGGCTTCTTCGGCGCACAGGCTTTCGGTGTATTGATCATCGACCTCTGGGCTGCTGTATGTGGCGTGATCCTGTTCGGCGCTATCAAGAAACTGCACGGTCTGCGTGTCGATTCCCGTATCGAGGAGGAGGGCCTGGATGTGTACGAGCACGGAGAAAGCTGTTACAACTAATCGCTCTGGAGAGCGAACGGTTGTAAAATTAAAAGTTAACAATTAAAAATTACCCTTCGGCGCGATGCCTTTGGCAATTATAATTAAAAGTTAACAATTAACAATGAAAAATTAATTCCCCGCGGAAGATTCTTTAAAAATAAAGGAGTTAACGGGCAATGAAATAACTTGCATTAGGGAAAATGGATTAAATCACGGATTGTCCGTTAACTTCTATTTTACTATTAACTACTCTTTATAAATTACTCTAAACAATTGAATTGCGTTATGAAAAAGTATATGGTTATCATGCTGGCAGCTGCCATGGCAGTTGCAGCCGAAGCACAAGATAAGACAGAGGTTACATTGGGCACCGACTTGGTGAGCAGTTATATATGGCGTGGACAGGAACTGGGCGACGTGAGCCTGCAACCTGCATTGGGTGTGAGTCGCGCAGGACTGAGCCTCTCTGCCTGGGGAAGTGTCGGACTGTCAGACCCATCGGATGCCAAGGAGTTGGACCTGACCCTGGCCTACAGCGTGGGCGGACTGAACGTAGGTGTGACCGACTACTGGTTCAGCGTCGGCAACTACTTCGACTACGCCGCACACACCACTACCCATGTGTGGGAGGCCAATGTAGGTTACGACTTCGGTCCCCTCAGTGCACAGTGGTACACCAACATAGCCGGCGATGACGGTGTCAACGAGGATGGCGACCGCGCCTACTCCAGCTACCTCGAACTGGCTGCACCCTTCACCCTGGGTGAAGTGGACTGGACCGCTTCGGTCGGAGTCGTACCCTTTGCCACCTCGTTCTATGGTACCGACGGCTTTGCAGTGACCCACCTCGGTCTGCGAGCCTCCAAGCAGCTCAGCACCTCGGAGAGTTTCTCGCTCCCCATTTACGCTGGCTTGTCGGCCAATCCTTGCAGCGAGCGGATGTACTTCTACGTAGGCATCAGCCTGGGTCTGTGACCCGCCCGCCTCAGTTCATCGCACCTCACAGTCACCCACGGGGTACTGTGAGGTATCGATGACAGTGCGAACGGTCCGCCGTTGCTACCCGATCAGAGTACGCTTCGTGTACGATGAGGTAGGGATGACCAATCGCACACCAATCGCATTCCAATCGCACACCAATCGCACTCTCAACGTAGGGACAGCGCATTGGTTATTGTAGCAGATTGGACCAATAAACAGTCATGAAAAACCTGTAACAGGAAATATAGATAAAAAATGTAATTAATAATCGGAACATAGAACCCTTGGTCCTTTGTACTTAGTAACTTGGTCCTTTGTACTTAGTAACATGGTCCTTTGTACTTTGTTCCTTAGTCCCTTAAAATTATGTGTGGTATAGCTTGTATATTGGACATTGATGACCAGACCCCGCAGTTGCGGCAGAAGGCACTCCGAATGAGTCAGAAGATCCGTCACCGCGGACCAGACTGGAGCGGCATCTACGTCGGACCATCAGCCATATTGGCCCATGAGCGACTCAGCATCGTGGACCCAGTTTCCGGAGGGCAGCCCCTCTATTCGCCCGATCGTCGTCAGGTACTTGCCGTCAATGGAGAGATATACAATCACCGCGAGATACGACGCACGTTGGCTGGACGGTACGAGTTCAGTACCGGTTCGGACTGCGAGGTCATACTGGCGCTCTATCGCCAGTGGCGTGAGCAGGGAACCGACGATGCGACCTGGCTCTTCGAACAGCTGAACGGCATCTTTGCCTTCTGTCTGTACGACGAGGAGACCGACCAGTACCTGGTGGGCCGAGATCCTATCGGCGTCATACCGCTCTACATTGGGCATGACAGCGAGGGCCGATGCTACGTGGCATCGGAGCTGAAGGCGCTCGAGGGATTCTGCGACACATACGAACCCTTCCTGCCCGGCCATTACTACAGCAGCCGGAGCAAGAAACAGACATGTTGGTATAAGCGCGACTGGATGACTTGGCGTCCAGAGTCGTCCAGCCGCCAGCCAACTTATCAAGAGAGCGTGACGGCAGTGCACGATGCACTCGAGGCAGCCGTCAAGCGTCAGCTGATGTGCGATGTCCCCTACGGCGTATTGCTGTCGGGCGGACTGGACAGTAGCGTCACATCGGCCATTGCGATGCAGTACTCACAGCGCCGCATCGAGAGCAATGACACCGAACATGCCTGGTGGCCACGGCTGCACTCCTTTGCCGTGGGACTGAAGGGTGCACCTGACCTGGCCAAGGCCCGCGAGGTGGCCGAACATATCGGTACGGTGCATCACGAGATCAACTACACGATACAGGAGGGTCTGGATGCCATCCGCGACGTGATCTATTATATCGAGACGTACGATGTCACCACCGTGCGTGCCTCGACCCCTATGTACCTGCTGGCCCGTGTCATCAAGTCGATGGGCATCAAGATGGTCCTGTCCGGCGAGGGTGCCGACGAGGTCTTCGGCGGGTATCTCTATTTCCACAAGGCGCCCGATGCACGCGAGTTCCACGAGGAGACGGTGCGCAAACTGGGCAAACTCTATCAGTACGATTGCCTACGCGCCAACAAGTCGCTTGCTGCATGGGGCATCGAGGGCCGAGTACCATTCCTGGACAAGGAGTTCCTGGACGTAGCCATGTCGGTGCCTGCCGAGCACAAGATGTGCCCTGGCAAGACCGTCGAGAAGAAAGTGGTGCGCGATGCCTTCTCGTCCATCCTGCCCGAGAGCGTGGCATGGCGTCAGAAGGAGCAGTTCTCCGACGGCGTGGGTTACTCATGGATCGACACCCTGAAGGAGATTACCTCCGCTGCCGTCACGGACGAGCAGATGGCACACGCCGCCGAGCGTTTCCCCATCAACACTCCTATGTGCAAGGAGGAGTATTACTACCGCTCTATCTTCGAGGAGCATTTCCCCTCCGAGAGCGCAGCCCGCTCCGTACCTCACGAGGCGAGCGTAGCCTGCTCTACAGCCAAGGCCCTCGAATGGGATGCCCGCTGGAAGAACATGAACGAGCCGTCGGGTAGAGCGGTAACGGACGTTCACTCGGCTGCTGCCGAGTGAACAAAGGAAGTGACAAAGAAGTGACAAGGAAGTGACAGGGAAGTGACAAGGACGAATGAAACTACCTAATTGGAAAAGTAATTTGTAAACTAACTTTTTGTACTTTGTATTTCTAACTTTTTGTACTTTGTACTTTGTCCCTTTGTCCTTAATCCAAGGTTCCTTTGTCCTTAAAAAAGCGATTTCTAAATAATTAATCCATAAAAAGTGTAACATATGACAAGTCATCAGGGACTGTACAGTCCTGCTTACGAACACGATGCTTGTGGTGTTGGCATGGTAGTCAACATCAATGGCAACAAGAGTCATCAGTTGGTCGATGACGCCCTGCGCGTATTGGAAAATATGGAGCACCGTGGAGCCGAGACGCCCGACAAGACGGGCGATGGCGCCGGTATCATGCTCCAGATTCCTCACGAGTTTATCCTGCTGCAGGGTATTCCAGTGCCCGAGAAGGGCCACTACGGCACCGGCCTGGTCTTCCTCCCCAAGAACGCCGACCGCCAGTCGGAGATCCTCTCCGTAATGATAGAGGAGGTAGAGCGCGAAGGCCTCAACATCATGTACATACGCACGGTACCCACCTGTCCGGAGGTACTGGGCGATGCTGCGCGTGAAGTCGAACCCGACATCCGCCAGATCTTCATCACGGGCATAGCCGATGACCGCGTGCCCGTCTTCGAGCGCATATTGTACCGCATCCGTCGCAAGATCGAGAACCGCATCAAGGATGAGGACTTCTACATCTGCTCGCTCTCCAACCGCAACATCATCTACAAGGGTATGCTCACCTCGAGCCAGTTGCGCCGTTACTATCCGGACCTGAGCAACAGCTACCTGACCAGTGGTCTGGCCCTGGTACACTCACGATTCTCGACCAACACGTTCCCCAAGTGGAAGTTGGCGCAGCCATTCCGTCTGTTGTGCCACAATGGCGAGATCAACACCATACGCGGCAACCGCGGCTGGATGCAGGCGCGCGAGAGCGTGCTCTCGTCACCGGCATTGGGCAATATCCGCGACATAGCACCTATCCTGCAGTCGGACATGAGCGACTCAGCCAGTCTGGACAACGTACTGGAGTTCCTGCTCATGTCGGGCCTGAGCCTGCCCAAGGCTATGGCAGTGCTGGTTCCAGAGTCGTTCAACGACCTGAACCCTATCAGCGAGGACCTCAAGGCATTCTACGAGTATCACTCCATCCTGATGGAGCCATGGGACGGTCCTGCAGCATTGCTGTTCAGTGATGGCCGATATGCAGGCGGAATGTTGGACCGCAACGGTCTGCGTCCGTCGCGCTACACCATCACCAAGGGCGGTATGATGGTCGTGGCGAGCGAGGTAGGCGTGATGGACTTCGACCCCAGTGAGGTGGTCAGCAAGGGCCGTCTGCAGCCTGGCAAGATACTGCTCATCGATACCGAGGAGGGCAAGATTTACTACGACGGCGAGATCAAGGAGCAGTTGGCCCGCGAGTACCCCTATGCCCAGTGGCTATCGACCAACCGCATACAGCTGGAGCGACTCAAGAGCGGCCGCAAGGTAGATAACTCCGTGCCCAACTACGAGCGTAAGTTGCGCCTGTTCGGCTTCGGCCAGGAGGACATCGACAAGACCGTCATCCCTATGTGTACCCAGGGTCAGGAGCCCGTGGCTGCCATGGGCAACGACACGCCGTTGGCAGTCATCTCGGACCGTGCACAGGTCTTCTTCAACTACTTCCGCCAGCAGTTCGCGCAGGTGACCAACCCTGCCATTGACCCAATCCGCGAGGAACTCGTGATGTCGCTCACCGAGTACATCGGCGCAGTGGGCACCAACATCCTCACACCGTCCGAGTCCAACTGCAAGATGGTGCGTCTGCCACAGCCTGTATTGACCAATGCCCAGTTGGACATCCTGTGCAACATCCGCTACAAGGGCTTCAATACCAAGAAGGTGCCCATGCTGTTCGATATCAGCAAGGGCGAACTGGGACTGCAGCAGGCCATCGACCAGCTGTGCCGTCAGGCCGAGGCCTGTGTCGATGAGGGCGTCAACTACATCATCCTCTCTGACCGCGACGTGGATGCCACCCATGCAGCCATCCCATCGCTGCTGGCAGTGAGTGCCGTGCACCACTATCTGATCAGTGTGCAGAAGCGCGTACAGACTGCATTGATCGTCGAGTCCGGCGAGATACGCGAGGTGATGCACGCCGCACTGCTGCTGGGCTACGGCGCCAGCGCCATCTGCCCATATATGACCTTCGCCGTGCTGGATCGCCTGGTGGCTACCCACCGCATCCAGGAGGAGTACCACACCGCCGAGAGCAACTACATCAAGGCTGTCGATAAGGGCCTGAAGAAGATCATGTCCAAGATGGGTATCTCCACCATCCGCAGCTACCGCGGTGCACAGATATTCGAGGCCATCGGCCTGAGCGAGGACCTGCTGCGCCGTTACTTCGGCACCGAGATCAGCACCATAGGCGGCATCGGACTGCGCGAGGTGGCACGTGATGCCATCGCCTTCCACCAGGAGGGCTTCGGCCCCGAACAGATCAACGAGTTCCTGCCCAACAACGGCCTGTTCAACTACCGCAAGGACGGCATCAAGCATGCCTGGAACCCCGAGACCATCGCACAGCTGCAGATTGCTACGCACGAGGGTAACTACGAGAAGTTCAAGGCATGGGCGAACATCGTCGATGAGAAGGAGAAGCCTATCTTCCTGCGCGACTTCCTCACCTACCGCAAGGCTGCCAAGCCATTGCCACTGGAGAAGGTCGAACCGGTAGAGAGCATCGTCAAGCACTTCGTCACCGGCGCCATGTCGTTCGGCGCATTGAGCATCGAGGCGCACGAGGCGCTGGCATTGGCCATGAACAAACTCGGCGCACGCAGCAACACCGGCGAGGGCGGCGAGGACAATGCCCGCTACCACAGTGAGGTGGATGGCATCAGCCTGTCGTCCAAGACCAAGCAGATCGCCTCAGGCCGTTTCGGCGTGACAGCCGAGTACCTGGTCAATGCCGAGGAGATTCAGATCAAGGTCGCCCAGGGTGCCAAGCCTGGTGAGGGTGGTCAGTTGCCTGGTTTCAAGGTCAATGACATCATTGCCAAGACCCGTAACGCCATCCCTGGCATCTCGCTCATCTCGCCTCCGCCTCACCACGACATCTATTCGATCGAGGACCTGGCGCAGCTCATCTTCGACCTCAAGAACATCAACCCGACGGCTGCCGTCAGCGTCAAGCTGGTAGCCGAGAGCGGCGTCGGTACCATCGCTGCCGGTGTAGCCAAGGCTAAGGCTGACCTGATTGTCATATCGGGCGCCGAGGGCGGTACAGGCGCATCGCCTGCCAGCTCTATGCGTTTCGCCGGCATCTCGCCCGAGATTGGACTGGCCGAGACCCAGCAGACACTGGTGCTGAATGGCCTGCGTGGTCAGGTCCGACTGCAGACTGACGGTCAGATCAAGACTGCCCGCGACGTGATCATGATGGCGCTGCTGGGCGCCGACGAGTATTCGTTCGGCACACTGCCTCTCATCGTGCTGGGTTGCGTCATGATGCGCAAGTGCAATACCAATACCTGTCCGGTGGGCGTGGCTACACAGGACGAACGTCTGCGTGCCCGCTTCCGTGGCCGCTACGAGTATGTGGTCAACTTCTTCACCTTCCTGGCTCAGCAGGTACGCGAGTATCTCGCCGAGATGGGCGTGGCACGACTGGAGGACATCATCGGCCGTACCGACCTCATCGAGCGCCGTCCCGTTGACCCTACATCCAAGCAGGCTACCATCGATCTGTCGCGCCTGTTGGCCAAACCTACAGCCGACCGTCCTCTCTGCTGGGATCATCGTCCATTCTCTACCATCGACCCCGTGCGCGACCAGGACATCATCCGTGCTGCCCAGCACGCACTGGAGAAGCAGGAGGAGGTCAATCTGGACTATGCCCTGCGCAACACCGACCGTGCCGTGGGTACGATGCTGTCGGGTGAGATTGCCCGCCGATATGGTGAGGCTGGTCTGCCGGACGATACCATCAACATCCGTTTCAAGGGCAGCGCAGGTCAGTCGTTCGGCGCCTTCCTGGCGCACGGCGTCACCCTCAAGCTCGAGGGCGAGTGCAACGACTACTTCGGCAAGGGCCTCTCGGGCGGTCGCATAGCTATCCTGCCTCCGGCTCGCCGCGGCATCGACTTTGCTGCCGAGGACAATATCATAGCCGGCAACACGGGCCTGTACGGCGCTACATCGGGCCAGCTCTTTGTCAATGGCAAGGTAGGCGAACGCTTCGGTGTACGTAACTCGGGCGCCACCGCCGTCATCGAGGGCGCAGGCGATCACTGCTGTGAGTACATGACCGGTGGCCGCGTAGTGGTACTGGGTGAGGTAGGACGTAACTTCGCTGCCGGTATGTCGGGCGGCGTAGCCTATGTCTGGGACCGCAACCACCACTTCGACTACTTCTGCAACATGGATATGGTCGAGATTAATCTGGTCGAGGAGTCGGCCTACCGCAAGGAACTGATGGAACTGGTGCGCAAGCATTATCTCTATACGGGTTCGCCTCTGGCTGGCCGTATGCTCGACAACTGGAACCAGTACGTCGATGAGTTCATTCAGGTAGTGCCTATCGAGTACAAACGCGTTCTCGAGGAGGAGAAGATGCTCCGACTCCAGAAGAAGATTGCCGATATGCAGAGAGATTATTAATCAGACCCCCCCTTCCCCCCTGCATAGGGGGGAGATTCTTCTCAGTTTATAATATTTACTATGGGAAATCCAAAAGCATTTCTGACCGTGCCTCGCAAGGAGGCCGGCTATAGACCAATAAATGACCGAATACATGATTTCGGAGAGGTCGAACAGACCTTGAACACCAAGGACCGCCAGGAACAGGCAAGCCGCTGTATGGATTGCGGCGTACCATTCTGCCACTGGGCATGTCCATTGGGCAACAAAGATCCAGAGTGGAATGACGCTCTCTACCGCGGTGAGTGGGAGATGGCTTACAAACTGCTCAAGAAGACGAACGACTTCCCGGAGTTCACGGGCCGTATCTGCCCTGCTCTGTGCGAGAAGAGCTGTGTGCTCTACCTCTCGGAGGGCGCTCCTGTCACCAACCGTGAGAATGAGTGCGCCATTGCCGAACGTGCCTACCAGGAGGGTTACGTCACCATCGAACATCCTGTGCGCAACGGCAAGCGCGTGGCTGTCATCGGCGCAGGACCTGCCGGTCTGGCTGCTGCCAATCAGCTCAATTACATGGGCTACGAGGTGACGGTCTTCGACCGCAATGAGGCTGCCGGTGGTCTGCTCCGCTACGGCATCCCAAACTTCAAGCTCAACAAGGGGGTCATCGACCGCCGCATCCACGTGATGGAGCAGGAGGGCGTCCACTTTGAGTACGGACAGGACATCGACCCCACCAAGTTGCCTGCCGGTTTCGATGCCTACGTGCTGGCTACCGGTACGCCCCAGGCGCGTGACCTGAACATCCCCGGACGTGAACTGAAGGGTGTGCATCTGGCCCTGGAACTGCTCTCGCAGCAGAACCGTGTCCTGGCTGGACGTACTTACAGCGACGACGAACGTGTCACTGCCCAGGGCAAGCATGTGCTGGTCATCGGTGGCGGTGATACTGGTTCGGACTGTATCGGTACTTCGCACCGTCAGGGCGCCCTCTCGGTCACTCAGATTGAGATTATGCCTAAACCGCCCGTCGGCCATAACCCCGCTACCCCTTGGCCTAACTGGCCTGTGGTGCTCAAGACGACTTCGAGCCACGAGGAGGGTTGTACCCGCCGTTGGAACATCAATACACTGGAGTTCATCGGCAAGAAGGGCAAACTGACCGGCGTCAAGGTGCAGCCTATTGACTGGAAGCCTAATCCCGCAGGCGGCCGTCCTATCATGGTCGAGGCTGGACCTGTCGAGGTCATTCCTGCGGACATTGTCTTCCTGGCTATGGGATTCATCAAGCCGCAGCACCCCGAACTGCCAGCTAACGTCTTCGTCGCAGGTGATGCCGCATCGGGTGCCAGCCTGGTGGTACGTGCCATCGCCAGTGGCCGCAAGACTGCCGCAGCAGTGGATGCTTTCCTGCGTAAGGAAAATTAAAAGTTAAGAGTTAATAATTAAGAGTTAAAAGTTAAGAATTAAAAATTAAAAGTGATTACCCTCCCTTTGGAGTAAGTTAAAATTTAAAGGTGATTTTTTTCCTTAACTTCTACAGATATATACGATTACATTTTTATTTCTTACTGCAATATCTTTATTATGCGTTGGCGCGCAGGGCGGCTTGGTGCCGGTCTGCGCGCTCTTCTTTTTTGACTGATTTATAGTCGGGTTCTTCTTGCAATTGAGGTCGATTTTCTCCTTTTTTTCAATTACACCATTGAAGTGAGCAAGTTGAGAAGACTTGTTCACTTCATTTTTCATTTTCAACTTTCAATTTTCAACTTTCAATTTTCAATTAGTTTACGGCTTGGTACAGGCGTATCATAGCCTGGAGGGCATCATATTGATGTTGGGCCAATGTCTGTTGCGCCGAGAGCAGGTTCTGTTGGGCCGAGAGAATCTCCAGATAGGTGGTCGATGAGTGCTGCATCAGGCGGGTAGTCTGATCGACGGCACGTTGCAACAGGGCTACGCGCTGCAGGTCATCCTCAACCAGGTGTCGGGTGGTCTGGCACAGAGACAATGCCGAACGGGTAGCTTCGCCTGCCGAGAGCAGCGCCTGGCGGAAGGAGAGCAGTGCCTCCTGCTGTTGCGCCTTGGCTATCTTCAGGTTGGCGCGGTTGGCACCCTGGGCAAAGAGCGGTTGCGTCAGTCCTGCCAGCAGGTTCCATATCATCTCGCCTGGATTGGCTACCGAGCCGGTTCCATCCACGGTCCACTGACCATTGGCGGACAGCGTCAGTTTGGGGTAGAAGGCGGCGCGTGCAGCATTGACGGCGTAGAAGCATTGGCGCAGTTCCGCCTCGGCTACCATCACCTCGGGGCGCGATGCCAGGTCCATCAGTGCCACGCCTTGCAGGGGTTCCACACGCAGCACCTGGCTGTCTATGTCGGACCGCTCTATGTGTCGTGGCGTCCAGCCCAGCAGGGTGCAGAGCGATGCCTCGGTGTCGGCGAGCGTCTGCTGCACGTCGAGCAGCGTCTGGTGCAGCGCCAGACAGGCAGCTTCGGCCTGCAGTACAGCTACTTCGGTGGTCATGCCTGCCTCCTTCATGCGGCGCAGCATCTCGGCATTACGCTGCCAGTTGGCGAGTGTGGCTTGGTCTATCTCGCACTGGCGGTCCAGCAGCAACAGCAGGTAGTAGTGTTGTGCCACGGTACCTATGACCGATGTCTGGGTGGCGTGGCACTGCGCCATGCGGGCAGCCAGCAGGGCCGATGCGCCGCGGTGGGCATTGGTCTGCGCGCCCCACAGGGGCAGTTCCCACGATGCCACAGGTCCTATCGTATTGTGATGCTCAGGGCGGAATCCGTCCTGGGCATATATATTGGCCTGAGCTTGCAGTGAGAGCGTAGGCAGGTACTGGAGCCGACGTGTGCTGAGGGTGGCTTGAGCCTCCTCCACGCGCAGTCGGGCTATGCCCAGGTCGGCATTGCGGACCAATGCGGAGTCTATCAGTTGCTGCAGCAGCGGGTCGGTGTATATGTTGTGCCATTGGGCCGATGTGAGGCTGTCCGTCTCCGCTACGGGATAGCCAGGTGTGGCGGTGGCATTGTCCGATAGCTCTTCGGCGAGTTGCTGCATCTCGGCTGGCCGTTGGTACTTGCCGTACAGGCTGCATCCCGACAGCGAGAGCGAGGCAGCCACACAGAGCGGCACCATGATCCACGAGGCGAGATTGCGCTGCGGCATACGTTCCTGCAGACGTTGCATCAGGACGAACAGCACCGGTACCACGAAGAGCAGCGCCAACGTACCGATCATCATGCCGCCCACGGTACCTATGCCCAACGAACGGTCGCCGTTGGCGCCGGCACCCGAGGCAAAGCACATAGGCAGCAGACCGAAGACCATCGTCAGTGAGGTCATCAGGATAGGGCGCAGACGTACCTGCGTGGCATCCAGGGCGGACTCCTCGATGGTCATGCCCGATGCACGGCGCTGCGAGGCGTACTCGGTGAGCAGGATGGCAGTCTTGGACAACAGTCCTATCAGCATGATGATACCGGTCTGCATGTATATATTGTTCTCGATGCCGAATATCCTGGCGAACAGGAACGAGCCAGCCAGGCCGAACGGCACGCTGAAGATGACCGCCAACGGGATGCACAGACTCTCATACAGTCCGCACAGTATCAGGTAGATGAAGATGGTACAAGCCACGAACACCCATGCCGTGTTGCTGCCCTTCTGCTCGTTCTCCTCGCGCGACATACCGCTGAACTCGTAGCTGTATCCCTCGGGCAGTGTCCGGGCTGCTACCTCGCGGATGGCCTTGATACATTCGCCCGATGAGTATCCCTCGTTGGGCACGCCGTTCACGCGTATGGCATTGAACATATTGAAGCGGGTCAATGACTCGGAGCCGTAGGTCTTCTTCAACACTGTGAACTGTCCGACAGCGAGCATATCGCCCGATGACGAGCGCACATAGAGACGGTCCAGGGCGGAGCGGTCCATGCGTATGTCGGGGTATGCCTGCACCATGACGCGGTACAGTTTGGAGAATCGGATGAAGTCCGATACATAGTTGCCGCCCACATAGCCCGATATGACATTGAGCACGTCATCCGGGTCAACGCCCATGCGTTTGCATCGCACCACGTCAACATCAAACAGGTATTGGGGATAGTTCATGGCGTAGCTGGTCTGGGCACGGGCTATCTCAGGACGCTCGTTCAGTCCCTGAATCAGGTCGCGCGTATAGCGGTCCAGTTCCTCCCACGTGCTGCCTTTCTTGTCCTGCACATAGAGGTCAAAGCCGTTGGACGAGCCGTAGCCCGATATCACCGGTTGGCCCTGGATGAGCAGTTTGGTATCCTTGATGTGGTCGGTCAGGGCGTAGATGCGGCGTTGGACAGCCTCGATGCTGTGTTCCTTGCCCTGGCGCTCGTCCCAGTTCTTCAGGCGTATGGTGAACTGGGCGTTCGATGCACCTTGGCCCGAGTTCTTGCCGGCACCCAGTATGATGGAGTATGCCTTGATCTCCTCGACCTGTTTCAGGCATTGGTCCACCTCATCGACAGTGCGCTTGGTCTCGGTCATGGTGCTGCCTGGAGCGCCCTGTATGCTCAATGTGAGCGAACCCATGTCCTCGCTGGGCACCAGTCCGGTCTTGGTATTGTCCAATAGATAGGCGAAGACGCCGATGGCCAGCAGTGTACTGCCCAGCACGATGACCTTGTGGCGCAGACATAGTTGCACGCCGTTGCTGTATGCACGCAGCAGCCGGTCGAAGTAGAGATTGAATATCCTGCGCATACGGGCCGATGGACTGCGGCGCGACTGGCGTTGTTCCGTTGCTTCGTCCGCAGGCACAGCCTTCAGTATCAGGCTGCACAGCATGGGGGAGAGGGTCAATGCATTGACCAGGGACAATGCCACTGCCACAGCCATGGTGACGCCGAACTGGCGGTAGAAGACACCCGACGTACCTCCCAGGAAGCACACCGGCACGAACACAGCCATGAAGACCAGTGTCGAGGTGAACAGTGTGACGGACAGTCCCTTCATCGCGCCGATGGTGGCGCGGTAGGGCGATGTTTCGCCGTCGTCCATACGAGCCTTGACCGCCTCGACCACGACGATGGCATCATCGACCACGGTGCCTATCACCAGCACCAGGGCAAAGAGGGTCAATGTGTTGATGCTGTATTCCGCCAGGTACATGAAGATGAACGTACCGACCAGCGATACCAGTATCGTGATGGCGGGAATGAGCGTGGAGCGCATGTCCTGCAGGAAGACGAAGATGATCAATATCACCAGCAGTACTGCCAATATCAGCGTGATGACAACCTCGCGGATAGAGGCATCGACGAAGTCCTTGCTCGACTGCAGGTCTATCATCACCAGTCCGTCGGGCAGTTCGGCGCGGCACTCCTCCAGCACCTTGTCGATACGTTCGATGGTGGCATTGGCGTTCGAACCTGGCGTCTGCGATATGGAGCAATGGGTGCCTGGGTGACCGTTGACCTGCGTCTGCAGTGTGTATTTGAGCGATCCCAGTTCCACGTCCGCCACGTCGGCTATGCGCAGCACCTGTCCGTCGGGCAGCGCCTTGATGACCAGTTGTGCGAATTCCTCCGGTTTCTCATACCTGCCGCGGTACTTGAGCGTGTATTGGAAAGTCGATTCCGAGTCTTCGCCCAGCGTACCCGTGGCAGCCTCCATGTTCTGCTGGTCCAGCACGGTACGTATGTCCGATGGCATCAGTCCGTATGCCGCCATCTTGTCGGGCTTCAGCCACAGGCGCATCGCATATTCCGGACCATGCACATTGACCTCGCCCACGCCATCGACACGGTTCAGGCGGGGTTCGATGTTGATGCGCATATAGTTGTTGATGAAGTCGGAGCCGTAGCGGTCGTCCGGGCTGTACATTGCTATCTGTTTCAGGGGCGATGACTGGCGACGGCGCACCGTCACACCGCTCTGCTTGACGTCGGCAGGCAGTTTGGTCTGTGCCTGCGATATGCGGTTCTGCACATCGACGTGAGCTATCTTCGGGTCTGTTCCCTGTTCGAAGACGATGTCTATGTTGGCCTTGCCGGTATTGGTTGCCGAACTGGTCATATAGGTCATGTGCTCCACGCCGTTGATGGCCTCTTCCAGGGGCACGATGACGCTCTTGAGTACGGTTTCGGCATTGGCGCCGGTGTAGTTGCAGTTCACGTTGATGGTAGGTGGTGCTATCTGCGGGAACTGTTCTACCGGCAATTGCCAGAAACATACGGCTCCGACCAGCAGTATCATCACCGAGATGACACCGCTCAATATGGGTCGGTCTATGAAGGTCTTGACGGTCATAATTCAAATGGAATTTTTTAAGGGGAGTAAAAGGGGAGTAAAAGGGGAGAGAAAAGGGAGTAAAAGGGACGATACAATCTCCTGCGGGGATGCCCTTTGTCACTTTGTACTTAGTCTCTTTGTCACTTTGTACTTTGTCCCTTTGTCACTTATCCAAGACTTTTGTTCCGTTCTTTACCAGTCCGGCTCCCTTGGCGATGATGACGTCACCGGCTTTCAGTCCTTGGTGCACGATACAGTTGCGGCCGTCGTCGGAGATGCTCACCTGCAGCAGCGTCTGTGTGGTGAGGCCATCCACGATGCGGTAGCAGAACGTCTTGTCCTGCATCTCGAATGTAGCGGCGCGAGGGATGATGATGGCCGAATCGTAGTAAGTGGGCAACAGCAACTGGCCGCTGCCGCCGTTGCGTAGCAGACCGTCGGGGTTGTCGAATGCGGCGCGCACCTGCACAGCGCCGGTACTCTGGTCTATGGTGCCGCTCACTGCATCGATGCGTCCCGTGTGGTCGAAGCGTTTGCCGTTGCTCATCAGCAGGCTCACTTCGGGCATGGATTGGATCAATGCTTCGTTCGAACCATATTGTTCCGTCAGGTCCAGCATCTGGCTCTCGCTCAATGATATATAGGCGTGTATGGTGCGGTCGTCACTCACCGTGACGAGAGGATTGCTGCTGCTCGATACCAGGTCACCCACGCGGTAGGCTATCATGCCCGTCACGCCGTTCACTGGGCTGCGTACCTCGGTGTATGACAGGTCCTGGCGAGCCTTGACCTGTTGTGCCTGTGCCATAGCCAGGGTTGCTTCGGCGCTCGCCAGGGCGTTCTGTGCCGACATCAGGTCGTAGTCCGATACGATGCTGTCCCTGTGCAGTGCCTCACGGCTCTCGCAGTGCATGCGCGCAGTTGCCACTTCTGCCTCGGCGCTCTTGACTTGTGCTTCGGCTTGGCGCAATGCTGCCTGGTAGGGCACCTGGTCGATGACGAAAAGGCACTGCCCTGCACGCACATAGGCACCTTCCTCGATGCATATGCGCGTCAGTGTACCCGCTATCTGGGGTCTGACCGATACGTGTTGCTGGCCTCGGAGTGTCGCTGGGTAGCGGCTCTCGGAGGTATAGTTGCTCAATGTGACGGTGAGTGTTTCATATTGGGCATTGTCTCCTTTGTCTGCCTGTTCCGGCTGGCACGAGGTAAGTGCGACTCCTGTCAACAGGGCTGCACTGATGGTATATAACAGATGGTTCATTTAGAACAATGATATTGATATCGGAGTTAATAAGAATGATATCGGCGTTATTAGTTTAAAATCTGAATTAATTAAAATGAGAGGTACTTGTTTCTGTATGTTAACAGTCTGATGTATGTGTGTCAAAAACTTCGTAATTCCCGTTTGTGTTAATCGCTGCAAAGATATGGAAAAAAAATTAAGTAAGCAAGAGTTTAAGGGAATTTTTTAAAAAGAAGTGACAAGGAAGAGACAAGGAAGCTAAAAAAAGAAGTGACAAGGAAGTGACAGGGAAGTGACAAAGAAGTGACAGGGACGATAGTTTCATCCGGATGGGAACCATTTTTAATTTTTATCTTTTAATTTTTAATTATCAAAAGTATTTTGTATCGTCCCTGTCACTTCTTTGTCACTTCCCTGTCACTTCCTTAAAATTCAATTAAATTCCTTTCCCTTCCCTGTAAATTCCTTAAAAATTAAAATAATCTACCTCCACGTATCCGCCATTCTTTTTGGTGCAATAGTTGAAGAGGGCAAATTTCGTGCCCATGAAGAGCTTGCGGTAGTCGAAGCGCATGCGGAAGGGGCGGCCCAACGGCAGCCAGTTTGTGCCGTTGTCCAGACTGTACCAGAAGGTAGCCTGGTCGTGAGCGCCGGGGCGGAAGTCTCCGTCGATGCGCAGCAGGATAGTAGAGAGGTCCGATACGTCCAGGCGTGCTATCTCCTCGCGTTTCACGTTCGTGATGGCCTTCTCGCGGTCCGACAGTTCCACCTCCTCGAAGGAGAGGACCAGCGCCGTCTTCTTGCCCGTGCGTTCCAGCGTCATCAGGGCCGAGTGTCCGTTGAAGGCAGCCAGACCCGCGCGGTCACCGTCGCGCATGTGGCTGAAGTCGATGCAGACCGTGCCGCTGCAGGTGGGGCCCTGCATGCGTTGGGTCAATGTGTTGCGGGCATGGTACAGGGTCGGAGCCACTTCGCTGGTGTGCAGTCGCAGCCATCCCTTGCGTTCCTTCAGGGACCATGCCTTGCCGGTCGGGTTGTGGTTGCACTGCCATGCGGGGACGTCGGTCATCAGGGTCGATGACTGGTCGAACTCGTCGTTCTGCAGCCACTGGATGTAGCCGTCGGCGGACAGGTGCGAGGTGGGGCGCAGGTCCTTTTTCTTGGGTTCGATGTCCGATGTAGGGTCCGCTTCGGCGGTCAGCATCATGCTCTCGGGGATGATGCGGCTACCGTCCGGCTGCAGTTCGCCTATCATGGGCCAACCATCGACCCACTCACAGGGACTCAGGGTCAATACGCGGCCCACGCCGTCGCGGTCCTGGAAGATCACGCCGTACCATTCGCCCCGTTTGCCATCCACCACGGTGCCCTGCCCGGCGTAGTTCCATCCGCCGAACTTCGACTTGAGTATCACCTGCATCTCGTAGGGACCCTCGATGTTGCGGCTGCGGAACGCCAGCTGCTGGCGTCCCGAGCGGGGCCAGGAGATCATCGAGAGGTAGTAGTACCCATCGCGCTTGATGGCGCGTGACCCCTCCAGCAGTCCTTCGGGCATCAGTTCGCGTGTATTGAGCGTGCGCACCTCCCATGTCGGGTCGGCTGCGGTCAGGTCGGGGGTGAGGCGTGACAGGTGGACTGCCCCGCCGTCGTGATAGACGTAGCAGCGGTCATCGTCGTCGAACAGGAGTGAGGCGTCGTGGTAGTGGGGCAACCTTACCACCAGCGTCCATCCCTGGGCAGGGTCGGTGGTCTTGTACAACCACGAGCGGTGCGGGTCATCGTTCGCCGTGAACAGGGCGAAGAACAGTTTCTCGCCCTGCATCGGTCCCGACTTGAACTCGTGGTAGCGCAGCGAGGTCGCCCATTGGCCGCGGCCATAGACCGTGCCCTCCTTCAGGTCGTAGCGCGGTGTGTCGTGTATCTCGTCGAACAGGTACGACACCGTCTGCCACGTCACCAGGTCACGGCTGCGCATCACCGGTGCCCCTGGCATCAGGTGCATGGTGGTCGATACCAGGTAGTAGTATTCCCCCACCCGTATGATGTCCGGGTCGGGCACGTCGCTCCACATCCAGGGATTGTGCACCTGCACCTGCTGCTGGTCGGCTGCAGTGGCGAACTGCCAGCTGTCGAACTGCATCAGGTCGGCTGTGCCCTCGCCCTCGAAGGTGAAGTACACGTCGTGCACGCCGCGCACCCGCAGTGCCTCTGTTCTGATGGTGGTCCAATGTGGGGCACCGCCTGTCACAGGGACATCGACCGTAGCTATCACCTGACCGTCGCGCGTGTCCAGTCGCACCTGCAGTCGGGCGCCTTTGACTTTGCCCGATACGCGTGCCTCGAAGGTCATCCGGTCGCTGCCTTGGCCGAAGTCCACGCTCCGCACCAGCACGGCGTCACCCCGGCTGATGCTGTCCAGATATACTCCGTGATGATATTTCCCCTCGTGGTAATTGGACTTTACGCCCCACGAGTTCGCCATCGTCGTGGCAGTCTGCAGCCGGTAGGGGTTGAGGTGCTCCAGTGGCGTGATCGCCGGGCAGTCCAGGAAGTAGGGCAGCTCCTCTATCGTGCCGTCCTCGCGGTAGCGCATCTCTGCCACCGAGGTGCTGCGGCGCTCCGAGTGCTCGGCGGTCTCGCGGCGCAGCAGGTCGTAGTTCAGGCCGAAGCAGTAGTGATGGCCCCTGTACTCAATGATGCCCGGATGGTTGCCGCGGGTGCGCGGTGTCGGTGCCATGATGTAGTCGGTGCCGTGCCAGGGGCCCAGTGGACTGTCCGCCATGGCATATCCGATGGCCTCGGGGCAGCAGGTCGAGGCGTATGCCATGTACCATTTCTTCTGCCAGCCCACGCGGTGACTCCACAGCCAGGGTCCCTCTTGGTAGTGCTGCACAGCCCATGTCGCTTTCTCCTCGGCGCTCGCCTTGAGGTTGATCTTGGCCGATGGGTCGGACACAGGGCGCATCACGCCGTCCTTGGGGTTCAGCACCAGTATCTCGCCTTGGGTCGAGATCATGTCTTCGTTCAACTTGATGCAGTAGGTGTAGGGGTTGCCCCAGTACATGTACGCCTGTCCGTCGTCGTCTATCCACACGGTCGGGTCGATGTCGTCCCAGTGTTCCTTCTGCCACACCAGCGGTTTGCCCAGTGGGTCCTTGAATGGGCCGTAGGGCGTATCCGCCACCAGTACTCCGATGCCGTGTCCGTGCAGTGGGCAGTACATGTAGAACTTTCCGTTGCGGGGTACGACGTGCATGGCCCATGCTCCGTTGTCGCGGCTGCGCCAGCTGAAGTCCTGCAGTGAGGCTACTGCGCCGTACTCGCGCCAGTTGACCATGTCGGTCGATGTGTAGAGCAGCCAGTCTTTCATCTCGAAGTTATAACCCCTGGCGTACTCTTCGTCGTGGGTCACATAGAGGAACACGGTGTCGTTCCACACCATGGGTGCGGGGTCGGCAGTGAATCGTGTCTGGATGATTGGTTCTTGTGCCTGTGCATTGGTCAGGGCGCATGCCGCTGCCATCAGGCTGAAAATGGGTTTGTATTTCATATTGTTTCTTTGATGGTTCTGTATGGTATGTCTGTATGGTGCGCATTTTTCCATCGCCGGTGCAAAGGTACTCCATTTCCCGTAATGTCCCAAACCGCAGTGTTACATATTTCTCTATTTCCATTCTTTCGCGACGCCCATTCTTTCGCGACGCCAAAAGCGTCGCTTACGGAGAAGGCCCCTTTCCTTCCACCGTACGGAAAAGGTATCCCAACAGGAAGCATACTTGACCTCGACAGACTGAATTAATGTCTATTAATGATGATTAATGGAGAAATTAAAACCTCATCTGACTGAATTAATGTCTATTAATGATAATTAATGGAGAAAAAACTTCGTACGAAAACGAATACGAAAACGAAAAAGCGTTTCGGCTGGCTGCATTTGAGGCCCTAAACCTCGACTGACTGAATTAATGTTTATTAATGACGATTAATGGAGAAATATAAAAAAGCAGTATTTGAAAATTAAGTTCAATTTTGGATAAAAATAGACCATCAGACAATTAATGGAAATTGGAGGAGTGGTGGCTATTTAAAGGCGTAAGCCCCCACCTTCACAGGCAAGGGCAAACTGTGTATGCATATAAAAAAACAAATCAATTCACTCTGGGTATATTCTATATACGAATGTGACGTGTGTATTTCTCGAGTACAAAGGTATGGTCTTTTTTTCGATTCTCCAAATCTTTGGGATAAAAGCCCCAGCATTGGGACGAATGCCCTTTTTAGGAGGTGGAAAATCTTACTTTTCGACCATTTTCAGTACCGTTTACAAGGGTTGATAATCAAGTCCTTGACCTCTTGTACATAGGTTTTGGAGACGGTTATCTGCCCGTTCACGCCACGGAGGGAAAGTTTCAGCGAGTGGTCCTGACTGACGAACTTGACCACGTGCGAAATATTGACCACGTATGCCCTGTGACAGCGTATGATGTTGCAACACTGGGCGAAGGTCTCTTCAACCTGCGAGATACTGCTGCGCAGCGAAGTCTCGGAAGGTTTTCCCTCATTGAAATAGAATATATGAACATAGTTTGCATCGCTCTCGGCGTATATGAACTCCGATGGATGCAGGGTTAGCGACTCTTTGGTAGAACCTTCGAGTCGGATGATTTCTTCAGGTTCGCGGACTGCCGGTTCCTCCTCGGGAGGAGTGGCGGCGCCCAGTGCAGCGCGGTCGGCTGCGCGTTTTCTGGCTGCTTCCGCCTCGATGCGGGCCTTACGCTGGCGTTCCTCCAGGATACCGTTCAGGTACATGGCATCCTTCAGGCGGCGTTCTGATTCCTTTCGTGCGTAGTAATTGCGCCAATACATGCCTACGATGAACGATATACAGGCCATGGCGCAGAACACCCTGAATGTGTTGGACCACGAAAGGTGGTTGTCAATCTGCTCGTTGCAGACCAGTTTGTCCAGATAAATGCTTATGAATATGGTGAGCAGTATCACGTTGGTTATCTGGAATGTCTGGTTGCGTCTGATCAGATATACGCTGCTCTTGGCCAAGTTGTTAGGCATGCGGAATACCTTGACCACGATCATTTCACTCAATACGGGAACAAAAGTCATCAGTAGGCAGAGTCCTCCTATCAAAATCCATTTTTGTGGGCCGAATTGGTCCAACCCAAATGGCTGGAACAAAACGAAGAACATTATGGCTATCAGTGAACTTATTAGCCTGACTTTTACCATTCGTATATTTTAGAGTATATGATCTACTTGGTTAATTGCGGGTCTATTTTGGTTGAGCGCCCCGCTTCTTTTCTTTTTACGCGGCAAAGATAATGATTATAGTTGTATGCACCAAACATTTTCCGTAAAATGTGCCATTTTTTCACTAAAATAACCCTATTTTGGTGGTTGAACAGCGAAAAAAGAAAGAAACTGCGTACCAAAACGGAAACTTCGTACGAAAACTAAAACGAAAACGGGAACTTCGTACGAAAACCAAAACGAAAACGAAAAACTACGTACCAAAATCTAAATGATAACGAAAAATCCGTTCCAATCTGTTAGATCCGTTCAATCTGCGTTCTTTTTCTTGGAGAACACGAAAGTCGCGAAAGGGACGAAACCTCTTCACTCTGCGAGGTTTTTATATATCCCGTTTATCCGTGTTCCAGTTGTTTTTTTTCGTTATCGTTATCGTTTTCGTTATCGTTTTCGTACGAAGTCATATCACTACACCATACAGCATCTTCACTTCCTCCATGACGAAGGTGCTCTCCAGGGAGCCGAGCATGGGGAGTTGACCCAGGACATTGAGCACAAATTCCTGGTAGTATTTCATGTCGGGGGACTGGACCTTGAGCAGGTAGTCGTAGTGGCCCGATATGTTGTAGCATTCAGTCACTTCGGGGATGTCGCGGATGGCGTCGCAGAACTCCTCCGCCACCTTCTTGTTGATGGGGGAGAGCTTCACGCTGCAGAAGACGATGAAGCCGCGTTTCAGTTTCTCGGCATCCAGTACGGTGACGTAGCGCTTGATGTAGCCCTCGCGCTCCAGTCGTTTGACGCGTTCGAAGACGGGCGTGGTGCTGAGGTTGACGCGTTGAGCCAGCTCCTTGGTGGTCAGTCGGGCATCCTGCTGCAGGGCGCGCAGCAGAGCCAGGTCGGTAGCATCGAGCGTCTCAATGTTCAGATTGCTGTAGTTCTTCATATCTGTCATATATGTTTTAGTCGGGTGCAAAGGTATATATTTTTTCTCAATTCACCAAGAAAAGCTGTTGAATGTCGAAAAATTTGTTACACGTTTCATCAAAAATACGCAATAATCTTGCGATTGTTCACAAATGGTATAAAATTAGCCAAAAATGCCGATAGAAACGGCTCTATGGTGGGGCCTATTTTGTGTCAGAAACTTACGCAATACTTGTAAATAAATGTAAATCAATAGAATAAACGATTTTGCTTCAGTGTGAAAAGAAAGGTGGAAAATCTTACCGAAAACAGGTGGAAAAATACGTAGTTGTACGTAAAAGTGTCATTTTTGCCTAAAATAATTTGGAGGATTGAAATTTTTGCTATACCTTTGCATCGGAAATCAGAAATGATCTCCACCTTCAGCAATAGGTTGCCAACGGGCCAACCGCTATGATTTGGAAATACTACTACGTTAAATATATATATGCTGAAGCAAATCTGGACTACGATGTACATTGACTTGTTTCAAGTACCGATCTAACCTAGATAATTTTAACATATAATTTTTTCATCGGGATGTACACTGTAGTTCAGATCTCTTTTTAATGGTCGTTTTAAAGTGTCTTAGAATACTTTTTAAGCATAAATACATTGAATATATTTCATTTTTGGGCATTTGGCAGTTTCTATTTGGAACTGCATGAAGATTTGGATTATTGAGAAATTGTTAGTGTTGTCCATCGGCAGGGATGCCGGTGGTCAACTTTTTTAAACCAATCTCAAGATTTTTTTATCAATCGTTTTAGTTTTTTTCAATCTCAAGAATTAGAGAACATTGCTCCAGGAGATTTAAAAAAACTCAAGAATTAGAGAATTAAGAGAATATCAGTCACGTTTGGAATTAATAAGAATTAGAGAACATTGCTCCAGTGTGATATTATATAATCTCAAGAATTAGAGAATTAAGAGAATATCAGTCACGTTTGGAATTAATAAGAATTAGAGAACATTGCCCGGATAGTTCGTGTTGTGGTGGAGCGCCCCGCTTTCTATGTTAAAATCCAAACATTTTGACCAAAATTTTTAGTTTTAAGCTGAAATTTTATACTTTGGGTCAAAAAACTGCTTATTTTTGACCATTGCAGTCAAAATATGGATGAGTTTGTTCTTGACATTATT
>JAILKE010000088.1 GCA_024694125.1 Bacteroidales bacterium
GAAGATAACTGTCTTTGGCTGGGTCTTCCTCATATTCTGCCCAGTAGATGTGACCACGAACACTGATTAGCTTTGCTTCGTAGTCGATACCATAATGCTCAGCCAACTGGTAAAGCCAAACATTTTTGGAATTGACGTTCATACCCTAAAGGGTAGCCCAAAGGTTGCTCACGGCTTTGCGAGAGCCTGTCACTTTATAATTCGTTGTTGCAGGATTTGACATATTACTAATATTTGAGGAAGATACATTTGTCTTTACTCCTGATCTGAGAAGCCAGTGTGAAAGTGAGCAAGTTGAAGAGTTGCGAAGCTTGAATTCATACAAAAAAAAGGTAGCAAGTGATTCTTGCTACCTTTCTTGTTCAGTCTTGGTCCAGCCTGCTGTGTATCTGATTGTACAGTTGAGAGGTGAGGCGGTCCCGGTCAAATTTGGAGAGCTGGGGCATTTCCTTTTTGAGGTACGCCTCAATTTCGTCCAATGCAAATTCGTTGGCATCGCCGCACAGGGAACAGCCGCCATAGAAGTCTTCGGCGGTGTAGCCCTTGTGTCGGAAGTGCTCGACCAGAGTGTCGAGCAGGGCGCTGTCCGATGCCCTGGCAGCAGTCTCCAATGAGGACTCGTACTCCTGCTGACTGACTGGAGCAAAACGTGGCACGGTCTGTCCATCGGCGAGGGAGACCATCTCCTCGAACATGGCACGAGGTCGCACCCACATGTCGTGATTGCCATACAGTGCTTGATAGACGACCATCTCTTCGAGTGTCTCGCTGTGACGGGCTACCCCAATCTTCTGGTAGTAGTTGCCCTTGTAGTGACGATAGTATTCGGACATAAAAAATGTATTTAGGGAGTTAATGGAGCTAATCGAGTTAAAGTCATTTGATTCATCTAATTGAGGAATCATTTTCAACTTTCACTTTTCAAATTTTAACTTTCAATTAGAGAGGTTTTTCAATTTTCACTTTTCAATTTTCAACTTTCAATTAGAGAGGTTTTTCAATTTTCAATTTTCAACTTTCAATTTTCAATTTTCTTTTTTTCTTCAGCAAGATTGGGATTCCCAGGACCAGGGCGATGATGCTGAAGGCCAGTCCGCTGATGGAGCCGACGGCGAAGGAGAACCAGAATCGCTCCTCGGGACCATCGGACAAGAACGGAATCAGACCGCAGATGGTGGAGAGTACCGTGAGCAGGATGGGGATGATCTTGTGGTTCCAGGCGCGCAGATAGTGCCTGCCGTTCTGGTTGTACTCGTTGATGAGATAGATACCAGAGTTGACCGTCAGACCGCACAGCAACACCATGGCGGCAAATCCGCCAGCACCGAACTCAACCGCGCTCCAATGGTAGGTGAGGAAGGTGCCGATCATGGACAGCGGAATGAGCAGGATGATGACCAGAGCCTGGTAGAGACTCTCGAAGACGATGGCGCAGACAAAGAAGATGATGAGCACCACCAGCCCGAGCAACCAGTATTGTTGACCCTCCTCCTGGTTCCAGCGGTACTTGTTCTCCACACAGCGGAAGCCGACGGGAAACTTGGCATTGAACGTGGCGCGTGTCTTCTTCATCAGCTTGTCTGTGTAGGTCCAGGAACCCAGCACGTTGAACGATACCCGGAGACGGTACTCCTGGTTCTCGCGTGGAATGCAGTTCTTGGCCTTGCGTTGCTGAATGTTCATGAAGTCCGACAGACGTACGTCGCGCCCCGCCACACGCACAAAGGAGTTGTTGAGTTGCCACAGGTCGAGCGAGTCGTTCTGCAGCGGAGTGAGTACCACGTTGGTCCAACGTCGCTTGGTGCGGCTCCAGCCCATGTCGCGGGTATAGAGCATGCTCGACATGGTGCGATAGATGTCCTGCACGCGCACGCTGTCCAGCGCCAGTTTATGGTGGTCATATTGCATGTAGAACTCATCCTCCTGTTCCCGTTGTCCAGGAATCTCGATGATGATGTCCGTCACGCGGCCAAAGTTCGTCAGGTACTGTTCCATCTGTTCGGCATAGCGGTACAGTTGGTCATAGTCGTAACCGGCTATCTCGATGCTGTTGCTGCGATGCTGCAGGTTGAGTGAGTTGCTGAATCCTCGCGGGTTGACGCCGTGGGTACTCCAGTCGGCGCCGCCTATGGAGATGAGTTTGCCGATGACGTGATTCTCGAGCATATAGGGGAAACCCGTTTCGAGTGCCTCCTGTTCGAACCATACGTTGATGTACGCGCCGCGTCCGTTGATGGTGGTCTCGAACCGCCGTATCTCGTGGTACTGCGAGAGGAAGGCCTCGACCTCCTGTACCTTCTCGTTCAGCTGGTAGGCAGTGCCGCCCAGCGGCATCTGTCCACGTATGCGCAGCTGCATCTCCTCGTCCTTGGGGGCATAGCGGTTGTTCTTCAGTGCGTCGATGAACAGGATCAATGACCAGGCAAAGGCGCCGCAGTACAGCACCAGCAGTACCCAGCGCCACACCCTGTGCGTGGCTATGCGGATGTAGGAGCCATACAGACGGTTCCAGCCCGTCAGCAGCCGCAGGTGGCGAGGCTGGCGCTGCAGTCGGCCCTGATATCCGAACTTGTCCGTCAGGGCAGGTACATACAGGTAGGCGACAATGAGGGCCACGGCGAGATTGATGATGACTATCCACGTGAAGTCGAAGAGTTCGTTGCGCAGGGCCTCGGGCATCCAGAAGATGATGATCATCGAACCGATGGTGGTGAGCATGGCACCCATGATGCCGCCGAAGGCCTTGCGGTCGTGGTGGTAGCTGTAGTGATCGACCATCACTATAGTCGAGTCTATGATCAGTCCCAGGGACACTGCCAGTCCAGCCATCGACACAGGATGCAGGCGTAGGTCGAAGAGCCTGTAGGCGATGACCGCCATGAGCAGGTTGGCTGCCAATGTGATGGCGATGATGCACAGATACCGCCAGTTGCGGCGGCTGAGCCAGACGAAGAGCAGCAGTATCAGCAGTGACAGACCGCTGCGCTGCACGGTGGTACGGAAGGCCGAGAACTGCTCTTCGGCCTTGTCATAATCCAGTTTCAGGTGCAGAGGGTGGTCGATGACCGTAGTGTCCTGTGCCGCTTCCCAGGCTTCGACCATAGGTTTCACTTCATCCGCCAGACGGTTGATGCTCACGTCCTCGTCGGCCCACACGTTCATATAGACCGTGTTCATTCCGTTCACACGGTAGTACGAGTTGGGGTGCCGTTCCCGCCATTGGCACTTGGCGAGGTTGTTCAGATAGACTATCTTGCCATCGACCACCTTGACGGGCAGCGATTCGAGCGATACACGGTCCGGGTCAATGCTCAGTTTGAGCGATATGCGCGACGATTGGCCCTGCTTGTCATGGTGCATCACGTCGCCGATGATGTTCTCGCGGCCCATGTAGTCGCGTATGGCACTCTCTATGTCGTAGGCGGATAGGTTGTTGTAGGCCAGCAGGGCAGCATCGTACGATATCTCCAGATAGATGTCGTTGCCTCCCGATACTGAGACGGAGTTCACACCCTCGATGTGTTCCAGGAGTGGTTGTAGCTCGTCCTCTGCCCGTCGGCGTATCTCGCGGTCCGGCATGTCGGCATTGATTCGCCAGGTCAGCAGCGGGCGGTTCCGTTCGGGGGCATTGCTGCTGGTCACCACCTCGCCGCCCAACAACGTTGGCCACGATACCCCTTCGGGCAGTCGGTCACGCACCTGACGCAGCAGCGAGGAGATCTCGAACTTGGTGGCCGATACCGATGCCTCCTTCTTGAGCTGCACCTTGACCCTGCCCGAACCGAAGTAAGAGGTCGATGATACCGACTCCACGCCATCCACGGCGCTGACCATACCCTCTATGCGCGATGTGACGTTCTGCTCGATCACCTTGGCCGATGCTCCTTTCCACGTGTAACTGATGGTCAGGCTCGATCCCTGGCGAGGACGGGGCCTGTCGGCTATGTCTAGGCCAGGAATCAGTGCCGTACCTATCAGTATGGCGATGCAGAGAGTGAGGAGTATTGCGAAATGATGTCTGGTCATGGCTCAGTTACACTTTGTGGGGTATGGGATTGGACATTGTCATCCATCATGGCCGACTGGGTGGCACGGCGACGTCGGTCCGTCCTGGCGTAGATGATATAGTATATGAGCGGCACGAAGTACAGACTGACCAGCGTGCCGACCGTCATACCCACGATGAGGGTGAGCGAGAGGGGGTACTGCATGGCCGATCCCATGTCACCGCGGTGCAGGAAGGGCAGCAGCGCCAGTATCGTGGTGAGCGACGTCATCACGATAGGCTTCAGACGGCGGTGACCCGCAGTGACGATAGACTTGAGCAACGGCATGCCGCTGCGGTACAGCCGGTTGATGGTATCGACCTTGAGAATCGAGTCGTTGATGATGATGCCGCTCATCACCACCATGCCTATCATCGACATGATATTGAGCGACTCGCCCATCACCCACAGCACCAGCATCACGATGCATACGTCTATCACTATCTCGGTCAGTATGATGGCAGGCTGTACCAGGCTCTCGAACTGTGCCGCCAGTATGAAGTACAGCAGTGAGATGGCGACTATGAGTACCACGAGCAACTCCTGGATCATGTCGCGGGCCTCGAAGTAATTGCCGTGCAGCGTACACTTCACTGCATCCATGCCCTGCTGGGCGGCGGTAGGGAGTGGAGCCTGGATGATCTCGTCGATGGTTGCGTCCGTAGCATGTTCGATGCTGATGGGCACATACTCGCCCTCGCTGCCGGCGCTCAGGCGCTTGTAGTTGATGGCGTGTTGCACCTGTACCAGGTAGGAGAGAGGTACATCGATGCCATCGCCGGTACGGATGGCGCTCTGCAGTACCTGTTCCACTTCGCGTCGCTCCTGACCCACTATGACCGGGATGCTCTGTCCGCCGCTCGATATCTCATAGACCTGGCTGCTGCCTATCAGCTCGCGCACCTTGTTGTACAGGTGGCTGTACGATACGTGGTAGTAGGCAAGCCGTTCGGGGTCGGCCGACAGGTTGATGACCTCCTCGGTGGCAACCGGTTGGATGTCGGTCTGTGGCCACTTCTGCTGCAGGTACTGTGTGCACAGGGTAGCCTGTTCTGTCGATGGTCGTCCGCCCTCCTTGCGTTGCAGGCGCAACTGCAGGTCTGGTTTGTTGGTCTGGAAAATGATGTCGTATATATTGCCGGCTATCTCAAACTCCACCTTGGCCTGCGGGTAGTGCTGGCTCATCCAGTCGGTCACGCCTACCTTGACCGAATCGAGCGCCTCGGCACTGTGCGCCTTGAGATATACGACCGCCTCATTGCCTGTGATGTTGCGTGTGTGCGACAGAATGAACTCCTGTGCGCCTACCATCGAGGTCGTTCCCGACAGATGATCCTGCTGCGTGTCGAGCAACTGACACACCCGCCGGTCATTCTCTTCGGCAGCAATGCCGGCGTTCCAGTCTATGGTCATCAGTGCATCGTCGTGCGCTATCTCGGGCATGCGCTCTTTCTTGATCCACGGGGAGATGGCCAGTATGCAGACCACAGCCAGACCGAAGCCCACCAGACAACGTCCGCTGTGGCGCAGTGTCCAGCGCATACCGGGTTCGTACAGTGTCAATAGCCGGCGCTCTGCCCATCTGTGCTCCTGGGCAGGGGTGACTGTGGCCTTGTCACATTCTGCATTGCCCTTTGCTCTCTCTCCTTGGCTCTTGTCTTTCCTTTGCAAAGAATAATAGTACACCGGCACCACCAGCGAGGCTACGGCCAGCGAGGCGAACAGGGCGATGGTCACACCCATGGCCTGGTCGAAGAACAGGGCACCCGCCGTGCCGCTCAGGAAGATGAGCGGGATGAAGACCGAGCAGGTGGTGAGCACCGAACTGAGCATCGGCATGAAGACCTCCTTGGTGCCCAGCACGACGTCGCCGCGCTGTCGGATATTGTCGATGACTATGATGGCATTATCCACTATCATGCCCACGCCGAGTATCAGGCCCGAGAGCGAGATGATGTTGAGCGATATGCCCATCAGGTAGAAGACCAGCAGGGTCAGTATGAGTGACAGTGGTATGGAGATGATGATGAGCAGTGGGGTGCGCCATCCGCCGTTGAACACGAACAGTATCACGCATGCCAGCAGGGCGCCCAGTACCAGGTTCCACTCCAGGTTGTGCATCGAGTAGGTGAGTAGTTCTGTCTGGTCGCGTGTTATCTGGAAGGTCAGTTCCGGATAGTCCTTGGCCATCCGTTCCATCAGTTGGTTCATGTTCTGCTGCAGGTCTTCCATCCGGGCATCGTTCTGCTTGATTACAGCCAGGGTGATGGCATCCTTACCGTTGCTGCGTACTATGCCGTTGCGCACGGCGGGCTTCTCTATCACCTGGCAGATGTCGCCCATTTGTATCATGCGCCCTTGGTGTCGTATCCATATCTGCTCGATGTCCTCACGGCACAGTATCTGTTCGTCGAAGTGGATGCTGTACCGGTATATGCCGCTTGCCACGTTCAGAGCTCCCAGCACGAGGTTGTTCTCCTGGATGGCATTCTCTATATTGGCATTGGTCAGTCCGAGCGACTCCATCTTCTCCATGTCGGGTACCACTTGAATCTCAGACCCGACCGAGCCACTGTAATCGACCATGGCGGTCTGTTCCAGTTGCTCTATGCGTTTCACTATCACATTGCGGACCAGGGTAGAGGTCTTGGCCATCTGCAGGCTTTGGCTCTCGGGGTCAGGGTTGGTGCTCCTGGGCGCAATGTCGATGTAGAATGCCGGTATGTCCATGGCACTGGCTTTGATTACCTTCGGACGGTTCATGCCTTCGGGCATAGAACCCATGGCACGGTCTATCTTCTCGTTCACGTCGATGAAGAGTAGGTCCATGTTGGCGCCAGGTTCGAAGGTCAGAGTGATGATGCCGGCATCCATGCGTGACTGGCTCTCTATTTCTTTCAGTCCTGCCACCTGTGACAGGCGCTGGCGCATCGGCGTCACCAGTTGCTGTTCTATCTCGTTGACCGATGCTCCTGGATTGGACAACTGTACCGTGATGAGCGGTATGTCTATCTTGGGCATCAGCGATACGGGTATATGCATGAATGCCAATATACCGACAGCCGTCAGGGCTATCAGTATCATTGTCACCGCTATCGGTCTATGAATTATATTTCTCAACATTGTATGGTCAACTTTCAATTATCAATTGTCAATTATCAATTATCAATTGCCCTTGGCGTTATCAATTATCAATTGTCAATTATCAATTGGTCGAAGTGAATTGACGCTCGCGTCAATTCACTTCGACCTCCGTGTCATCCGCCAGGTTGAGGTTACCCGAGGTGATGACGATGTCTCCGGGTTTGACTTCAGTATTTTTACGTTCGCAGCCAGTGATGGCGTGTTGTTCCAGGTTACTATATACGATATCGACGTAGGTCCAGACGGCATGGTTCGACTTCGTATCGAGCAAGAAGACCACGTGGTAACCGTCACGTTCCACGACAGCTTCCTTGGGCACCACCAGCATATTGGGCACCTCACTCTCCACTATCACGCGCACGTTCATGCCGTCTATCAGTTGTGCCGACGTGTTCTTGATGCGCGCCACCACTTTGACCAATCCGCGGTCATCCACTGTAGGGTTCACTTCGGTGATGATGCCGTTTATCTTCTGTTCCTTGTAAACGAATGGGGTGATCAGCACCGTCTGGCCCTGACGCACGAAGGCCAGTTCCGCCTCCAGGATTTTGAACTCCACGTCGAAGTATGAGTCATCCAGCAGAGTACACACTTTCGAGCACTGTTGGTGAGCCTTGGCCTCCACGTTGGCAATACGTCCAGCGAAAGGAGCGCGTAGGCGGCAGTCCTGCAGTGCCTTGCGGGCGTTTTGCAATTGGTAACTGGCAGTGTGGTAACCCGAAGTCAGTTCCACGCGGTGCAGCACGTCGGCGGGCACGATGTTCTGCCACTCCTCGTCCGAGTGGGCGCTCCCGACGTTGTAACCCAGTCCGATGAGTTTGTCTTGTAACTCCACGCGGGCACGTTCAAAGTCCTGCTCGGCTTTCTCCAGTTCGGCACGCCGGGTCAATGTGTCAGACACAGCCAAGAGTGTGCCTGCCTCCACCCGTTGACCGTTGTGGACCGGGACGGACAATAGGATTTCTCCTTGGCGGGGCATCTGCAATTCTGCTTTCTTGATGGCGGCCAGTCGGCCATTGCATAGCAGTTGGTTATTGAAAGTCTTCCACCTCAACACCAACGTATCCACCTTAGCGACAGCCTGTTCCTGTCCCTGTATGTTTATCTCTTTCTCTTGTTGCTTTTCTTCACTGCATGCAGCCAACACACACATGGCCAACATCATTGCAGTCAAACCTTTATTTCTCATATTATTGAGTATTATTTTTTACCACCAATCGCAATCGTAAAACTCTTTTTTAAATAATTTTTTTCGTTTTCGTTATCGTCTTCGTGGTTATTTTTTTGTTTTCGCTTTTTTCGTGTTCAGAAATCAATGAATCATTTATTTCGTGAGTTCATCGAAATCTACATCCAGGTCAACGTGGTTGATCCAGTCATGCAGCGTCGATTTCTGTAGAGAATAGTAGTCGTACCAGAAGGTTTCCAGCTGGTTGATATATTGAGCTTTGGCCGACTCCAGTTCCTGTTGCGCCGTGTTCAGGTCAGTCACAGAGACCGCACCGTTCTCGAAGCGCCGCAGCGTGATGCTGTAGCGTTCTTCCGCTATCTCTTGAGCCCTCATGGCATCGTGACATTGACTGGGTAACATGTTGAATTGCAACACCTGACGGCGCAACTCCTGCACATAGTCCAGATGTTGCTGTTCCTGCTGCGTGCGGAGCATATCCAGACGGGATTTAGCCATACGCACACGGCCTTTGCTGACACCCCAGTCGAAGATAGGCAACGAGAGGGTGAGACCGATGATTTCGTTGTCCAGCGGGTCCCTATATGCTTTGGACAACGAGTTAGCTGTTTGGGACAGACCCAGTTGGCTCTGGAGGGTCAGTTGCAGACCCTTGTTCGACTTCGCCTGGGCCAACGACTGTTCCGCCGAGAGGATGGCTTGCCGTTGTTCCAGGGAATGCGACGAGTTGGTGATGGCCTTTTCCAGCACCTCTTCTGCCGACAGGAACACTTCGGGTACATAGTATGGAGGGATGAGTTCCGCCTGCTCATATTCCGTGACCCTGAGGTAGGAGAAGAAAGAGTACATCCTGTCCTCCAGTGTCAGTCGGTTGTTGTTCACCGCCACGCGCGCATTCAGTTGCGACAGTTCCAGTTGCAGCACGTCCGACTTCGACATCGTGCCCAGCGCCAGACGTCTTTTCGCTGTGACCAGTAACGTGTCGCGTTCCGCCAGATTCGCCACGCTCATCTTGTAGTTCGATTGAGCCTCCAGTACGTTGAAGAAGAGCGTTGTCACCCGGATGGCGATGTCCTGCATGGCCGATAGGTAGGTGCGTTGGGCAATCTGATATTCGATAGGGGCAATTTTCTTGTCCCATTTCAGCGAATTGTACGTCTTCAGGGGTTGGGTGTAGCTGATGCGGATAGGGTTGGAGGTCCAGGTCGTCTCATCGTACGAGAATTGATCCAGTCGGCGCAGGTACGATTGCAGCGACACCTTGCCGCCTGTGGCAGGAATCTGTTGATCGACGGACAACGTCATGTAGTTCTGCATCCTGTTGATGTTGCCGACGTCCGTTACGACCTGTCCATCCACGTATTTCTGCGTCTCCACCAGCGAGTGGTCGAATCCAGCCAGATAGCCATTCAGGTTCACTGCGGGTAGCAACTCTGCCTTGAACGAACGCCAGTTCCAGTAACTCGCCAGGTACGAGTATTCGGCCACCTTGGCGGCATACGAGTTTTCCTGAGCGATGCGTATGGCATCATTCAGGTTCATTTTTTGTGCATTCCCCTGTATAGTGGAGAATGTACCAATCACTATCAGCAATATTCTGAAATGTTTTTTCACCTTTCAGTCAAGTTAAGGGTTGTTGTTTTCGGTAATGATTAAAGTCTCTATTTGCGGTTGCAAATATACACATTATTCTTTATATGACAAAATTTTCTTTCCATATTCTTAAGTATTTAATATCTTTTTGGGGAGCGCTGAATGAAACGAACGCGAATATCGTTATGATATCTGAACGTTTCGTCCGTTTCGTGTCCTTTTAAAATTTCCAATTGTTCATTGTTCATTGTTAATTGTTCATTGTTCATTGTTAATTGTTAATTTATCTTGGTATCAGTATATCGTCGATGGAAAATAAGTTCTCGGCAGCGAGTAGGTCCCAAGCTTTTTGCTGCATCTCGTCCGTGGCAGGAGACTTGACTTTAGGCGGCATATTGATGATGCGTTCAGCTATCCGTCGGGCATCCTCGTGGCGGTCTGTTTCTTCGTAGAGCAACATCAGCTGATAGAGCGGATAGTGTCTGTTGGGCAGGATGGCGAAGGCTTTGCGGTAGGCCTCTTCTGCCAGGTCGTTCATCTCCATCTTGCGGTAGTTGTTGCCCATCAGAACATAGAACATCGGATCGCCGCACACCTGAGTGCCCATGCGCAGGATGGCATTGCTGTCGCGCCATCGCTCTTTCTGTTCCAGCATCTTCGCCATGTTGAAGAGGAAGCGGGGGTCGTCTCTCTCGGTGGGCAGCAGTTCCCAGCAGTCTTTGAGGAAGAACGGGTCGTGCATACCCGTGACCAGTTCCGCGTCCTGGGCTGCTTCCTGCCGTTTCAGGGTCTCCGAGTGAAGGGGCAGAGACAGGCATGTGGCCACGATGCCCAATGTCAGGGCATACCCCCAACGGGTGTTGGTGGCAGTTTTTTTCTCTTCCTCTTTGGGGGTATGGGCCGATGCACAGAGCGCCGTACTTACGACCAGGATGATGCTGTAGGGCAACATCTCGAAGGGATAGGAGAAACAGGAGAAGAGCAGCAGCGCCAGGATGCCGGCAAAGAGGGGACGGCTCGTCCGGTACAGCCGCCACAGCAGGGTTAATGTCCAACCCAGGCAGAGCACTGCACCAATCGCACCCTGCTCCACCAAGACCTGCACCAAGGCATTGAACGAATACTCCGACACTCCCGCCGAGCGGAAGAGGTCAAGTGCCTGCGGGTCACGGGCATAGAGCATGGCCATGCCCTCCGCACAGGCATGTTTGAAGCCGCCGATGCCGACACCGAGCAGGGGCTGCTGCCCCCAGGAGGTCAGGGCCGATGTCCAGATGATGAGTCTTCCTTCAGCCGACCCCTGTTTGACGTAGAAGACAAGGATGGCCAGGACCAGCAGTCCGCCCCATACCCACCAGCGCCATCGCCTATAATAGGGCAATAGCAACCATAATGCCAGCAGTCCCGTGCCCACCCAGGCGGCCCGACTCCAAGTGGCTGGCAGCATCACCAGGCAGACGAGGGTCATGCCTTTGATAATCATGGTCAAAAGGGGATAAATCCTCCCCCTCGGGGGAGTCAGAGAGGGTTTTTCGTTTTTGTTTTCGTTTTCGTTTTTGTCTTCGTTTTCGTACGAAGTTTTCTTCGTGCAGCAAATCCCCACCACCGCTCCTATCATCAGGTAGGCGGAGTAGGGACCGGGGTTGAGGAAATTGCCCGTCAGCAGGTAATTGGAGTGTCGGCTCGACCCTTCCATCATCTGTCCTATGCCCCAAAGGGCTTCCACCACACCGCCCACCAGAAGCAGGAAAGCCCACACCGTCAGTAGGTTACGGCCACAACCTGTCAGGCAGAGGCGGAGCACCACGTAGAGCAGCACCATCCACATTACTTTGAGGGCGGTTGTGCCGCAGGGGTATTCGCCTCCTGTCCAGAGGCGCAGCAACCACCACAGGGTCCACGCCGCAGTCCAGGAGTCGATGCTTGTCCAATGCCACTGACGGCGTTTCCACACCAACAGCACGGCTCCGATGACTCCAAGTATTGGAATCATCCCTGTCAAGGTCGCTTCTGCCTCGCTCCAGCGCACCGCCACATTCTGCCAGGTGAACCAGAGGCAACCGAGCAGGACAATGCCCTGCGCGAGAGAAGCCCCCCACCCGATTATCCCCTCACCTAAAGGTTCGTCTTCTCGCGAAGGGTTATTAACCCTTCTTTTTGCTGCGAGGACCCCGATGGGGAGAGACAATTCTGCTGTAAATTGCTTTATATGTTTGTTTATCATTGAATTGTATTTATTGATTAACCACGAAATGCACGAATGCGAAAATATAAATCACCGAATTGAACGAATCGAGACAAATAACCTTGGTCGTTCCCTCCTTCTATAATCGCCAAAACGAAATGTACCGATTTTTCAAAACGAAACGTACATAAAAAAATAAAAATTGCTTCGAGGTTGAAGCATGATTAAAGTCCCAATAAACAGCATGTGAACGGCTGTTTATTGGGACTTATTTTTGTATCTTGCGACATCTGCCTCTTTATTTCTTGCGCCTAAAGTATCTTGCAGCAAGAATGAAGGC
>JAILKE010000050.1 GCA_024694125.1 Bacteroidales bacterium
CTTTTTGAGGAACTTTACCTCGACGCTCTTGCCAGCCTCGCCCCAGCCCCACACACGCGCAGTATCGCCACGCTGCAGCACCATGCCCGAACTGATGAAGGCAGGCAGACGTACAGAGGCAGATTCCGCGGGCTGCGCAGTGGCATTGGAGATACCGACTGCGAGCAGAGGCAGCAATAGAGAGAAACATTTCATAGTTAGAAAGAAAATAAGTTTTGATCAGAAGAGAGCATCATCACCGGGGGCAATGCTAATACTCTATGGATAATAGATTTAGGGAAAGCCAATCGTTTCCCAATAGAATTTTGCTGCAAAGTTAACGAAATAAATCTAAAGAAGCGAACAAAATTGTAACATCTTTACTACACAAAAGTAACAAATGTGAAGTAAAGATGTTACAATTTTGTTCGTCTCTTTGAATTTATTTCCCTAACTTTGCAACCAAAATCTAACGGGAATCATGTGACTTCCCTAATTCTGTTATCCAAAGAGCATTAACAATACCCCCAGGAGAAAATGCTCTTTACTGATCAAAACTTATTTTCTTTCTAACTATGAAATGTTTCTCTCTATTGCTGCCTCTGCTCGCAGTCGGTATCTCCAATGCCACTGCGCAGCCCGCTGAATCTGCCTCTGTACGTCTGCCTGCCTTCATCAGTTCGGGCATGGTGCTGCAGCGTGGCGATACTGCCCGTGTGTGGGGCTGGGGCGAGGCTGGCAAGAGCGTCGAGGTAAAGTTCCTCAAGAAAAGTTATGTGGCTCAGGTAGATAGTCTGGGCCAATGGCAGGTAGCCATACCTACTACCCGCAGACGTATGGTGGGTGGTCCCTATACGATGCAGATCAACGAACTGCAGCTGGATGATATCTATGTGGGTGACGTGTGGCTCTGCTCGGGACAGTCTAACATGGATCTGCACTGCGCCCGTCTGGTTGATTTGTACAAGGAGGAGTTTGATACGGACAGCAATCCTAAGATTCACTTGATTCAGTTCGCCCGTACGCCCATAGCCGATGGTCCACAGGATGATGTATCTCGGTTCGGCGGCTTCTACGGCTGGGAGGATATGACTCCTGCTCACGTCGGCCACTGGTCGGGCATCAGTTACTTCTATGCCAAGGAGATGTACCGCGCTACGGGTGTACCGCAGGGTATCATCAACAGCAGCATGGGCGGCAGTGATATCCTGGCATGGTGCAGCGAACCTGTCCTGTCGCGCGAGGCTCCTATGGCTATGCTCGACATCAACCGTCTGCGTACGCCAGGTTACCTGAGGCGTAATGCCGAGATCAACCGTGCCATCGGCCAGGTATATAATAAGATATATGAGAGCGAGGACCCTGGCATCCAGGAGCGTTGGATGGCGGTCGATTATGACGACAGCAAGTGGGAAACCGTGCACCAGTATGACCCGAACATCGGACAACAAAATGGTCGCAGTTGGGTGGGTTCGCTCTGGTTGCGTAAGGAGTTCATGGTGCCGGACAGCCTGGTGGGTCGTGACTCGCTGTTGCGACTGGGTTGTCTCATTGATGCCGATGTATGCTATATCAATGGCGTCAAGGTGGGCGAGACCGGTTATCAGTACCCGCCACGCAAGTATGCCCTGAAGGAGGGCTTCCTGAAGCGTGGCCGTAACGTGCTCTGCATCCGTCTCAAGACCAACGGCAATCCACAGAAGTTCGTGCAGGACAAACCCTATCGCGTGCTGTTCCACGGAGGTAGTTACATCGACCTGGAGGGCGAGTACCGTATGCAGCGTGGTCTGCTGATGCCCTATCAGCCTGGTGTGGAGGGCGTGAACAATGGCAAGGCGGCTGCATTGTACAACAATACGATTCACCCGCTGCTCCCTTACAAGATTGCCGGCATCCTCTGGTATCAGGGTGAGACCAACGTGGGCCGACATGCTGAGTATGCCCGTCTGTTGCCTGCCATGATCAATGACTGGCGCAACAGCTTCGGACAGGTTCCTGCTGTGGTCTTTACATTGGCCAATTTCATGCAGCGGCACGACGATGCCAACTACTATGGCGGTTGGGCTGAACTGCGCGAGGCTCAGCGCCGTGGTACATTGGCCATGCAGGATGCTGCATTGGTTACTATGACCGACCTGGGTGAGTGGAACGACATTCATCCGCTCAACAAGAAAGAGGCTGCCCGCCGTGCTGCGCTACAGATGCGTCGTCTGCGCGGTGAGAAGCAACTGATATCCGAGGGCCCTGTCGTCGAGAGTGTCCGATATAAGGGCAACAAGGCTATCGTCACTTTCCGTGTAGCTAAGGGTGACTCGCTCTGCATTGCTCCTGCCCGCGAGGAACATACTTCTCACGGCATTGTCCGTACCGATGGCCAACGTCTGCAGGGCTTCAAGGTAGCCGGTGCCGACGGCCGTTACTATTGGGCAGAGGCCAACATCGTGCCCAAACAAGCCAGTGCCACTGTGCAGGAGATTGAACTATCTGCCCCCAATGTAGCTGCACCTCAGTCAGTACGCTATGCCTGGGACGACGATCCTGTTGCTACACTGTATGGTTCGACGGGTCTGCCTGCCGCTCCGTTTGAAATCAAGTGATTCCTGTTTCACAGCTTTATCCATAAAAAACTCCGCTCGATAATAGATGTCGAGCGGAGTTTTTTATTGTTTCCTTAAAATTTCTTTTCTGTTGCGGTGGCAAGCTATCAGAATTTCTTGAATCCCATCAGTTGGCGCATCTCCTCAACGTTCTTGCGGACGATGGCACGAGCCTTTTCTGCACCCTCCTCACGTACCTTGTTGAGGTAGTCGGCATTGGCGTAAATCTCGTTGTAGCGTTCGCGGATAGGACGAGTGACCTTGAGCACATCCTCGGCAATCTGCATCTTGAGGTCGCCGTAGCGGATAGAGCAGTCGTTCCATGCAGCCAGGAACTGGTCATAGACCTCCTGCGTGCTGACGAGCTTGAGGAAGTAGAAGAGGTTCTTGATTGGCTCGTTCATCTCCGAGTTAGGCTCAGTAGGAGTCATGTCGGTAACGGCCTTCTTGAACTTCTTGATGACTACGGCATCATCGTCGTTGATGTAGATGCAGTTGCCTTCGCTCTTGCCCATCTTGCCACTGCCGTCCAGTCCTGGGATCTTGATTGGTTCACCCTTGGCCTCGTATGGCTTGGGCTCGACCATGAAGTCGGTCTTGTAGAAGTGGTTGAAACGGTTGGCGAAGTTGCGAGCCATCTCCAGGTGCTGCAACTGGTCCTTGCCTACAGGTACGAAGTTGGCTTTGTGCTGCAGGATGTCTGCTGCCATCAGCACTGGGTAGGTGAGGAGTCCGGCGTTGACGTTATTCGGTTGCTTGCGGGCCTTGTCCTTGAAACTGACAGTCTTCTCCAACTCGCCCAGATAGGCGTGCATGTTGAGCAATGTATAGAACTCGCAGGTCTCGGGAACGTCACTCTGTATGTAGATGATGCACTTCTCGGGGTCCATTCCTGCAGCGAGGTACTCGGCGAGGATGCTACGCACGTTCGGGTTGAGCACTGCTGGGTCTGGCTGTGTAGTCAGAGAATGATAATCGGCGATAAAGTAGCGGCAATCATAGTCATTCTGCATTTCGACGAAGTTGCGCAAGGCACCATAGTAGTTGCCCAGGTGCAAGTGTCCAGTAGAACGAATGCCACTCAATACGACAGGCTTGTTCATAATATAGTGAAATAAATTACAAATTACTAATTACAAATTACTTTCCTTGTGGGGGAATGTGTATTCCTTGATTTTCCCTTTAGGAAGGATAAATTCGGCCGCAAAGTTAATCATTTTTGCGCTATTCTCCAAATCTTTTTATATTATTTATAAAAGTTTGGGTATTAAAGGACAATACTTATTCACTAAAACAACTCCATCGGATCACAGCACAGGAAATCCTCAGGGGCAATCCCCTCTTTGCCCACCAGCAGGAGGCGGTGGGGATGGAAGTGCTCAGAGAAGGCTGCCATGCCTGTGGTGGTACGTTCTGCATTACCCTTTACCTCGATAGCCACGATGCGGCCTTTGTGTTGCAGTACATAATCGACCTCATCATTGCCCTCGCGCCAATAATAGACCTTGTAACCATAGACAAAAGCCTGGCTGGTCAGGAACGCGCCGACGGCCGACTCCAGGTAGCGTCCCCACTCTTTGGGACGGACGCAAGCCTCGGTCAGGGGCAGTTCGCTATAGATATTGCGCAGTGCATTGTTATAAACCTGGAACTTCGGCACACTGTTACGCTTGCGCGCTTGGTCGTTGGCGAACTTCTGTAGTCCGCACAGCATACCCGCATCCGAGAGCAGCTGCAGGTAGTTGGAGAGCGTCGTTGTGTTGCCAGCATCATTGAGTTGACCTATGAGTTTGGATAGAGACAGTTCTTGTGCCGAATAGGCTGCACCCAGTTCGAATGTCTGGCGCAGCAGTGCCGGCTTGGTGATGACCTGATTCTGGAGGATATCCTTATTGAGAGTAGCATCGACGATGGCACTGCCTATGTATTGCTCCCAGCGGACTTGGTCCTTGATGAAATCGGCTGCACCTGGATAACCGCCATAATAGACATACTCTTCGAACGTTAATCCGAAGGCATCGCGCATCTCTGCATACGTCCAGTGAGTCATCCTGATTTCTTCAAATCGTCCAGCCAGAGACTCGGACAACCCCCGTTCCAGCATGACGCGCGACGAACCGAGCAGCACCACCTTGAGGTTCAGGTGGTCCAATGTATCTTTGTCCCACTCCCGTTTGACGGCTTCGCTCCAGTTGTTGACTTTTTGTATTTCGTCAATGACCAGTAGAAACTCCTCATGTTTCTGTAATGCCATCTGGCTACGGGCCGATTCCCAGCAGTTGCTTACCCAGTCTCTTTGAGAGGCTGGTACATTGTCTGCCGAGAGGAAGATGTGAGGCACTTGGATATCGTCCAGAACCTGAGCTACCACGGTAGTCTTGCCTATCTGACGTGGTCCAACAATGACCTGTATGAACTTGCGAGGTTCTTCAATGCGACTTTTGATAGTCTCGTAACTGCTTCTCCTGTACATAATTATATATGTTTTAAGAAAATTACTCAATGGACTGAGTAATTTTACTCAATGGACTGAGTAATTTTACTCAATGGTGCTGCAAAGATATAAATAATTATTGAATATTAAGCAATTGAAGGAATATTTTTTTGAAAATAGTTGTTTTTTTTGCTTGTTTTGCGTTTAGAGACATTGTTCAATCGTCCATTCGCCACAATAGCAAAGCTATAATTGCCTATCAATGCCTTGACACCATTCATATAATCTTACAATCTGACCGTCTTTTTATGCAAATCCTCATAAATTAGGATTGTCCAAAATGGCGAAAGTCAGTACCTTTGCGCCGCCAAAAGATTAAATTTAGAATAGTTTATAGAATAGTTTTATGAATGTGAATGTATTGTGTGCATTATTTTTCTCAATGGTTGGTTCGGCACCCGTATTGGCAAGTGCCGAACTCAATCCATTGAACAGTGAATCACCTTATGATACCCTGAGCCTGTACAGCCTTGATGAGGCAGTCGTGGTGAGCGAGAGAGTCAACCAGCATAATCTGGCGCCTCTGTCGGCTTCGGTCATATCCGCAGGACAGTTGCAGGCACTCAGCGTGGCCGAGGTCAGCAACCTGTCGGGAGTATTGCCCAATGTCTTCATCCCCGAGTATGGTTCGCGCCAGACGCGTCCCATCTCCATCCGTGGTGTGATGTCCAAGGTCAAGGGCTCGGCAGTAGGTTACTACATAGACGGAATGCCCCGTTTCGAGGTTTCGTCCTTCGATATGGATATGCTCGATGTGAGCAGCATCGAGGTGCTGCGTGGTCCACAGAGTACATTGTATGGCCGCAATACGTTAGGTGGTCTGATCAGTGTACATACCTACTCACCATTTGATTATCAAGGTACACGTGCGCGCCTCAGTTATGGCAACTACAACTCATTGCATGCCCAGGCATCGCATTACGGCAAGGCAGGCGAGAACGTCGGCTACAACGTGAGTGCCTACTACCAGCATACAGATGGATTCTTCGACAATGAGACCCTCGACGAGAAGACCGATCCGCTCGATGCAGCTGGAGGCAAGGTAGCTTTCTACTGGCGTCCTGCCGATAACTGGGAGTTGCGCTTCACCTCGCAGTTGGACTACCTCGACCAGGGCGGTTATCCCTATGCACCATACGACGTGACGACTGGAGAGTTGTCCCCCATCACCTACAACCGCGCCAGCGGTTACGAGCGACTCATCAGCCACACCGGTCTGCGCCTGCGTTATGAGGGCGACGGTTGGAGCCTGAACAGCCAGACTTCGTTCGAACATATCGACGATGACCAGCGCATCGACCAGGACTTCACTGCCAATGACCTCTACTTTGTGACCAATGGCATCAATAATAATGTAGTGAGCGAGGAGTTGACCCTCAAGTCCGAGGACGATGGCCGTCTGCAGTGGGTAGCTGGCGTGAGCGGCTTCGTACAGCACTACAACCAGACCCAGTGCACCGATTATATCGTTCCTACGATGAACCGTCTGCAGACCTCTCGTTACACGTTGCCCACGGAGAGTGCCGCTATCTACGGCCAGTTGTCGTACAATCTGGTAGCCGGCCTCTCCGCCACCGTCGGCGCACGTCTGGACTACGAGCACAGTCGTCAGAAGTATGGATTGACTGTCCTGTCGCGCTCTACCGGCACCGAGACCGTACAGCCTAACAAGCGTACCCAGATGGAGAACTTTGAGTTCATTCCTAAGTTCGGCTTGCTCTATCAGTTCAACGAGCAGAACAGCCTCTTCGGCAATGTGAGCCGTGGCTACAAGGCAGGTGGATTCAATACAACCTTCCAGACGGATTCCGAGCGCACCTACAAGCCCGAGTACAACTGGAACTACGAGGCAGGTGTGCGTCTGGCCAATGCCGACCGCACCATCAGCGGCGACCTCACCCTGTTCTATATCGACTGGGAGGACCAGCACATCAACCGCACCGTGCCTGGAGTGGGTAACATCATCTATAATGCAGGTCACTCCAACAGCAAGGGCATCGAGGCCAATCTGCGCGTCCGTCCATTGGAGAACCTCCTGGTCCAGGGCAGCTATGGCTACACCTATGCTCAGTTTCTCGACTACAAGAAGAGCGAGACAGTGGATTACAGCGGTAAGATGACCCCTATGGTGCCACGTCATACGCTCTCGGCATTGGCCAACTACGATATCTATCCCAGCGGCGGTCTGGACCGTATCTCGATCACGGCCAACGTGACCGGTATGGGCAAGCTCTACTGGGTCGAGGACAATCAGGAGGTTCAGCCATTCTATGCGCTGCTCGGTGCCAAGGTCGCTTTGGTCAAGGGTGCCTATACCCTGGAACTGTGGGGCAAGAACCTCACCGACACCGACTACCTGAGCTATTACTTCGCCTCGTCCGCCAAGTATGCCCAGCAGGGCAAGCCTATGACCATGGGCGTCACGGTGGATGTAAGGTTCTGATGGGTGGCTGAATGGGTGGCTGAATGGGTTCTTTATGGGGCTAATGGGCTTAATGGGTCTAATGGGCTCCGCGAAACCAAATTGTCGATTGTATCGTCCCTGTCACTTCCTTGTCACTTCCCTGTCACTTCCCTGTCACTTCCTATAAAATGCTATTATCCAAATACAACGTCTCTGTTCCGCGCTATACGAGCTATCCGCCTGCCAATTATTTCGGTCAGATGGATGGCGAGCAATGGTTGCAGCACATAGAGCAGTCCAATGGAGAGGGCAGCCGCAATGTGTCGTTCTATCTGCACATGCCCTATTGTCGCAGGTTGTGCCATTATTGCGGGTGCAACTCCTACCTGATGCCGCGTGATGGCGAGGCAGTGCGTCGTTATGTCGATGCGCTGCACCGGGAGATAGACCTGGTGACGGCACACTTGGACCGCACGCGTCCCATCAGTCAGATACACTATGGTGGTGGTAGTCCGACGGCCATGTCCGCCTCGGTGTTGGGAGGGCTCAATGAACATCTCCTGTCGCTCTTCCCCACGATAGAGCGTCCCGAGATAGCCATCGAGTGTCATCCCGGTTATCTCAGTCTGTCCGACTGGCAGGCGTTGTGCGACTGCGGCTTCAACCGTTTCAGCATCGGAGTGCAGGATATGGACGAGCAAGTGCTTCAGGCAGTGGGCCGAGTACCGTCCGCCGAGCCATTGTCCCAGGTCATGTCTGTGCTGCGTGGGGCAGGGGCGTCGGTCAATATGGATTTCCTCTATGGTATACCCTACCAGACCCCCGAGTCGTTCGCCCATAATATAGAGCGCGCCATCGAACTGCATCCCGACCGACTGGTCACATTCAGTTACGGACACGTGCCGTGGGTCTTCAAGCGCCAACTGGTGCTGGAGCGCCACGGACTGCCGGTGCCCGAAGTGAAGCAGGAGATGGCCCGTAGGGCGACTGCGCTCTTGCACGATGCCGGTTATCAGAGCATCGGACTGGATCACTTCGTCCTCCCTACGGACGAACTCTACCAGGCGCTGCAGGAGGGGTTGTTGTACCGCAATTTCCAGGGTTACTGCACACGTCGCACCACCGGGCAGGTCTATGCCCTCGGTGTGACGGGCATCAGCCAGTTGCACGACGCCTATGCGCAGAACAGCAAGGACATCCCGGAGTATATCGCCGAGGTCGAGGCGGGCCGTCTGCCTGTGCGCAAGGGCTACTGCCTCACGGCGCAGGAGTGCATCACCAAGGAGGTCATCGAGCGGCTGATGTGCAACTACTCGGTGTCGTGGCCAGAGATTGCCCAGTCGTTGGGCATCACTGTCGAACAGGTCTTTGCCGCCCTGCACTATGACCAGCAGCAGTTGGCCGAGATGCAGTCGGACGGCATCATCACCCTGCAGCAGGATGGCATCAGCATGACGGCCGATGGTCACCCCTTCGTCCGCAATGTGTGTGCGGCCCTTGACCCAATCATGCAGAACAATGTGAAGCAATTCTCTAAACCAGTTTAACAGTTCGCTGTTAAACTGGTTGGGTTAAGGTTAAATGTTTAAGGTTTAATGTTTAAGGTTTAATGGAAATTAGTTGATAGAAACAGGTTTGTCAATTATAACCGGTTGTTCGTTAGAGGTCTATCAATTATCAATTGTCAATTGTCAATTATCAATTATAAATAGCGAATGTACAAAGTCGTCGTCATCGGTGCCGGCATCACGGGATTGACTTGTGCCTATCAGTTGAGACGCAAGGGAGTAGATGTGCTGGTCCTCGAACAACAAGACCGTGTGGGCGGTCAGATCAATTCAGTGCGTGACGGAGAGTTCATCTTCGAGTCCGGCCCCAATACCGGTGTCATCAAGTATCCCGAGGTCGCCGAACTGTTCGAGCAGTTGGGCGGCAGTTGTCAGTTGGAGACAGCCCAGGCATCGAGCAAGTGCCGACTGATATGGAAGGGAGACCGTTTCCATCCGCTGCCATCCGGATTGGGCAGCGCTATCCGCACTCCGCTGTTCACCTGGCACGACAAACTGCGCATCTTGGGCGAGCCTTGGCGCAGCCGTGGCACAGACCCCGACGAGAGTGTCGGTAGTCTGGCCGAGCGCCGGTTGGGCAAGTCGTTCGTCGATTATGCCGTCGATCCCTTCCTGTCGGGCGTCTATGCCGGCGATCCCTACCGACTGCCCACCCGCTGGGCATTGCCAAGACTCTATGCCCTGGAACAGGATTACGGTTCGTTCGTACGCGGCAGCATAGCCAAGGCCAAGTTGCCCAAGACCGAACGCGACCGCAAGGCTACCAAGCAGGTCTTTTCCGCTCAGGGAGGATTCTCGGCGTTGGTCAATGCCCTGGCTGAGGGTATAGGCCGTGAGCGATTGGTCACCTCCGCACAGCATATCACCGTTTTGCCCGATGGACAGGATGGGTGGAACGTCAGTTATGAGTCGCCCACAGGACCCGTCACCATGCAGGCAGCGCACGTAGTCACCACTTGTGGCGCCTATTCCTTGCCGGAACTGCTGCCTTTCGTCTCAGCCGACGTGATGGCCGATATGAGTTATCTCTACTATGCGCCAGTGGTACAGGTGGGAGTGGGCATACGTGATTGCGGTGGCGTGCAGTGGCGAGCCTTCGGTGGTCTGGTGCCTTCGCGCGAGCATCGCGATATGCTCGGCATACTCTTCCCCTCGGCTTGTTTCCAGGGTCGTGCGCCGGAGCAGGGTGCCGCCATGGCTTACTTCATCGGAGGAGCGCGTCATCCCGAGTATCTGGATATGTCCGATGCCCAGTTGCACGATCTCGTCAATCGTTCGCTGCACGAGATGCTCGGTTATCCCGCCGGCAAGGTGGCTGATGCTATCCGTATCTTCCGCCACCAGCGCGCCATACCTCAGTACGACGTGCGCACCCCAGCCCGCCTCGCTGCCATCGAGCGAGTCGAGCGGCAGTTCCCCACACTCACCATTGCAGGCAATCTGCGCGACGGTATCGGCATGGGCGACCGCATCAAGCAGGCGTGCGATGTAGCAAGTAGGATTGCACAATAAATCCCCTCCCTTAATAAAATATGAAATCATTTTTCCGCAGGCCCGACCTGCTGACATTCTTCTGCCTGTACTTGGCGCAGTCATTACCTATGACGTTCTTCTCGACGGCATTGCAGGTGACCATGCGTCAGGCATCGTTCTCGCTGTCCGCCATAGCCATGTTGCAGGTCATCAAGTTGCCGTGGGTGCTCAAGTTCCTCTGGTCGCCGTGGGTGGACCGGAGGTGCAATACGTTGCAGGGTTTCCGCCGCTGCATCTTTGTCAGCGAGGGCATCTATGCCGCCATCATCCTGGTGGTGGGATTGTTGGACTTGCAGTTACATTTTCCGTTGGTCATTGGTCTGATCTTCCTCTCGTTCGTGGCATCAGCCACACAGGACATCGCCACCGATGCACTGGCAGTGCTCTCGTTCGGACATAGGGAGAAGGGATTGGTCAACAGTATGCAGTCCCTGGGCAGCTTCTGCGCCACATTGTTGGGCAGTGGCGTGCTGTTGGCTCTGTTGCAGCGCTATGGCTGGAACTATATCTTGCCCTGTCTGGCGCTCTTCGTGGTGGTGGCATTGGTGCCGCTGTACCGCAACCGGACATTGACCATCGCACCCAAGCAGCACAGTGAGCCGGTGCGTTGGACCTCGATTGTCAGTTTCTTTGCCCGACGTGAGATTTGGCCCCAGGTAGGTTTCCTGGCGCTCAGTTATGCCGGACTGATCGGCATGCTCTCCATGCTCCGTCCCTGGATGGTCGACCTGGGTTACGACATGCAGGAGATAGGTATGTGGAGCGGTATAGCAGGTTCGGCAGCTGCGTGTGTGGCATCGTTGTTGAGCGGTCGTATCCTGGTCCGATGGGGCAGACGCACGGGCCGCATCCTCTTTGCCGCCGTGTCGTGCTTCACCGCCCTGTTTTTCTTGTTGGTACAATGGATGGGTCCCACACACATGTGGGTCGTTCCTGCCGTGATGATGCTCTGGTTCAGTTATGGTCTGAGCACGGTGGTGGTCTATACCACTGCCATGGACCATGTCCGTCCGGGACTGGAGGGCACCGACTTCACGATGCAGACAGTCATCACGCATCTGAGCGGCATCGTCGTCGCGCTGGTATGTGGCCATGTGGCCGAGGCATGGGGCTATGTTGCCCTGTTCGCCTGCTGTGCCTTGATTACCCTGTGCACATTGGCCTACAATTGTAAGAAGTCGATATAATATCTGGGCACAAAAGGAAAAAGAAAGGCTCCCGTCAGTAGTCTTTCCCCTATAATACCAGACAGACATCATTATGTTATGTTGAATAATCGACCTTTTAAATTATCGCAAGTTTTCATTTTACACATTTTTATACACATTATTTAATTCCTGTCATTACTAACGGACATTCGGTTTTTATTCCGGCAGCAGGTCACTGTGCAGTGGCTTGCTGTTTTATTTGACCAATGCGCATGGATAGGAAATAGTCATCCCCCGAAAGTTCAATCGACTTTCGGGGGATAATCTTTCTATTAACGTAGTCCGGTTGGATGGTCAAAAGTAGTGTTTATGTTATACATACATTGCAAATCAGGAGAAGTCCTCCCTGTTATTGTAAAACGCTGCCCGAAGGAGTTGTTGTTTGTGATTTTATTAGTATCTTTGCCCAATATTGAAAAACAAAGCTGCTTATTCACGATTATGAAGAAATATTACCTACTGTTATTCGTCGGTATTACCATGTTTGACGTATCCATTGCACAGACATACAGTGATTCCATCCAGATGGACAGCATCATACATAATCTGCCTGACATCATGGTGACAGGCGAGCACCCTGTGGTCAAGGTTGCCAAGGGGAAGCTCGTATATGACATGAACAGACTGAACGAAAACAAAGGTGTCGACAATGTCTATGAAGCAATAAAGGGCATCCCGACAATAGATGAATCGGGTAGTGGCGTGACGTTGGCAGGAAAGAGCGTCACGATATTG
>JAILKE010000010.1 GCA_024694125.1 Bacteroidales bacterium
AGGATGTGATAGGTCATCATCGTGGTGGTGGTCTTGCCGTTCGAGCCGGTGATGCATATCATCTTGGCGTCGGTGTATCGGCCGGCAAACTCAATCTCGCTTATCACCGGTGTGCCCTTCTTGAACAGTTCGACGATGATAGGCGCAGTCAGTGGAATGCCTGGACTCTTGATGACCTCGTCGGCATTGAGTATCAATGATTCGGTATGGGGATGTCCCTCTTCGTAGGGCACTTCCCACTTGTCGAGCCATTCCTTGTATTTATCCTTGATGGGAGACATGTCGGACAGAAATACATCAAATCCTTTTGCCTTGGCGAGTACGGCTGCACCTGCGCCGCTTTCTCCACCGCCCAGTATGACGATCCTTTTCATAGTAGTTCTAATTATTTCTTCAGTATTAAGTGTTTAACGAATCTTCAGAGTCATGATGGCCAATGCCGCCGTGAACAATGTCACGATCCAGAAACGCATGGTGATGCGGTTCTCGTGCTGACAACCACATATCCAGCGGAAGGGTATGCGACTGATGTTGATGCCCTGATTGATCATGTTGGCCTTGATCTGGGGCGTGATACGGAACGAGTCGTGGATAGGGGTGCGCATGAAGACGCGCCATTTCTGTCCCCGTTTGTTGCCCAACTTGGCAACATGGGTCTGCATCAGCACCGAGAGGCTCTCGGCCAGGAAAGTGAAACATATCAGTGGCAGGAGCAATTCCTTGTGGATGATGACGGCTACTACGCCTATCACGCCGCCTATGGCCAGCGATCCGGTATCGCCCATGAAGACCTGCGCTGGATAGTTGTTGAACCACAGGAAACCGACTATCGCACCGGCAAAGGCGCAGATGAAGACGACCACTTCCTGGGACCCTGGTATGAACATGATGTTGAAATAGTTGGCGAATGTGGCGTGGCTCGAGAAGTAGGCCAGCAGTCCCAGGGCAACCAGCATGATGGCCGAATTGCCGGCGCACATACCGTCCAGGCCGTCGTTGAGGTTGGAACCGTTGCTCACAGCCATCACGATGAAGGTGGCTACCATGACGAACAGGGCCCATCCGGCTGCCTGTTGCCAGGGACCGAGGAACCCGAACAGTCCGGCATAGTCCAGGTTGTGTGACTTGACGAACGGTATGGTGGTGTAGGTCGATTTGATCAGTTCTCCGCCTTCGCGTATCACGGCATCGGGGCTGAGCCACAGTACCAGTCCCACGCCCAGGCCGAGCAGGAACTGTCCCAGCAGTTTGTATGCGGGACGGAGTCCGTTCTTGTTCGATGCCCGATAGGTCTCGCTTGTACCGCGGAACTCGCTCACGAAACGCAACAGGCCCGGCAGACGGTCATACTCCTTGGTCTTGGCTTTCAGCAGGTCGTCCACGAATCCCAGCATCCCCAACCAGATCACGGTGAAGAGCATCATCAGCATATAGATATTGCGCAATCTACCTAACAGCAGACAGGGTATGATGGTAGCGACGATGATGATGATGCCGCCCATGGTCGGTACACCTTTCTTGCCCACGTTGAATGGGTCGGTGGCTGCATCGCGCTGCATCTCCACTTTGTTGCTGCGCTTCATATAGTTGATGAACCAGTTGCCGAATCCGGTTGATATGATGATGCTCAATATCGCTGCTGCTATGGCGCGGGTCGATATATAGCCCCACATGCCTGCTCCCGGCAGGTCAAACGCTTGGTCCAAATATCTGAAAAGGTAGTATAACATCTGTTGTTCTGAAGGGTGATTAATGGGAGTGAAAGGGGGGAGTGGGTAAAAGGGTTATAATAGGGATATAGTAGGGATATAATAGCCTTATGCCAGGCCCATGGCCTCGCGGGCAACCTCGTGGTCATCGAAGTGGTGTTTGGTACCCTTGACGTCCTGGTAGTCTTCGTGGCCCTTGCCAGCTATCAGGATCACGTCGCCCTGCTGTGCCAGCATTACGGCGGTGCGGATAGCTTCGCGGCGGTCGGCTATGGTGATGGTCTTGTCGCGCAGTTCGGGAGCGTCCAGGCCGACCTCCATATCGTGCAGGATGTCGAGCGGCTCCTCGAATCGGGGGTTGTCGCTGGTCAATATCAGGCGGTCAGAGCGCAGTGCCGATTCCTTGGCCATGATGGGACGTTTGCCCTTGTCGCGATTACCGCCGCAGCCCACAACGGTGATGACCTTGCCCTGTTGCTTGGCGTCGAGTATCTCGTGTATGGTACCCAGTACGTTGATGAGGGCATCGGGGGTATGTGCATAGTCGATGATGGCCGAGAATCCCTTGGGCGAACGTATCGACTCAAATCGTCCATTGACGGGCACAAGTTCTGACATGTGTACCAGCACCTCCTCGTTGCGGGCGCCCAGTTCGATGGCGGCACCATATACGGCTGCCAGGTTCGAAGCATTGAACCTACCCACGAAATGGGTCACTATGTTAGTGCCGTTCAATTGCAGTTCCATTCCCTCGAAGGCCTCTTCGATCACCTTGGCCTGGTAGTCGGCAGCAGCGCGAGTGCTGTACAGACGGCGACGGGCGCGGGTGTTCTGCATCATCACCTCGCCGTTGCGGTCGTCCATATTGCTCAGTGCAAAGGCTTCGGGCTTCAGTCCGTCGAAGAAGGATTTCTTGGCCTTCAGGTAGTTCTCGACGGTCTTGTGATAGTCCATGTGGTCGCGGGTCAGGTTGGTGAAGATTCCGCCGTCGAAGTCCAGACCGCCTATGCGCTTCTGGTCTGCCGAGTGGCTCGATACCTCCATGAAGGCGTATGCACAACCCTCATCGACCATCTGACGGAGCAGGTTGTTCAGCTCCAATGGATCGGGCGTGGTATGGGTGGCTGGCACGGCGCGGTCTATCACGTAGTTGCACACGGTGGACAGCAGACCGCAGGGGTAACCCAACTTGGTGAACAGGCTGTAGAGCAATGTGGCTATGGTGGTCTTGCCGTTCGTGCCGGTCACGCCCACCAGGGTGAGTTGCTCCGATGGATAGCCGTTCCAGGCCGATGCCAGTTGGGCCAGGGCCAGGTTGCAGTCATCGACCACTACCCATACGCCCTGCCAGTCGCGGCATGATGCGGCGTCATCGCTGTTGTACCACTGCTGGTCGCAAACTATGGCAGCAGCGCCCGCCTTCATCACCTGTGGGATGAACGAGTGACCGTCCACGGTGGTGCCTCGTACGGCGACGAAGAGGCTGCCCTCCTGTACGCGTCGGCTATCCTGTTCGATGCTCTTTATTTCTGTCTCCTCGTTTTTCGAACCGCCCAACTGATAGGTGAGCCGTTCCAAAAGGGTACTTAGTTTCATATCGATTGATGATTTTTTTTAGTCTTTATTGTTCGATGCCTGCAACTGGGTGCAGCAGGTTTTATCTCTCTCTTTTTTTGTCCGATGTCCGGACTCTGGTTTACTTCAGGACCAGTACCACGCGGCCAGCATTGCCGCTCTGTGATACGACGCGTCCCGTGCCTTGTATCTCGACGTTGCTGTATCCGGCAGTCTCCAGCATCAGCAGGGCGTCGCGCGCTCCCATGCCCTTCACGTTGGGCATCACGCCAGGTACTACACCGTCCAGGTCCGGACTCTCCTTGACGTGCGGCTCTACGTTGACCGTATCGGCTGGGATGTCGCGCAATGAGCGTCGGCAATGCAGGGCATAGACACGTTCGGCAAAGTGACGGAACACTGGACCAGCCATATATCCGCCGCCGGCATTGCTATGGCCGCTGCCGTAGGTGTTGATCACTACGATGCCGCAGTATTGCGGTTCGTCGGCAGGGAAGTATCCCACGAACGATACGTTGTGGCCTGCTCCCGAGAAACGGCCCGTCACCGTGTTGCGGCGCTGTGCCGTACCCGTCTTGCCCGCTATCTTCACGCGGTCGGTCTTCACGCCGGGCAGTGGTCCCTTGGGGTCCGATGCCGGACGTCCGGCTGCTGTACCGTGGTCCACTACGCCCTCCAGGGCTCGGCGCACATGGCGCAATGTCTCGCGGCTGCATATCTTGCGGTTGATGACGGTGGGGCTCTGCTTGTACAGCGTCTTGCCGTTCTTCTCCACCTCCTCGACGATGTAGGGGCGCACCATCTTGCCGCCGTTGGCGATTGCGTTGTAGAACTGCAACATGTAGATGCCCGGTATCTGTGTCTCGTATCCGTAGCTGATCTGTGCGAGCGATACGCCGCTCCACGTCTTGCTGTTTATCTGGCGGTGGCGTGCTGCCTGGGCACCAGGGAACTCATTGCGCAGTTCCAGATGTTTCAGGTAGCCGTAGGCCTTGATCTCGTCGCGGTCCAGGTCCTTCAACGGGCGGTCGTTCAGGAACCCTATCTGCTCGATGGCATCCAGGTAGCGCTGTGGGTCGCTGGCATAGGCCTTGGTCGTAGCCTTGGCCACGCCGATGTTGCTCGACTGGACTATCATCTCCTCCATCGTGTTGCGGCCCACTGGGTGGTCGTCACTGATGCGTTGTGAACGGTACTTCCACGGCGACTCGTTGTTCGGGTAGTTGCCCGTGTCGATGATGTCGTCTGGCTTGATCTTCTCATCCTCCAGGAGGATCATATAGCTGACCGTCTTGAAGGTCGATCCTGGATCCACCAGGTCCTCGAACAGGTGGTTGTAGTCCTCGACACAGTGGTCACCCTCGCGGCGCAGGTTGGATATGGCCTTGATCTTGCCGGTCTCCACTTCGACAAAGGCGGCCCATCCCTCGGCTGCATGCAGGTCCAGCAGACGTTTGTTCAACTCGTAGTCCAGTATCTCCTGCATCTCGACATTGATTGTCGTGTGCACGTTGGCTCCATCCACGGGTGGCTCGATGGTCACGTTGGTGTACGATCGGCGAATCTTCTGCCTGTAGCCCAGGCCCGGAGTACCTGCCAGGTAGTGGTCGTAGGCTTTCTCTATGCCGCGCAGGCCGTGTCCAGCCTGTTGGGTCGAGTCGGCGCCAGACTTGGTATAGACAGTGCCGATGGTGGCCGATGCCATGCGGTTCTCTCCGTAGGGGCGATAGCGATGGGCTCGTTCTTCTACCACCAGGCCGTTCCTGTTGGACGACTTGCAGAAGTAGGGTTGTTCCCTCAGATGCTTGTAGTCCAGGTAGGGGAGGGCACGCAGCAAGAGCTTGTGCGGGTCACGGCGACGGTAGGCGGCGCGTACCTCGTTGCCGAACTGGTCGGCGCTCTTGGTATTGCGTGCCGGGTTGGAGAATGCGTGTGCCAATGCTCGGCTGCCTGTTCCGCCTGGGCGGAAGTATTCGGCTATCGTGTCGTGTGGGATGTTGATCCTGCCACGGTAGTCGGGCTTGGTGGTCGAATAGAACTCCAGATATACGTCGTACTCCGGCAGACTGCCTGCCAGCAGTTCCCCGCCGTCGGCAAAGATAAATCCGCGGATTGGCTCGATGGGCTTGGCCTTGAACTTGAGCTGCTCCACCTTGCTCCGGTAGGCATCGCCGTGTATGACGAGGGTCCGCAATGCCTGTACCCAGGTAATCGCGGCATATATCAGCAGGACGAGGCCTATGACGTAGATTCGTTTGTTGAAGTTCAGTTTCATCTATCTCTTTTTCACTCGCTGTCTTGGGGTGGGTCAGTCCACTTCGATAGGCGGTTCATCGGCCGAGATGAGCTGTGCGTTGTCGCTTATCTTGCTGCGCACTATCTCGGGCTTGTTCTTACTGGTCAGCTCGCCCCATGTGGCGATACTGGTATAACGCACGTCGGCGAGCTGGCGTTTCAGCACGCCCAGTTCTCCTATCACCTCTTCGTGGGTGTAGCGCATCTGCACATGGCTGTACAGGATGAACAGTATCAGCAGGATCTTGCCCAGGTTCCTGCGGAGGAATTCGGCTGTGAGGGGTGAGCCGTCCCCGTTTATCGCTGCCTTGATCGATTCCCACCACGAGTCAATCTTCTCTTTCATTGCTTCTCGTTTTTGTCGGTGGGTAACTTGGCAGCTATGCGCAGTTTGGCGCTGCGGCTGCGGGGATTCTGCTCCTGCTCGGCCTCGGTCGCCATGATGGGCTTGTTGTTGACCGCCTTGAGTGGGGCCAATATCCGGCCGTAGAAGTCCTGTTCTATCTTGCCGTCGGCGTGACCCGAACGGATCACGTTCTTCACGATGCGGTCTTCGAGCGAGTGGTAGGTCATCACCACCAGTCGGCCACCAGGGGCAAGGCATTGCACGGCGCCGTTCAGCATCTCCTCCAGGGCAGCCATCTCGTGGTTCACTTCGATGCGCAGGGCCTGGAATGCCTGTGCCAGCTCTTTCTTCTGGGCACGGGGATCAATCATTGGGAGCAATATCTGCTGCAGGTCGCCCGTCGTGGCTATGGTCTGCTTCTGACGGGCGCGGACCAGGGCAGCAGCCATGCGCTTGGCTTGGCGCAGCTCACCGTACAGGGTCAGTATGCGGGCCAACTGCTCTTCGCTCGCCTCAGCCAGCAACTGGGCAGCTGTCATTCCGGCTCGGGTGTTCATGCGCATGTCGAGCGGGGCATCCAGTCTGAAGGCAAATCCGCGCGATGCTTCGTCCAGGTGGTGGCTCGACACGCCCAGGTCGGCCAGCAGTCCGTCTATGTGCTCCACGCCGTAGTAGCGCATCCAGTTGCGTAGGTAGCGGAAGTTGCTCCTCACGAAGGTGAAACGTCCCTCCGTCGTCACGTCGCCCTCGGCGCCCGCTATGTTGCGTTCTGCATCGGGATCCTGGTCGAAGCTGTACAGGTGGCCGTTGGGACCGAGCCGTTCCAGTATGGCGCGACTATGACCGCCACCACCAAAGGTGACGTCCACATAGGTTCCATCCGGACGGATCTGCAGACCCTCCAGACATTCGTTGAGCATTACTGGAATATGATATTCTGACATGAGCGATTTTTCTCTTCGTGGCTAAATGCATTGGGGACGGTCCCGGCCTGCGGCGTTCGCTGCCGGCTGGACTTGGCGACAATGACGGATTTTTCGGCTGTAAAGGTACTCCTTTTCTTCGAAACAGCCAAGGAAAAGCCTAAAAATCTTATCGTTTTCTCCTACTTTTTCTCCCGTCACTTATCTTTTGACATCCGTGAACTCCACATAGTGGAGGAGTTTCTCCATTTTTGCGCTGTCGGCGCCCAGGACCTGCTGCAGTTCGGCCGCATTGCGCAGCGCACCGTACCGGTCTCGCCAGCGGCAGATGGCCTTTACGTCGTTAAATTCGAGGTATGGATGATTTAACAATTCTTTGAATGATAGATTGTTAATATCTAACATCTGCATAAAGTATTCATCTACCCAGAACCACTCATTGCACCAACTGTCCATGTATTTTTGTGCCCCGTCCCAGGTCAGTTTCTCGCGCAGCTGGTCGGTCGAATAGAAGCCTCCCAGTTGCTTCCTGTAGCGCAATATCGTGCGTGCAGTACCCTCTCCAATGCCTGGCACACGCACCAGTGTGGCGCTGTCTATGGTGTTCAACTCCAGCCGTACCACTTCGCGGTACTTGCCGGGGTACAGGTCCGGATCTGCTGGTTTTCTGACGGTGTCCTTGGGTGTAGTCTGCCGGGTGCTGCGCTCGTATGTTCGGGTATATCCATTCCGCTCCACGGGTAGGCTTGCGACTGGTGCGGCGGCTCCCTGCCACCTTGTCGTGTCGTTGGCTCGGTCCTGCAGGGCTGCAGTGTATCTCTCCAGCATGGCCACGCGCGTATCCAATTTCTCTATATGCATACGTATGCGCGCCTCGCGCCTGTACACCATAAATAAAAAGAGGAAGGCGCATATCGTGCCTATCAACTTGTACCAGTGTTTAGGATATGTGGTCATAGTGGATTGGTTTAGTATATGAACGTTGCGCTGGTATAGCCCCCACGCGATAAGCGGCTGCAAAAGTACGCTTTTTTTCGTCAATAGCCAAATATTTCGAATGTGAGTTGTCCACATCCTGTTCACATCTCATCTTTTATCTGTTGATAACTGTTCATATCTGGTTCATAACTGTGAATAACTCGGTGTATAACTCAACGATTTCTTCATCTGGGCCTATTCAGGACCATATCTCGAAGGAACCGCACGTTTCCACTCCATATGCCCTTCCGAGCCCTCCATACGCATCTTTTTCTCTCATTTTTCTTTTGTCTGATCAACTTATCCACACTTATCAACAATATCAAAAGTACCCACATAACAGATTTTTTAGATTATTTATTTGGCTTAATCAAAAAAACTCACTATCTTTGCACCCGAAAAAATTGCTTACATTATTTTGGGAGGCTCAATGCCTCCTTTGGAGAGATGCTCGAGTGGTTGAAGAGGCACGCCTGGAAAGCGTGTAAACCTCCAAAGGGTTTCACGGGTTCGAATCCCGTTCTCTCCGCGTTGCTTTAAGAACGGGATTCTCACCCTGGGTTGTTCCCTTCGGTCACGCGAGCATAGCTCGGAACAAATCCACGTTCTCTCCGCGTTGCTTGCGATTGGTTTTACTGATGCCATAATAATGTTTTTTTAGTTCCCTATAATTGTTCTTGCCTAATCCAGCGGCTCTCTGTCGGGCCCAGACTCTCGAGTTTTCTGCTGAATTGCGGTGCAAAGGTACGGCCATATTTTCACTACTCCAAATTTTAACCCCCTATACTTTTGCCTATACTTGCCTATACTTTTATATGGGTCAATAAGTTACGCTATACAGCGAATCGACTTTCCCCTCAAATATAGCTTTGCAATAGCCTTTTCCGTCATACTATTTCATGATGTGGCAACAGAATAACTCAAGAATTGGAGAATTACAAGAATGCACTCCCTTTTGGGGAATTGACGAGAATTGGAGAACATTCATTATTTCATCAACTGGCTTGTCTTAGCCCAATAGAAATATGCTTCTGGCAATCCGATACGCAATTTGTTCAGTTTGCTTGTTAAAACAGGTTTTATCAGCAAATCCCCTAATAATTGTGCATCAGTGAATCGCTCAACGTTTTCACCACCTGTTTCTATCAGTGTGGCAAGGTATGCGGCTTTTGCTGCATCAATAATGGCTTCTTCGATGCGGTAAGCACCCTTGTACATGAAAGGCTTGATGTTGATGATACCCTTTTGTAGCAAAGCAAACTTATCTTTGTCAACAAAGCCCCTTGTGCTGATGTTTAGTGCCGTTTGTCGAATGTCGTCATAGATTTGTGATAAGTCATGTCCCAAGTTTCGATAGCCTAGTTCTACATCGGCAATGGCCTTGAATGATTGTGATACAGTGCCAATGTCCTGCATTCTGTCGAAGAGTCGCCCCACATCATATAGCTGTTTGATAATCTCTAGAGTGGTGAGTTTATCGTTCTTATAATACGGAATGCCTGTTGTCTCTGGCGCAAATGCTGTCAGCTTATCACCGAGGATGTCCTCAACAGAAGGCACAACAACCTTCAGTGGCTCTCCATCCAGTTTAATGAATGGGCTAACGATATCTATGGTATTTGTCTTATGGTAGTGGCAATTCTCATACAGTACATCCAGAAGGATGAAGGATGTCACATCAGATTGCCCCTTGAATGCCACTTGATAAAAGAACTTGGAATGACTCTTCGGTACATCCTTCCCTGCTTGACGGCGTTCCACGAGTTGATATTCCAAAAAGCCGCTTTGTGCGTAGTCCTTCAGATAGTCTTCAATGTTTGTTCCAGGTGGACACATGATATCGATATCGATAGACAAACGATGAGAACCGCCGCCAAGAATAAGCATCAAACTTGTACCACCCTTGAAATGGAAAGGGCAACCGGATGCAGACAGCATTTCGAGCAAAGAAAAAGCACGGATGACCTTTTCAATGAGGTTCTTGTCATTGTATTGCAATTCTGTGGATTTTTGGGCAATCCATTCAGCGGTGAAGCATTCTTTGCTAATCATGTGAGTTGATGGTTTGGATAATTGTTTTTATTTCTTTTCTTATACCACGCCGACTTGCATATCGCAAAAGGCGACTTTCATTGATAGAGTAGAGCGATAGAGCATTTTGGAATATGTTCAAGCCTTCTGCTTCTTGCAGGTAGAAAAAGTCTTTGTCTTTCTGCAAATCGACCAAAAGCTTTTCTATTGTAGGAACCAGTATTCCACTACATTCTTGGACGGGTGACTCTGTGATAAGCGGCTTGACGAATATGGAAGGCTGTGACAAGTCTATATAATTATATATAAGTTCGCGCGTTGGGCGCAAATATGCGGCTTTTCCCTCATCCCTCAAATGGTTAAACACTGCTGTTACAGCTTCTCGCTCAGTTTCTATGTATGTGATATTATTGGCTGAAAGATGATGCTGCAGAGGGCTGATGATACTACCATTATATATGCAGAAGTTGGCAAATGGCCATTTCTGTTTAAGCTCTTCATTCAGGCTAAACTGTTCATCTGTAGGGGTTATCAAGAATTGCTGTTTTGCCCCTATAGCATACTTCCCATGTGCCACCCTTTGGAGTTTTCCTGATTCTATTAATTTTGTGAGATACCAAGAAACCGTTTTGTGGGATATATCCTTGTTACCTTCCTTATCAAGATATGAGTATAGCTCATGCAACCCGAATTGGGGATGCGAGAGAGCATAGTCCATTATGTCTTGACTGTAATTCTTCATTATAAATGTCATTTGTTGGGGACAAAGATATACAAAATTTCGGCAACAATCAAATATTTTGCCAATATTTTGAATTAATGAGACTAGAAAATCCTTGTTTGTCGTCTTTTTCATGAAATCAATGTAGTATTTTGGCTTTTTACGCAACATATTACATCCGCGCCATCCAAATAGATAAGGTTCATCCGACATATCGAGTGATAAAATGATAAGATAAAAATGAAAACCGCCGTAAATTTTGTATATTTGAATAAACACAACCGAATGTACAAGTATGAACAGAAGTACAGTTCTTGAATGCCTCGGATGACAATCTGGAGGTATGGGAGGTCATAGACGTCTATGAAGGGGGAAAAGGTGGCGATCCAGGAGATTAGCTACAGGTTGATGAAGGTCGGTATGACAGTAGATGCAGACAGACTGAAGGTGTTGTTTTAGTAGGGGATTCGCAGCCACGGAAGACGTATTTTGTGGAAAAATGTTAGTTGTTAGAGTGAGAATATATAAAAAAATTGGACAATTCGTTGTGTCATAATTATATTTTTATTATATTTGCACCCATAAAAACACGTTGATTTATAAACCAATCAATACATAGCTAAACAATCTGTTTAACACACTAATTTCCGTTTTATATATGAAACGAATTATATTACTCACCCTTTGGCTGACGGGCATATTGATGCTCCTCTGCCAATCTGCCTCCGCCTACGACTTTGAAAGCGGCGGATTGTATTATGACATCACGTCAAGCACGGACTTGACGGTGGAAGTGACTTATGAAAGTTATAATTCTTCATACATAACTGGGTCTGTAACCATTCCTTCTTCTGTCACGTATTCGGGCAAGACCTATAGCGTGACAAGCATTGGTAGTGATGCTTTCCGTGACTGCACTGGCCTGACGAGCATCACCATTCCGAACAGCGTGACAAGCATTGGCGCTCGTACTTTTGATGGTTGCACTGGCCTGACGAGCATCACCATCCCGAACAGCGTGACAAGCATTGGTGATTATGCTTTCTATATGTGTATTTAGAGTCTTATAAACTACTATGAACAACACAAAATAACCAAATATAAAATACTGTAACACAACGACTTTTAGATTTTAACACTTCGTGAGTTGTTTTTGGTTGCTTCGGAAATTCCCATTATTTTTGCAACGTATTTCTACCGCAGGGAATTTACGAGGCTTTATTTTTGCAACATCGTGGAGAAAGTTGACAATACTTGACGACAGATTACAATGGTTGACAGATTTCCGAGCATCTTTTGAGCGATGCAACATTGTGGAAAAAGTTGACAACGATTGACGATAGTTTACTTGTGATTACTTGCGGCGAGGTACAACAACAAGAATGTTGAACCGACAAATATTGCAAGTATGCCAAAGACAAGGAAGTGTGCCTATTGTGGCAAGGTTTTCACTACAAACAGCGGAATACAGAAGTATTGTTCGGAGGAATGTGCCGAGCAAGCCAAGGAAAGCAGGAAGAGAAAGCAAAAGGATTTCTTTCGGTCTGTTGAACCTATGATGGAACTCCAACAACAGGAGTACCTGACCTTTTCCAAAGCAGCCATTCTTCTTGGCTGTACCCGTCAGTATGTCTATAAACTTGT
>JAILKE010000036.1 GCA_024694125.1 Bacteroidales bacterium
AGAGAATGGCTGTGACGAGAGAATGGCTGTGACGAGAGAATGGCTGTGAGAAGAGAATGGCTGTGACAAGAGAATGGCTGTGACGAGAGAATGGCTGTGACAAGAGAATGGCTGTGACAAGAGAATGACTGTGACAAGAGAATGGCTGTGACAAGAGAATGGCTGTGACAAGAGAATGGTGGTGGCAAGGGAATGGCGGTGACAAGGGAATGGCGGTGGCAAGAGAATGGCTGTGACGAGAGAATGGCTGTGACAAGAGAATGGCTGTGACGAGAGAATGACTGTGACGGGAGAATGGCGGTGACAAGAGAATGGTGGTGACGAGAGAATGGCGGTGAAGGGAAAGAAGCATAAAGGACTAAAATAATGAAATAAGTAAATGCAAAAAAAAGGACCTTCAAATAATTATTAACAAATAGATTAGAAACAATGAGATTAGAAAAGATCAATGAGAAGTATGGCAGTTATGCCAAGGGGCTATTGAAGTGGCGCTGGTTGGCGTTGGCTTCTTTTGCCGTAGTTATGGTTTTGTCAATGGTCGGAATGTCGAAGATGGTCAAGGAGACTTCGTTCGATGACTATTTTATCGAGGGCGATCCGATGTTGGTCAAGACAAATGAGTTCAAGTCGCATTTCGGCAACGACTATTTCATAGGAGTACTGACCGAATGCGATGATCACTTCAAGCGGGAGCATCTGGAGACGCTGCGGACACTGTCGGCAGAGTTGCTCGATAGTCTGTCGTATGCGGACAAGGTGACCTCGCTGACGGACATAGAGTTCATGGTGGGCGATGAAGAGGGAATGACCATCGAGCAGATAGTGCCCGATGTCATTCCTGCCGAAGGGACGGCTGCCATGGATAGCATTCGGGCGCGAGCATACAGCAAGCCCAACGTGGCACGTAAGTTGGTTTCGGCCGATGGTCGGTTGTCGTGGATAGTGGTCAAGCTGCGGCCCTTCCCAGCCGATAGTGTATGGAAGGCGACCAGTACCGTTTCGCCCGATATGGTGACGGGGCAGGAGGTGCACCGCATCATCAGTAAGGCCGAGTATGCCTCGTTGCATCCGCGTGGTACAGGCATGCCCTATGTCTCGGCGCGCAAGAATGACTTCATTGGTCAAGAGATGGGCCGACTGATGAAGTGGTCCGTCATCATCTGTCTGGTGGTGATGGTGTTGATGACCTGGTCACTGCGAGGGATGATAGCACCGTTGTTGTCCGTGGCAGGCGGATTGTTCATCACCTACGGCATAGCGGGCGCGACGCAGATGTACGTGGACAGCACCGTGCTGATGGTGCCGACGATATTGGCTTTTGCCGTTTCGATAGCATACAATATCCACATCTTCAGTTACTTCCGTGGGCGGATGCGCGTGCATGGAGAGCGCCGACGTGCGTTGGTGGAGAGTCTGTCCGAGATAGGATGGTCGATGACCTTCTGTGGCCTGACCACCATTGTCTCGTTGTTGTCCTTCCTGGTCATCCCCATCCGTCCGATGCAGTGTACAGGCATCATTTGTTCGATGAGCGTGCTGTTCGTCCTGCTGGTCACCCTGGTAGTCACTCCGGTGCTGTTGTCATTTGGTCGGGACCGACGTGTCAGCGGAGATGTATCCGATGACAGCGATACACTGTTCAGTGGGTGGTTGGTCCGACTGGGCGACTTCACGTTACGTTACAGCCGATGGGTGACCGTCCTCTTCGTGCTGATCTGCGTGGTGTTGTGTGTAGGTTTGGCCGATATCCAGCCTTCGTTTGACATAGAGCGGACGATGGGGTACAATGTCCCTTACGTCAAGGATGTAGTGGATGTGGGCCGATCCGAGCTTGGTTCGCTCTATTCGTACGACCTGGTTGTGGAGTTCGCCGACGATGATGAGGCCAAGCAGCCAGCCAACCTGCGTCAGTTGGAGCAGCTCATCCGTCACGTGGAGACCTATCCCGACACCAAGCGTACCACCTCCATCCTGGATATACTGAAGGATCTGAATCAGACGCTCCATTCGGGCGACACCGCCTTTTACCGCATCCCGGACAGCGAGGAGGAGGTAGCGCAACTGATGCTCCTGTACGAAAATGCCGGAGGAACCGAGGCAGAGTATTGGACCGACTACGAGTACAAGCGCCTGCGACTGATGGTGGAGTTGTCCGATTACCGTTCCGCCCAGGTTGAGGCGGACCTGCGCGACATCGAGTCCATCGCGGGCAGCATTTTCCCCAATGCCACCATCACGGCAGTGGGCAATATCCCCCAATACACCACGATGATGCAGTACCTGGTGCGCGGGCAGATGCAGTCGTTCGTGCTCTCCATCATCATCATCGGCATCATCATGATGATAGCGTTCCAGAGCGTCCGCATCGGGCTGATTGGCTTGATACCCAACATGATGCCTGCCGTCTTCGTTGGCGGATATATGGGTTGGGCGGGCATACCGCTCGACATGATGACTGCGACGTTGTTGCCAATGATGTTGGGCATGGCGGTCGATGACACCATCCATTTCATCAATCACTCCAAGCTCGAGTTCGACCGTTCCGAGTCGCAGTTCGTCGGTCAGACCCGTCCGCACTACCTCTTCTCCGTGCGGCGCACTTTCCGTGTGGTAGGTGTGGCGATTGTCACCACCTCCGTCATCACGTCGGCGGTCTTCTCCAGCTTTGTGGGTTCGACGTGCAATATGTGCATCCATTTCGGACTGCTCTCCATCATCGGCATCCTCTCGGCATTGTTGGCCGATCTCTTCATCACGCCTATCTTGATCCGTCAGTGTCGCGTTTTTGGCCGATGACCAGGCACAATAGAACATAGTCAATAACCAATTATAAAACAGAAAAGAATGAAAAAGATATTATCCCTGGCTGCAGTCCTGTTCAGTGCTGCAGTCCTGAACGCCCAGACAATGACGGGGCGCGACGTGATGCAGTTGGTCAAGGACCGTCCCGACGGCGAGTCCCGCCAGTCCGAGATGGAGATGACCCTGTGCAAGAAGAACGGCAAGGTCCGCCTGCGCCGCATCACCTCATGGTCCATCGACGATGGCCCGGACACCAAGAAAGTGATGTTCTTCACCTACCCCGGCGATGTGCGCGGCACCGGTTTCCTGGTGTGGGACTACGATGAGGTGGGACGCGACGATGACAAGTGGCTCTACCTGCCAGCCCTGAAGAAGACCCGACGCATCAGCGGTTCGTCGTCCAAGGCCGATTACTTCATGGGCACCGATTTTACCTATGGCGACATGGGCAGCCGCAATGTCGATGAGGACACCCACCAGCTGTTGCGCGAGGAGGATCGAGACGGGCATCGTTGCTGGGTGGTCCGTTCCACGCCTTTGGACAAGCGCGAAGTGTATGGATACAAGGTCTCCTGGGTCCGGCAGGACTGTGCCGTGCCCGTCTATGTCGAGTATTATGACAAGCTCGATGCCCTGCAGCGCGTGCTCACCATGAGCGACATCCGTCAGGTGCAGGGCTTCTGGACCGTGCACGTCATGGAGATGCGCAACGTCCAGACCGGCCACAGCACCACGTTGAAGGTGCTCAATCCCCAGTACCAGGTCCAGGTCGATAGGTCGCTCTTCACGGTCAATAAACTCGAGCAGGGCCTATGACACGTCGCACCCTCTACCTCCTCCTCCCTCTGCTCCTGGCCGTCCATTCGGTCCGGGGGCAGACCACCGTCGCAGGCATGCAGGTCGCGGCGCACGGTTTCGTCGATAGTTACCATGCCGTGCGCAGCGAGCGGCCCAACGACTGGATGTCGTCCCGCACCCGCCTGCGCACCGAGTTCAGCCTCACGCATGGTGGGGCAGGGGCATTCATTTCGGCCAATGTCATGTACAATGCCATCCTGCCCGACCGCAGCGGCTTCCAGTTGCGCGAGGCGTACCTCACCTACGCCACCACGCGCTGGGACCTGCGCGCCGGCCAGCAGATCATCACATGGGGAGTGGCCGATGGTCTGCGGCTCACCGACGTCATCTCGCCCATGGACTACACCGAGTTCCTCGCCGAGGACTACGACGATATCCGCGTGCCCGTAGGGGCGCTCCGCGTGCGCTATGGCGGCGACCGCGTCAGCCTGGATGCCGTCATCGTGCCGGTGCCCCGGATGTACGTCCTGCCCACCGATGCAGCCAACCCCTGGTCCCTGGGCACCCTGCCCGATGTAGCCGCACCCTCCCGGCGGCTGTACCATACCGAGTACGGCGCCCGCCTCACCGCCTACCTCTCTGGCATCGACTTTTCCCTCACCGCCCTGCACACGTGGCAGAAGGTCCCCGAGCTCCATCACTCCGCCCTCTGCTACCGCCGCATGGGTATGTTCGGGGCCGATGTCTCCGTCCCCGTGGGCCAGGTCGTCCTGCGTGGCGAGGTCGCCAGTTATGTGTACGATGCAGGGTCCGACCACGCGCTGATAGGACTGGACTGGTACATTCCCGGCAGCTGGACCCTCTCTGCCCAGTATGCCCATCAGCTGCTACATCACGGCCAGTCGCGCCACAGCGGTCTCGCCACCTTCCGGCTCTCCAAGGCGATGCTCAACAACACCCTCCAGCTCCAGACCTTTGCCTACGTCGATGTCACCTACGGCGGCCTCTTCGATCGCTCCAGCCTCGATTATGCCGTCAATGACCAGGTGCACCTCCTCCTCGGCTACGACCTGCTCCGAGGCGACCGCGGGCAGTTCGCCGTGTATAGGCACAACTCCGAAGCGTGGATCAAAGCCAAGTACAGCTTTTGACTGCGGTCAAAAGCTGCGCTTGGCTAATGAAAAATTAAAAAGTAAAAATTAAAAATTCCTCCCCCGCCCAGGTCTCTGGTTGGGGGATTTTTTTCAATTTTCAATTTTCACCTTTCAATTTTTCAATTTTCACCTTTCAATTTTTCAATTTTCATTTTCAAAGGTGCCGCTCCGAATCGGTGAACTGACCGCCGATGACCGGAGTCCGTTCCGCTTCGGGAGGGTCAGTGGCTTTTTGCTATTCAATTGGCCGATATTTTAAGGTTTGATGACAAAAAGACAGGAGAAAAACTACAAATTTATACATATTTCTATCATTTTGCTTGATATATGGTAAATTTGCCCAATCAAATGGGATATTTGGTCAATTAAATGCCTCGGAAGGGCCTTTTTTAATACTTTTTTACATAAATTGAGCATTTTTTGTCATTCACTTGGAATATTTTTACTGTTTTTATAAATTTTTTGGACATTTTGTTTAAAAAAATTAGCAAATTATTGCATTTGTCATATTTTTGCCATAACTTTGCATCACTATTTCAGCAAGCCAGCCCATTGCTGTAATAAAAATGTATGCAGGTATTAGAAAGCAAAGTTCTTTCTCTCTACCTTTACTTTTAGAAACGTTGTTGTCGCAGCCACGACCGGCTGTAGTTAAAACAACTTAATGTATGCTGTAGATGAATTAGTATCTTGTTTATTGTTTTTGCAAATTATTATTATTGTTTAAAATGAGAAGTATTCTTTCCCTCATCGTGTGTCTCGTTATGAGCACGACGATGCTTATGGCGCAAAACCGCACAGTAACCGGTAGCGTCATTTCAGAAGAAGACGGAGAACCGATCGTAGGCGCAAGTGTCGTCGTCGATGGTACCACCAATGGTACAGTAACGGACGTTAATGGTGAGTTCTCTATCAAGGTGTCCGCTACGGACGAGACAATCACTATCTCTTATATCGGTATGTTGCCAGCCAAGATTTCGGCCAAGACCAGCAAGCATCAGAAGGTGGTCCTGTCGGGCAATAACGAGGTCCTCGACGAGGTCATGGTAGTCGGTTACGGTACTGCCAAGAAGTCGTCATTCACCGGTTCTGCTGCCCAGCTCAAGGCCGAGGCCATCGAGGCTCACGTCAGCAGCAACGTAACCAGCACATTGGCAGGTGCCACTGCAGGTGTCCAGTTGATGACCACCAGTGGTGACCCTTCAAGCAACGAACCTAAGATCCGCATCCGTGGTATCGGTTCCATGAGTGCCAGCAACAAGCCACTCTACATCCTGGATGGTGTTCCCTATTCAGGCTCAATCTCCAATATCAACCCTAACGACGTCGAGAGCATGACCGTGCTCAAGGATGCTGCAGCCAATGCCATCTACGGTGCACGTGGTGCCAACGGTGTCATCCTCATCACTACCAAGAAAGGTAAGACCGGTGAGGCTAAGGTGCGTTTCGATGCCAAGTTCGGTTCCAACTCACGCTTGATTCCTCGCTATGACGTAGTTACCGACCCAGGTGAGTACTACGAGGCTGTCTATGCCCGTATCTACAACACTCAGCTCTATGCCGGTAAGACCGCAGCCGAGGCTTATGCTACGGCTCAGGCCAACCTGCTCGATGTCAACAATGGCGGTGTGGGTTATCAGGTTTATACAGTACCGGACGGCGAGACATTGATTGGCTCTAATGGCAAGCTCAATCCTAACGCTACACTGGGTTATACAGATGGTACATACACCTATATGCCAGATGACTGGTACGATGAGACTTTCCACAACTCATTCCGTCAGGAGTACAACTTCAGCGTGACTGGTGGTACGGAAAAGATTTCTGCTTACATCGGTCTCGGTTTCCTGGACGATGGCGGTATCTGCGCCAACTCAGGCACCAAGCGTTACACCGCTCGAACCAACCTCGAGTATCAGGCCAAGAAGTGGCTGCGCATGACTTCCAGCATCAACTACGCTCACACCAACTCTGAGCAGCCAGGTTATAGCTCAACCTGGGGTTCATCGGGCAACCTCTTCTATATTACCAACAGCATGGGCCCTATCTACCCACTCTATGTACGCGATGCCGAGGGCAACATCATGACCGAGAATGGCCGTACCGTTTATGACTCGGGTCAGACCAATTTCCGTCGTCCATCGGTCGTAGGTAATGCAGTCCGTGACAACGAGTACAATTATCGTAAGAGCTATACCGACTACATCAACGGTAAGTGGGGCCTCATCCTCACTCCTGTCAAGGGATTGACCCTGACCGCCAACCTGGGTGTCAGCGCATACAACAAGCGTTACAGCCGTCTCTATAGCCGTTTCGGTTCATCATCTTCAACCGATGGTGGTGCACTGGTTTCGCACAGCCGCTCATTCGACATCAACTCTCAGTATCTGGCCAACTACCAGATTACACTGGCTGAGAAGCACAATATCGACGTAATGGTAGGTTATGAGCAGTATCAGATCAAGGATCAGTACCTCGAGGGTTACAATACCTATCTCTACAATCCATTCGTAGGTGAATTTTCTGACAATGCTACCGGTACTACCGATGATGGTATGAGCCTTGAGTCATACACCGTATCGTACATGACCGAGGGTATCCTGAGTCGCGTTCAGTACAACTATGCCGAGAAGTACTTCCTCTCTGGTTCATTCCGTCGCGATGCCTCCAGCCGTTTCGCTGTCGGTCATCAGTGGGGTAACTTCGGTTCAGCAGGTGCAGCCTGGCTGGTCAACAAGGAGGAGTTCATGGACTACGATTGGATTGAAGAGTTGAAGGTCAAGGCCAGCTACGGTGTGCAGGGTAACGATAACCTGCTCGATTCTGACGGCTACGAGACCTACTACCCATACGCTACCATGTACGAGGTGACTGGCTCTAAGGGCTCATACAGCCTCAAGCTCAAGCAGCAGGGTAACGACGAGTTGACCTGGGAGACCTCTAAGTCATTCAACACAGGTTTCGACTTCAGCCTCTTCAAGTCTAAGTTGAATGGTACCATCGAGTACTTCTCACGTCGTACCAGCGATATGCTCTACTACAAGCCAGTTCCTACATCTTCAGGTATCTCTACTGGCGAGTATCCAGCCAACATCGGTGAGGTGCTCAACAATGGTATCGAAGTCGAGTTGAACGGTACTCTCTACAAGGGCAATGGCATCACTGTAGCTGCCAACTTCAACATCACTCACTATAAGAACGAGATTAAGGAGTTGGATCCAACTGTGGCTGAGAATGGTATCAAGGGTAGCACCCGTATCTACAAGGTCGGTGGTTCTCTCTATCAGGCTTACCTCTACAAGTATGCCGGTGTAGATCCTGAGAACGGTATGGCACTCTTCTACAAGGAGGAGAGCGACGGTTCACTCTCTACTACCAACCAGATTTCCAAGGCTACCAAGTTCGACTGCGGTTGCACTCTGCCTAAGGTTTATGGTGGTTTCGGTCTCTCCGTATCGGGCTACGGCTTCGACCTGACTTCTCAGTTCCAGTATCAGTTGGGTGGCAAGTACTACGATGGTCAGTACCAGTCTTTGATGTGGACCCAGGAGAATGTCGGTTCTGCCCTCCACAAGGATTGGCGCAAGTGCTGGACACCTGAGAACCCAAGTTCCAAGTATCCACGTTGGAGCAGCGACAACATCATTTCACAGCAGGCAGTGGATTGCTTCCAGATTGAGAGCGATTACCTCAGTGTCAACAACATCACTCTGGGCTATACTGTACCACAGAAGAAGTCTCGCCAGTGGAATATCGAGTCTCTCCGCGTCTATGTTGCAGGCGAGAACCTCGGTGTGCTGACCAAGCGTCGTGGCGTTGACCCACGTTCATCTGAGGGTATCGGTGGTTATACCAGCGGTAGCTCTTCAGCTGTCAACAATGGCTATTCAGCCATGCGTACCCTTACTGCAGGTTTGAGTGTAACATTCTAAACAAAACAAACATTTATTTTAGTAGATATTATGAAACTATATAAATATTCTTTGCCTGTATTTGCTCTCCTCCTGGGTGCAGGATGTGATGATATCGAAAATCAGTTGCCAAAGGGTAATGGCCTTACCGAAGCTCAGAATATTGCTGCTGTTGCGGCTGTTCCAGTGTTGGCCGAATCTACCTTCTCGGGTTTGTTTACCATGATGGGCTATCCTAACTATGCCCTCGGTGGTGATTCTCGTGCTGATGATTTCGGCTATATCACGATGGCGTTCAGTAATGACATAGAGGGTGCCGATGTGGTGTTGCCCAACAACAATTACAACTGGTTCTCTGTCTGCGGTGAGTACTCTTCTCGTACAGCCAACTATGCCAATCCACGTATCCGTTATGCTACTCCATACAATCAGATCAAGATAGCTAACGATATTATTACGATGACCAAGTCATCTCCTGATTCAGCTAATGTCTGCAAGTTGGCCCAGTGCCGTGCCATGCGCGCCTTTGCCTACGAGCAGCTGGTCCCCAGTTTCCAGTTCCTCTCTAACCTGGACGATCTCTGTGTCCCTATCGTGACCGAGGAGACTACTGACTTCTTCAACAATCCTCGTGCTACCGTGCGTGAGATTTTTGACTTGATCATTGCAGACCTCGATTCGGCCATTGCCCACCTCGACGGCTATAATCGAGCCTCTAAAGCCTATATCAACCTCAACGTAGCTTACGGTTTGCGTGCCCGTGCTTATCTCGCATTGGGCAAGTATGCCGAGGCTGCTGCCGATGCCGAGAAGGCTATGGAAGGTTTCACTCCAGCTTCTATCAAGGATGTCAGCGTGCCTTCGTTCTATGATATTGCAGATGAGAACTGGATATGGGGTATCGACATGACTGCCTCTATTGCAGCTAAGAATGCATATTCTACCAGTGACGCTTGGATTCGTTCATTCTCGGGTGATGGTTATTCTGCGGCATGTGCCACATACTCTATGATCAATACTCTGCTCTACGACAAGATTCCTGACACCGACATCCGTAAGCAGTGGTGGGTTGACGAGAATCTCAAGTCAACTTTGCTCGATGACCTTACTTGGGATGACACTAAGGGTCAGGCAATCGCCACACTCAAGATTACTAATGTCAAGGAGCCTTTTGAGCCGTACACCAACGTTAAGTTCGGTATGGCATCTGGTATCGGTTCTACTACCAACGATAGCGACTGGCCGCTGATGCGTGTTGAGGAGATGATCCTCATCCAGGCTGAGGGCTATGCCAAGAGCGGCAACACAGCCAAGGCTATTGAGGTGCTCAATAATTTTGTCAAGACTTATCGTGATCCATCATACGATGCCTCGGCATTCAGCAACCTCGAGGACGAAATCTGGAAGCAGCGTCGTATCGAGCTTTGGGGTGAGGGATTCTTCATCTACGATGCTAATCGTCTGCAGAAGCCTATCGTTCGCTTCCACGGTGATGGTACCTCTAACCAGCCTGACGCATTCGCCTTCAACCTTGATGTAACGGATGGATGGCGCCTGATGCGTTTCCCTCAGTCTGAGACTAATACCAATGCAGGCATTGTTGACAATACTGATGGTTCCAAGCCAACAGTCAGTCAGAACCCCAACCTGCTTGATGGTGTAACTGATTAATTTACGATATTTAATTTATACGCATATGAAAATCAATCGAATTTTGCCATCAACATTAGTATGCCTCTCTATGGCAAGCCTGTTTGTTGGCTGTTATGATGAATATGATGATTATGAAGTTGGCGATGCTGCAAGTCAGTATAATGTAACTTTCGCTACAGCATCGGATATTGTTGCAGCCAAGAGTGATAACGGGTGCACAGTCACCCTGCAACGTCCCAGCTCAGAGGCTGCCAGCGCACTTACGGTCGAACTTGATGTCCTGATCAGTGAGATTGCTTTCGATATTCCTAAGACGGTAACTTTCGCAGCCGGTGACACTTTGGCCGACCTCGTAATCACGTTTCCTGCCGATATGGAATTGAATGTCCCTTACTCCATTGAGCTAGAGATTGATGATGACTACACCAACCCATATTTGGCCCAGGAGTCTATTTCTAAACTTTATACCACTATCAGCAAGGAGGATTTTGATACGTATGCTGCAGTTACCTTCGTCGATGGATTCTGGTATGGTGAGGAGGAGTGCGAGTGGAATGCTACTGTAGAGTATTCACCTGCCCTCGATATATATCGTGTCAAGGATGCTTACTATACATCTAATCCTCTCTATTTTGCATGGGATAAGGAGGCTGGTACTGTCTCTCTTGTCGCTTCTGATGGTACTGCAACTAAGAAATGGGTTACAGGTCTCGTAGATGATGATTATGGCGCTTTAACTGCAGTATATGTCAGTGGTGAATATGTAGCAGCGTCTAAGTCTATCGAATTCCTCTTCTCATGGACAGTTTCTGATGGCTCGTTCGGCAAGTATCCTGTTTCTTTGGTATTCGCTGAATAAACTGCTTGGAAATAATATTTTATGCGGGAATGAGACCTCACGGTTTCGTTCCCGCTTTTCTATCCGTATTACTCTTTTTTTAGATGTTCTGCAGCTTCGTCGCAATTATTTCTTGTTTTGTAGTTCTCTGTCTTTATCATTTTTACCCTCTTTTTCCGCTTTACATGATTTTCTGTATCAAAAATTTGGTGATTTAGAGATAAATGATTAACTTTGCGGTCGAAAAAATAACTCGGGGTGCTGAGGCCAGCGGGCCGAAGCTGAGATTATACCCATAGAACCTGATGCGGGTAATGCCGTCGTAGGAAGAAGCAAGCGCCACTTTATGTGGGTGCGTATTATATGAAAGGTATAGCCACTCGAGTAGCAGTCATACGGACTGTCTGCTCGTTTTTTTATTTTAGGCATACTGCTATTCAGATATACTGACTGCGACACACCAATTCCCAAACCAAACATTATCCGTTGTCAGGATGGAGATTGAATCTTCGTCCCGGCTATTCCTGTTTATTCCCGAAACTCAAATCACAAATTTAATCCAAATGAATATTCAGATCAATGGTAAAGAGACGGCAACCACTGCTGCTACTGTGGCAGAGTTGGCCGCCCAGATGCAGTTGCCCGAACAGGGCGTAGCCATAGCCGTCGGTAACCAGATGGTGCCACGTGCAGCATGGGCGGATACTCCGTTGGCGGAGGGCGCCCGCGTCACTATCATCAAGGCAGCCTGTGGTGGATGACATGCAGGTAGTAGTCCAATGAATCAATGACTGTCATCGAACGAACTAATGAATAGTACAGAACAATACAAGTGGCGGGAGCATCTGCCTATGTTGCAATTCATCTCGCATCACAACGAACGCTATGACTATCTCGATTCCATACGGCTGGCGCTCCAGGGCGGATGCCGTTGGGTCCAACTGCGCGTGAAGAAGGCCACCGATGCCGAGGTGCTGCCCCTGGCAGTGGAGGCACAACGTATGTGCCGTGAGGCTGGTGCCGTCTTCATCATTGACGATAGGGTAGAGCTGGTACAACGGCTAGGCGCCGATGGCGTTCACCTGGGCAAGGAGGATATGCCCATAGCCGAGGCACGTCGTGTGCTGGGTCCGGATTATATCATCGGAGGAACGGCCAATACCATAGCCGATGTGCAGATGCACGCCGAGGCTGGTGCCGACTATATCGGTTGTGGACCGTTCCGTTTCACTACGACCAAGGAGCGTCTTTCGCCTGTCCTTGGCCTGGATGGTTATCGTCACATCATGGACCAGATGCGCCAGTTGGGACTCTCCCTGCCCGTGGTCGCCATTGGTGGCATCACCGATGCCGACATCCTCGACGTACTCTCCACGGGTGTATCGGGCATAGCCCTGAGTGGAGCCGTGCTGCAGGCACCTGACCCAGTTGCAGAGATGCAGAGGCTGCTGGAGAGGGTAAAGGGTAAAGAGTAAAGAGTAGTGTCCCCTATAGAAACTATAGCAACTATAGTAACTATAGCTTCTATCTCCTATCTTGTTTCTATCGACTATAAATCAATCAAAATAAACATACACGACAATGAAAAATCTTGTTATCGCCGGACGCGAGTTTTCGTCCAGACTCTTCCTGGGAACAGGCAAGTTCAGTAACAATACATTGATGGCTAAGGCCATCGAGGCATCACAGACAGAGATGGTAACTGTAGCCATGAAGCGAGTAGAGTTGGCCGACCGTCAGGACGACCTGCTCACCCACATCACACAGCACCCCAACATACAGCTGTTGCCCAATACATCGGGCGTGCGCAATGCCGAGGAGGCAGTCTTTGCAGCCCAGATGGCGCGTGAGGCTTTCGGCACCAATTGGCTCAAACTCGAGATACATCCCGATCCACGTTACCTGTTGCCCGATTCGATCGAGACACTCCGTGCCACGGAGCAGTTGGTCAAGATGGGCTTCGTCGTCTTGCCCTACTGTCAGGCTGACCCAACGCTCTGCAAGCATCTGGAGGAGGCTGGCGCTGCTACCGTGATGCCATTGGCTGCACCTATCGGTACGAACAAGGGCTTGCGCATGCGCGACTTCCTGCAGATCATCATTGAGCAGGCCACTGTTCCTGTCGTGGTCGATGCCGGTATCGGAGCCCCCAGCCACGCTGCCGAGGCTATGGAGATGGGCGCCGACTGCTGTCTGGTCAATACCGCCATTGCCGTAGCAGGCGACCCTGTAGCTATGGCCGATGCCTTCCGCCAGGCCGTCATCGCCGGTCGTCAGGCATACGAAGCCGGTCTGGGCGCCATCAGTGATTGTGCCGAGGCTTCCAGCCCACTCACTGCTTTCTTGGAAGAAAGCAAAATATAATTGATAATTGACAATTGATAATTGATAAACAATTGAAAGTTGAAAATTGAAAGTTGAAAATTGAAAACTCAATTGACTGATAAATAGAAAAATAAATAAATTGTCAAATAAATAGTAAATTGTAAATAGTCCAATAGTAAATCTCTTTATGCCCAACGATAATAAAGCCTACGCCCAGCGCGAGAAGACCTACTTGTCCGGAACCCTGTTCCCCGACATTCGGGTCGGAATGATCAAGGTCAACCTCACGCCCACCGTGACTAAAGACAAGAATGGAGTGCCACACACCACGCCGAACGATCCCGTACTGATCTACGATACGAGCGGCCCATACAGCGACCCCAGTTACACGGTCGATGTCAAGAAGGGCCTGCCCCGTATGCGTCAGCAGTGGATTGAGGGCCGTGGCGACACCGAACAGTTGTCCGAGGTATCGTCCGAATATGGACGTCAGCGCCTGGCGGACCGCAGCCTGGATGCACTCCGTTTCGAGCACATACAGTTACCCCGCCGTGCCCAGGCAGGTAAGGCCATCACGCAGATGGCCTATGCCAAGCAGGGCATCATCACGCCCGAGATGGAGTATGTCGCCATCCGCGAGAACATGAACTGCGAGGCGCTCGGCATCAAGTCGCACATCACGCCCGAGTTCGTGCGCGACGAGATAGCACGCGGTCGTGCCGTGTTGCCCGCCAATATCAATCATCCCGAGAGCGAACCGATGATCATAGGCCGCAACTTCGCTGTCAAGATCAATACCAACATCGGCAACTCCGCCACCACATCGTCCATTGAGGAGGAGGTTGACAAGGCGGTATGGTCCTGCCGTTGGGGTGGCGATACCCTGATGGACCTCTCGACAGGCGACAATATCCACGAGACACGCGAGTGGATCGTGCGCAATTGCCCCGTCCCGGTGGGCACCGTAGCTATCGATCAGGCGTGGGAGAAGGTCAATGGCCGTGTGGAGGACCTCTCGTGGGAGATCTACCGCGACACCTTGATAGAGCAGTGTGAGCAGGGCGTCGATTACTTCACCATCCATGCCGGCATACGTCGTCACAACGTCCACCTGGCCGATACGCGCCTGTGCGGTATCGTGAGCCGTGGCGGCAGCATCATGAGCAAGTGGTGCCTGATTCACGACCGTGAGAGTTTCCTGTACGAGCACTTTGACGACATCTGCGACATCGTGGCTCAATACGACGTGGCGCTCTCCCTGGGCGACGGTCTGCGTCCTGGCTGTATAGCCGATGCCAACGATGCAGCACAGTTCGCCGAACTCGATACGATGGGCGAACTGGTGACCCGTGCGTGGGACAAGAACGTGCAGGCCTTCATCGAGGGTCCCGGTCACGTCCCCATGCAGAAGATCCGCGAGAACATGGAGCGCCAGTTGGACCACTGTCACGAGGCCCCCTTCTATACCCTGGGTCCCGTGGTGACCGACATTGCACCTGGTTACGACCACATCACCAGCGCCATAGGCGGTGCCCAGATAGCCTGGCTCGGTACGGCGATGTTGTGCTACGTCACCCCGAAGGAGCACCTCGCCCTGCCTAACCGTGAGGATGTGCGCGTGGGTGTGATCACCTACAAGTTGGCTGCCCATGCCGCCGACCTCGCCAAGGGTCATCCCGGAGCCATGGTACGAGACAATGCCCTGTCCAAGGCCCGCTTCGACTTCCGTTGGCGCGACCAGTTCCACCTCTCGCTCGACCCCGAGCGCGCATTGCAGTACTTCGAGGAGGCAGGACACACCGATGGAGAGTATTGCACGATGTGTGGTCCTAACTTCTGCGCCGCCAAGCTGACGCACGACCTGCGCAAACTGGACTGACCATGGCACTCTCGGCAACACAACAACAGCGTTATAGCCGGCACCTGCTGCTCGATGGCTTCGGCACCGAGGGGCAGGAGCGGCTGCTGCGCGCCAAGGTCCTCGTCGTGGGCGCAGGTGGACTCGGTTCGCCCGTGTCGCTCTACCTGGCGGCTGCGGGCGTGGGTACTATCGGCATAGTGGACGGTGACGAAGTGGCTCTCTCCAACCTGCAGCGCCAGGTGATACACTCCACCGCAGCAGTTGGTACCCCCAAGGTCGATTCCGCCGCCCAGCGACTCTCGGCGCTCAATCCCGACGTACAGGTCGAGAGGCATCCGGTCTTTCTCACTCCGGACAATGCCGCACAGCTCATTGAGCCCTATGACTTTGTCCTGGACTGCACGGACAATTTCGTGGTCAAGTATCTGATCAACGACGTCTGCGTGCAGTTGGGCAAACCTTTCAGTATGGGTGGCATTGCCCAATATTCAGGCCAACTGATGACGCACGTGCCGGGTACGGCCGATTACCGCTGCATCTTCCCCGAACCGCCTCACACTGACTCTGCCCAACCGGTACAGCCTGCGGGTGTCCTGGGCAGCATAGTGGGCATACTCGGCACGATGCAGGCCACCGAGTGCATCAAGTACCTGACCGGCGTGGGCGAACTGCTCACCGATACGCTTCTCACGTTCGATGCGCGCGACTTCGAGATCAACAAGGTAGCTGTTGCAATTGATAATTGATAATTGATAATTGATAATTGATAAATAATTGAAAAATATTGGCCCGCAAGTAACCCTTTGTACTTTGTACTTTGTCCCCTTGTACTTTGTACATTGTCCCTTTGTCCTTCGTACTTAGTCCCTTTGTACTTTAATTGGCCAATAATTAAACATTTTTTCCCGTGTTTACAGACGAACTTTCCAAAATAAGTTGGGACGAGACTACCGAGCGGATAGCCTCCATGACCGACAATGACGTACGGCGGGCTCTCACCAAGACCCATTGTGACGTCAATGATTTCATGGCGTTGCTCTCACCTGCAGCAACACCTTACCTCGAGACCATGGCGCGACTGTCGCGCCGATACACCGAAGAGCGTTTCGGCCGCACCATGTCGATGTTCATACCGCTCTACATCACCAATTCCTGCTCGAACTCGTGCGTCTATTGCGGCTTCCATCGCGAGAACCCCATGGCACGCACCATCCTCACCCCCGAGCAGATCGAGGACGAATATCGCGCCATCAAGCAGTTGGCACCCTTTGAGAACATCCTCCTGGTGACCGGCGAGAATCCTGCCAAGGCGGGCGTGCCCTACCTCGCCAAGGCCATCGACATTGCCAAGCGTTACTTCTCGAACATCAAGATCGAGGTGATGCCGCTGTCGGCCGAGGACTATGCCACCCTGACCCATCACGGACTGAACGGCGTGATCTGTTTCCAGGAGACCTACCATCGCGAGAACTACAACCTGTACCACCCGCGTGGCATGAAGAGCAAGTTCGACTGGCGTTGCAACGGCTTCGACCGTATGGGTCAGGCTGGTGTGCACTCCATCGGTATGGGTGTGCTGATAGGTCTGGAGCGTGAGTGGCGCACGGACGTCACGATGATGGCCTATCACCTGCGCTATCTGCAGAAGCACTATTGGCGCACCAAGTATTCAATCAATTTCCCCCGTATGCGCCCGGCGCAGAATGAGGGATTCCAGCCCAACTGCTTCATGACCGACCGTGAGTTGGCCCAGGCCACCTTCGCCATGCGCATCTTCGACCACGATGTCGATATCTCGTACTCAACCCGCGAACCGGCCTACATCCGCGACAATATGTGCACGCTGGGCGTCACGACCATGTCAGCCGGTAGCCGAGTCAACCCTGGCGGTTATCATACCTATCCGCAGGCTCTCGAACAGTTCACCGTCAGCGACGAACGCGCTCCACAAATCATCGATGCCCGCCTGCGCCAACTGGGCCGTGAACCAGTCTGGAAGGATTGGGACGCATCGTTCGACCTGTTCCGCCCGGCATTGTAAAATAACCTCTCAACTGTACAACCTTCCATGACCATCGTCATAACTCTGCCAGATTTTGTGCCCGACGAGGCACGACGCATCGAGGCGCTCCTGCAGCGCGGCGATGTTGACCTGGTGCATATACGCAAGCCCCAGGCTACGGAACGTGAAGTGGCTCAGCTCATCGAGCAGATCCAGCCCGTGTGGTACGATAGGTTGGTGGTGCACGATCATCATGCTCTGGCGCTACGGTATGGGTTGCACGGCATTCACTTGAATGGGCGTCATCCCGTGCCGCCGCCTGCGTGGCACGGGGCGCTCAGTATCTCGTGTCACTCATTGGACGAATTGGCTCGATGTCGCCAGCAGCCCTTTGCCTATATGAGTCTCAGTCCTATCTTTGACAGCATCTCGAAGCAGGGCTATCACTCGGCCTTCACCGCCTCCGACATTGCTGCTGCCCGTGCTGAGGGTATCATTGACCAACGGGTCTTGGCCTTGGGTGGCGTCACCTTCGCTCGCCTCCCCGAGGTCCTCCGTATGGGCTTCGGCGGCGGAATGATACTGGGCGATGCGTGGAAGTAATCGTTAAAGTCTTTTTTAGGAAGTGACAAGGAATTGACAAAGAAGTGACAATTTTTTAAAGGAAGTGACAAGGAAGTGACAAAGAAGTGACAAGGAATTGACAGGGACGATACAAAGAATTGACAAGGAAGTGCCACCCAAGTCACGTCCATTGATACACTCCCCACGTTTTTTTGTATCGTCCCTGTAATTTCTATTGTTTTTTTGCATCGGCTTTTCCCCTTCCTTTAATTCCCATTAGTTTTTTCTATCGTCCTTGTCACTTCCCTGTCACTTCTTTGTCACTTCTTTGTCACTTCCTTTAAAAACTTCCTTGTCACTTCCCTGTCACTTCCCTGTCACTTCCTTGTCACTTCCTTTAATTTTTTTATTATGTCTATCATTCTTTCCATCGCCGGCAGCGATCCCTCGGCGGGAGCCGGCATCCAGCAGGACCTCAAGACCATAACCGCATTAGGGGAGTATGGTGCAACTGTCATCACCGCCCTCACGTCGCAGAATACGATGGGCGTAGATGCCGTCATGTCCGTACCCGCCGATGTGGTATGTTCCCAGATGGAGTCTGTGCTGAGCGACCTGGACGTGGCAGCCATCAAGATTGGGATGGTGCCCAATGTCGAGGTGGCGCGTGTGGTGGCCGATAAGTTGCGCCGCTATCTGTCAGGGCACAGGGTGTCCGTGGTCTATGATCCCGTGATGGTATCGACCAGTGGGAGGGAGCTGATGACCACGGAGTGTGTGGAGTTCGTCCGCCAATCTCTTTTCCCCCTCTGCACCTTGGTCACGCCCAATCTGTCCGAGACTGCCTGCCTGTCGGGCATCCCCTTGGAGCAGCTCGATGGGAGTGAACCGCACAATGACCGTAGAGAGAAGGCGGGGAAACTGCTCTCGGCCAAATGCGGTGTGGCGTTCCTGCTCAAAGGAGGGCACGCCCATTCCGCCCAGATGACCGACCACCTCTATTTGCCCGATGGTACTGTCCATACCTACTCGGCTCCGCGCATAGAGAGCACCAACCTGCACGGCACAGGTTGTACCCTTTCGTCGGCCATAGCCACCTATCTGGCCAACGGCCACCCACTACCCGATGCCGTCCGTGCTGCCAAAGAGGTGCTGCAGCGCGCCGTGATTCAGGGACGCGACCTCCACATCGGTCACGGCAATGGTCCACTGTGGGTAAATAATTGACAATTGATAATTTATAATTGATACTCCTCGATTAAAAAAATCCAAACTGTACGGTTAGAAAACGAATAATATTTTATTTAATTTTTGAGAGAAAGCGAAACTTTCGAAATAAACGAAAACCTACGGTTTAAAAGTTGTGCGAAGATGATTTTCGCTTTTTTCGAGTTTTTCGTGTTCAAAAAAAATAAATTTTGCTTTCTAAAAATAATATTTTTTGCGTTGTTCATATCAACCGTACAGGTCGAAAAAATCTACAAATAGTGTTATCGTACGAAGTTTACAATATCCATCTTCTGTGTCTATGCGTTCATAGTGCGATTGGTGTGCGATTGGAATGCGATTGGTGTGCGATTGGTTATCCCAAGCCTATCGTACAATAACCGCAGGGCAATCGCGTTCCGAGCGAAATGCGATGGTGGCGTGATAATAGGCTTATGGTCGGTGCCAGGAAGGGTTAATGTTCAATGGAGGTTTGGCTGCAGGGGTAATATAGCGCTTATGAATTTTCACTGAAGACATTATGCTATTGAATAACGGAAATATTCCTTGAAATGTATAATGATGCAATGAATATGCATTATTAATTTCGTTTAAATGTCATTTTGCCATTGATGTTCGATTTTAGATGCCAAAATATAGGTTTGTTTGATGTTTGATGAGGTTGCTTGCTAAAGGGAGAAAGAGGAGAGCGCAAATCATTTTGATGCTAAAAAGTGCAAAAATATGGTACATTTGATATTGATTAATCTATAGAAAGCCCGTTTTTGCTAAATGGAGTTTATAAAAATACTCTTTTTATGCTAATATGGACAATAGGTTAAAATTATATTGTTAAAAAATACTATAAAAATGCAAAATTGTTTAACTTTGCATTGTTTTTTCGAACAAATTGGGTGTTTGCAATAGAAGTTGTTGACAAAAAAATTAGTATTGGAGCAAAAAGAAACAATGTCTATTTAAGGTTATATTGGGTGTTCTTTATTTTCTAAACTATTTTTTTAGACTCAATTGGTAAGAATAGCAAGCCGGACGCTGCCAGCCCCAGCCGTCGGACTGGCTCATATAGGTTGCCATATCCGCTTCCACCGTTCATTCCAGCACAGTAAATGAAAGCGGATTGACAATAGAATTCGCTTACCCCAGATAAAATGAAAAGACAAAAAAGCATAACAAATAAACAAAACAACAACGATTAGAAATGAGGAAATTACTATCCCTCATCGTCCTGTCCGTGATGGGCTTGACGATGCTTATGGCACAGGTCAAACAAGTGACCGGTACCGTCATCTCTAATGAGGATGGAGAACCCGTAATCGGAGCCTCTGTATTGGTCAAGGGTACCCAGTTGGGTGTCACGACCGATATAGACGGTAACTTCGTACTGTCCAATCTCCCCTCGGATGCCAAGACATTGGTAATCTCATACCTAGGTATGAAGACTCAGGAAGTACCCGTCAAGAGTGTGGTCAAGGTGACCCTGGAGAGCGCCATGGAGGTGCTCAGCGACGTTGTCGTGACGGGTATGGCCAAGGTGGACAAGCGCCTCTTCACCGGTGCAGCTACCAAACTGAGCAGTGAGGATATGAAGATAGCCGGTGTGGCCGATGTCTCACGTTCACTGGAAGGTCGTGCAGCTGGTGTATCAGTACAGAATGTGTCTGGTACATTCGGTACTGCGCCCAAGATCCGCGTGCGTGGTGCAACATCTATCTACGGTTCGTCCAAGCCTCTGTGGGTCGTCGATGGCGTCATCATGGAGGATGTGACCGAAGTCAGCGCTGACCAGTTGTCGTCCGGTGATGCCAACACCCTGATTTCGTCAGCCATAGCAGGACTCAACTCGGACGATATTGAGTCGTTCGACATCCTGAAGGATGGTTCCGCTACCTCTATATATGGTGCGCGCGCCATGGCAGGTGTGATTGTCATCACTACCAAGAAGGGTAAGGCCGGTCAGTCGCACATCACCTATACCGGCGAGTACTCTATGCGCCTCAAGCCAAGCTACCGCACGTTCAACATCATGAACTCGCAGGACCAGATGGCCATCTATCAGGAGATGCAGCAGAAGGGTTACCTCAATTATGCCGAGATCTCCAATGCCGCATCCAGTGGTGTGTATGGCAAGATGTATCAGCTCATCACCGAGTATGATGCAACTTCAGGTCAGTTCGGTCTGCCCAATACTGCCGAAGCCAAGGCCAACTACCTGCGTGAAGCCGAGTACCGCAACACGGACTGGTTCGACGAGCTCTTCAGCAACGCCATCCAGCACAATCACTCGGTGAGCATCTCGACCGGTACGGAGAAGTCGCAGACCTACGCCTCTATCTCGGCCTTGTTCGACCCAGGTTGGACCAAGCAGAGCGAAGTGAAGCGTTATACTGCCAACCTGAACAATACGTACAAGATTAACAAGAAGTTGACCTTCAATATGATAGCCAATATGAGCTATCGTCAGCAGAAGGCCCCTGGTACACTGTCCAGCGAGACTGATGTCGTGACAGGCAAGGTTCACCGTTCGTTCGATATCAACCCATATTCGTACGCCCTCAATACATCGCGTGCACTGGATCCCCATACCTACTATACACGTAACTATGCACCATTCAACATCCTGCACGAGTTGGACAACAACTACATCGACCTCGATGTGTTCGATACCCGTGTACAGGGCGAGTTGAAGTACAAGCCTATCCTCAATGCCGAAATTTCGGTATTGGGCGCATACAAGTACAATGGCTCTACCCAGGCGCACCACATCCTGGATGGTTCGAACCAGGCACAGGCATACCGTGCTATGAATACTCCAGTCATCCGTGATAGCAACCCATTCCTTTATTCAGATCCTGATAATCCGTATGCACTGCCTGTTTCTATTCTCCCTTATGGCGGTATCTACGAGAAAACTGCTAACAAGATGAACTCTTGGGACTTCCGTGCCACAGCATCGTACAACAATGAATATGACGAACAGCACATCGTCAACTTCTATGGCGGTATGGAGGTGAACAGCATTGACCGTACTAAGGACTGGTTCCGAGGATGGGGTCGCCAGTCTGAATATGGAGATAAGGCAAAATATGATTATAGAGTCTTCAAAAAGGGTGAAGAGAATAATTCCGAATATTTTACTCTCGATAATACACACCAGCGTCGTGTTGCGTACTTCGGTACAGCTACCTACTCATGGAAGAGCCGCTACACCCTCAATGGTACCTGGCGATACGAGGGCTCTAACCGTCTCGGCAAGTCCCGTTCTGCCCGCTGGTTGCCTACATGGAATGTATCGACCGCATGGAATGCCCACGAGGAAGAGTGGTTCAAGGACCTGTGTGGTGACGTGCTTACGCACGCAACCGTCAAGGGGTCATACTCTCTGACTGCTGAAAGTGGCCCAGAGTGGGTTACTAATTCAATGCATATCATTCAAAGTAAGAATCCATGGCGTCCATTTACTTCTGTGGGTGAGAATGGCTTGAGCGAAAAGTATCCTGTCAATGAAGACTTGACCTACGAGAAGAAACACGAGTTGAACTTTGGAGTTGCTATGGGCTTCCTGGACAACCGTATCAATGTCGAGTTTGACTGGTACAAGCGTGACAATTATGACCTGATAGGCATATCCAATACTGAGTTGATCGGTCAACAATATGGTAATGTAGCTACGATGAAGTCCAACGGTGTCGAGCTGAGCATCTCTACTACCAACATCAAGAAGAAGGATTTCTCATGGACTACCAGTTTCGTTTATTCGCACACCCACAATGAGGTGACCGAACTTGATAACAATCAGCGAGTCATCGACCTCGTCTCGGGCAGTGGTTTCGCCCTGGTAGGTTATCCAGTCCGCTCACTCTTCTCTATCCCATTCAAGGGACTGAATGACGAGGGTCTGCCTACCTTCCTGGATCAGGATGGAAATATCTCGACCACAGGCATCAATTTCCAGGAGAGCAATTCTGATAAATTGAAGTTCCTGGAGTATTCGGGAAGTGTAGATCCAACCGACGTAGGTTCATTGGGCAACGTATTCACCTACAAGAACTTCTCGCTCAATCTCTTCATCACCTACTCATTCGGCAACGTAGTTCGTCTGGACCCAGTTTTCAGCAACGAGTACAACGACCTCAACTCTATGCCTAAGGAGTTCGCCAACCGATGGGTGGTTCCGGGTGACGAGAAAGTTACCACTATTCCTGTCATCGCTTCACGTCGTCAGAACCAGAATGATTCTAGCCTGAGCTATGCTTACAATGCGTACAACTATTCGACCGAGCGTATCGCCAAGGGTGACTTCATCCGTATGAAGGAGATATCGTTGGGCTACAACTTCCCTAAGTCAACATTGGAGAAGCTCCAGCTCAATACTCTGTCACTTAAGTTGCAGGCAACCAACCTCTTCCTGATCTATGCCGACAAGAAGCTCAATGGTCAGGATCCTGAGTTCTTCAATACTGGTGGTGTGGCTGTGCCTATGCCAAAGCAGTTCACCCTGACACTTAAGGTAGGAATCTAAAAATCGACTTACAGTAATGAAACAATCTATTATATTTAAAACAGCACTCGTTGCCCTGTCGGCCGTCACCATGACTGCCTGCAACGACTTCCTCGATACGATGCCTGATAATCGTACCGAACTGGATACTAAGGAGAAAATCCAAAAGTTGCTTGTGTCTGCCTATCCTACGATTGATCCAATCAGCATCGGAGAGTTCATGTCCGACAATGTGGATGATATGGGCCCCAAGAATCCTAATTATAATCGTCTCTTGCAACAATTGTTTCGTTGGCAGGATGTGACGGAAGATTATTTCTGCTGTCCAGATGAGTTTTGGACTAATCTCAATATGTGTGTGGAGACTGCCAATACTGCATTGGAAGCAATCGAAAAGAGTGATGATCCATCACTCCTCACTGCTGAACGGGCCGAGGCACTTCTCTGTCGTGCGTATGCAGACTTCTTGTTGGTCAACTATTTTGCTCTTCATTATAATCCTAATGATCCAGAACGCTTGGGTATCACTTGCGTTAAGGAGCCGATGACGACTATTGAAGTACATTACGAGCGTGAGACGGTACTTGAGAACTATGCGAGCATACAGGCTGACCTGGAGGAGGCTCTCCCCTTGGTCCGTGATGATTATTACGTCGTGCCCAAGTATCATTTTACCAAGATGGCTGCTAATGCCTTTGCATGTCAGTTCTATCTCTTTTCTGAGCAGTGGGACAAGGCAAAGCTTTATGCCGATTACGTGTTGGGATCTAATCCTTCCAGCATGATCCGAAACTGGAAACAGTTGGGCAGCATGGATCAGGATTTCGATGCACGTTCACAGTATTATGTCAATGCCGACCTTAATAACAATATCATGTTGTTGACTTCCGCCAGTCTGGCAGGACGCTTGTTCGGCCCAACTTACCTAGGCAAAAGATATGCCCATAATGCTTACATCGGCACCAACGAGACTGTAGCTGCTCTTGCAGCTCTTTGGAAAGGCGACAAGGAGAATTTCTTTTTTCCTATCAGCAGATATTCAGGCACAAATTTGGATACATGGATAATGGAGTCATTGCCTGACATGTTCGAATATACGGATCCAGTGGCAGGTATCGGTATTCCCCATACGGTTTATGCTGCATTCTCGGGAGATGAAGTATTGCTCAATCGTGCTGAAGCCAAAATCATGTTAGGTCAATATGATGCCGCAGCTGAGGATATGAATGTGTGGTTGGGCAACGTAGCCGACTCGATTGTAATCAGAGGATTGTATTTTACTCCCCAAGATATGAAGCAATTCATGGATTCTATTAAGTATAGTTACGATGATTCTCTCCATCTCTCATCAACGATCAAGAAGCACCTCCATCCGCTTTTCTCCATCGATGCTGAAGGTTCCATTCAGGAGAGTATGTTGCAGCTTCTCCTCGCAATGCGCCGCTATGAGACTCTTCACATGGGTAAGAGGTGGTTGGACATCAAGCGTTATGGCATCGTCATTCCACGTCGTGTAATGAATGCTTCCGGCAAACCAGAGAAGGTTATTGATTGGTTGACGGTCGATGACCCACGTCGAGCAGTCCAGATTCCTCAGAATTCAATCTCTGCAGGATATGAGGCTAACCCTCGAGTCATCAGTGGTTCAGATTCTGAATCTTGTGAAGGGTTGAAAGAAGTGAGCTTCGAATCTTTCCTTAAAAATAATTAATTCTGTAAGTTATGAAACACTATATTATTTCGACTTTGTCACTGCTGGCATTATTCTCTTTCTCAGCCTGCGATGACGACAATGCTATACAAAGTGAGTCGATCATAACGGTTGACGGATATACACAGAACGCTTTCGATAAGTGGCTTGAAAAGAATTATGTACTCCCATATAATATTGAATTCAAGTATCGATATGAGGAAATCGAGGCGGACTACAATCATTACACAGTCCCAGCGGGTTTGTATAGCTCTATCAAGATGGCTAATCTCATCAAGTATCTCTGCATTGAGACCTACAATGAGGTGGCTAATGTCGAGTTCACCCGAAGCTACTTCCCGAAGGAATTCTTCATGATAGGTGAGTTCGAGTATCAGAACAATGGTACAATGGTGCTCGGTACAGCAGAGGGAGGTCGTAAAATCATCATGGCTGGTCTGAATAACCTTGATTATATAATGGAATCTGGAATGGATGATTTGAATGAGTATTACATCAAAACCATTCATCATGAGTTCACTCATATTATGAATCAAGTCGTCAGTTATCCTACTGATTTCCAAAATATAAATGGTGATAGATTCGTAAACGATTCATGGAATAACCCTCCATATAAATCTGATTATCTGAAGAGAGGATTCATTACAAGTTATGCACAGAAGGAACATCGTGAGGATTTCGCCGAGATGTTGTCTGTATATGTGACTCACGACTCCGTTTGGTGGGAGAAACAGATGGTCGAGGCTGACGAAAAGTATGCAGATAATTCAAAGGTCAAGGACATGACCGGTCGCGAGTTGATAGAAATGAAACTCAAGATTGTCCGCGAATATCTGCTCGAATCATTTAACATCGACATCGATGACATACGTAGGTCTGTCATGCGCCGTCAGGAGGATGTCGAGAATGGTCTGGTGAATCTGACCAATATTGATTTGTAATTCTAATTTGCTTAATCGTAATGAAAAAGATTAAAATATTTACAGGCTTAAGCCTCTTGACTTTTGCTTTGGCATTCTCCTCTTGTCTGAAGGATCAAGAGGATCTCTTTGAAGAGTCTGCCACCAAGCGTCTCACCACTTATTTGAGTGATGTCCAGTCAACGTTGATTGGAGCCGAGTATGGGTGGAAATTAAGCTATTTCCCTGACAGAGAACAGTCGTACGGCGGTTACAACTATACCCTCCGTTTCTCTACTGACAATGTCACTGCGCAATGGGAGTTGTCTGATGAATCTTCGGAGTCTGTTACCTCAACCTATAAACTATGTAATGAAGATGGCCCATGTATCCTGTTCGATACATACAATGATTTTCTTCATTACTTCGCAACTCCAAGTGGCGATTCTGGCCCTGGCGGCTATGAGGCTTATGATGGCGACTTCATGTTCATCGTCATGGGTATAGAGGATGACGGCAAAACGATTCGCCTGAAGGGTGCACGTTCTGGCAATGAGATGTATCTATACAAACTCGAGGAGCCAGCATCTTCCTATTTGGATAAACTTGCAAATGTGGAAGATACTATGATTTTCAGAAAGTTCAATTATTCTAAAGTTTTGCCAGTGCAGCATATCGTATTGCCTGATACTGCTTTCGACTACATTGATACGGTAACTGTTAAAATCAATGTTACTGACTATCGAGTGTTTGATTTCTCATATTCTAAGATGGAGGTGGTCGAGAACCGTTTCGAAGCTGTAGAATATGAAGCTATGGCATCGGGAATATATGATTTGGATGGAATTCATTTCTATCAGCCTGTCGAAATCATGGGTGATACATTCGAAGGTTTTAATCCCGTCTGCAATGCTGATAGTACATACTCAGTCTTCGGCTCTGATGTAGTGTGGAATTTCATTCGATTGACTCCATACGAAGAACTTATAGATGGTGAGTGGTATTTAAGCTATAAAAACTTGAGTCCTTCGCTCCAGGCAGATTGGACAATTGCGAAAAATGAATTCAATAACACTTTCAATTCTCTCAGTATAGATAATTGCATTATGTCAGCAAATGAATTTGATGTTGTTTTTAGCGGTTATCTTACCAGATATTCTATGGAAATAACTAAAATTGCAGACAATGAAGTCGCCCTTGAGATTACGGGTATCGATCCAGAGGATGTAAATGCCGAATTTATTGAAGGTTATTGTTCGCATTATCGTTTGCTTACGAATCCAGGTAATGGTACTTACAAGATGAAAGCCTTGAATAAACGACAATCTGAAATGTTGTTGGTGAACCAAAAGGATCCATCTATTTACTATATTATTTCCAGAAAACAGGTAAATGCTTTTTAAATCTAAGGACGAGTTGTTATGAAAAAGTTTTTTAGTCTTCTCGCATCTTCTGTCATTATCGCTGCAGGCTTCACCGCCTGCGGCGAGGATGATGCAACATATACGCCTGTCACCAGTAATATCAAGATTACTTCGACAGCTATTGACTTCACGGCACTGGGTGGCGAGGGTTACATCACCTATACCTCCTCATCTGCCATAACCTACGACTGCGATGCTGAATGGGTCAGTGTATCCGAGGCTGAGCAGGGTAAGTTGACCCTCACTGTCGCCAAGAACTACGAGCTGGATGGCCGTGTGGCTATCGTTACTTTGTCCGACAAGCAGGGCGACACGGAGGTTTCTGTCATTCAGCAGGGTGTAACACAGGATTACTCGATCGAAGTGACTTCGGGTGGCGAGGCTGCGCTCTTCTACACAGACGAGGGTAATTTCCCTGCTATCAACATCCCAAGTGACTCTGCTGGTACATTCGCATTCGGTATCGAGGCTCCCATGGCAGTGGAGTTCGCCTACGATGCAGACTGGTTGTCTGTCTCTGCCAGCGATGACTCTATCTATGTTACCGTCACTGACAATGAGACGGGCCACATCCGCCAGACTCAGATCGCCTATGAGTGCGGAGCCAAGCGTGATGCTATCGTTCTGACTCAGAGCGAACCATCTGACCTGTACGGCCTCGGTATCATGACTTATAAGTATGTTGAGGGTGATAAAGTCAAGGATTCTGTTCAGTATGTGTATATAACTGCCAAGGGTATAGCTATCCTCGATTGTGATGGTTTAGACCCTAATGGCGGTTCATGGTTATTGCCTGCTACTATCAACGAGGGTACGGCTGACTTCACCTTCTCTTGCCCTGGTTATGTAGGTGACTATGGTGGAGTATTCGATATCTATGCTCTCGCTGTCAACTCCAAATTGAATCCAGTTTTGACCAGCTCATCGGACGTTCGCAGTGCTATCTACGATGCGGAAAATGGTTGCAGTACCATACCTGTGTCTTTCGGTTCTGGCTATCTCGGATTCGCGCTCGGTGCATTTACTCAGAACAAGCCTGTAAATGAAAATAACTATCAGGGTCCCGCCCAGATCAGCCTTCTCCCTTGCATCTATCGACTTGATCCATCTTCAGAGGCTGCCCCTGCACGCGTCCTCGAAGCCGCCAAGGCTTTTGAGGCCATCCTGAAGTAATCCTCCATTCAGACGATTTCAAGTAAAACCCCCCATCTATTATAATTTTCGGGAGTAACGTTTTGCCACGCAATCCGTTACTCCCGTTTGTTATATTCTCCATTAATCAAAATTGATTGAAATCAATCCAGTCAGTCGAGGAAATTCCTCCATAGATTGAAATCAATAGACATTAATCCAGTCAGTTGGTAGCTTGTGTAAGAGTGGAAGTGTCCGTACAAGATCAGGAAACAGCTATCAGCGGCGAGAGACGCGCTGGATTTCGTGCAGTTTCTTCAGCTCATTGCAGATGAGGGAGATGGTCTTGTTGTCGGCCGTGTCGAGAGTGATGTGGCCCGAGAAGATACCCTCGTTGCTCTTGATCTGAATGTCGGTGATGCTGGCGCTGCTGCAGTCGAAGATGACGCGTGTGATGGTGTTGATGGCGCCGCGTGCATCGATGCCCTGCAGGTCGATGGTGGTTGATTTCTCGACAGGGCGGAAGACATCGTTGACGGGTTTCTCCTTTTTCTTCTTCTTGAGATGGAGCATGCCGAGCAGTTTCTGCGTGGTCGAGGTGTGCTGCTGCTCCTTCTGCTTCTTGAGGGCGATGGCCATCTCGTTGGGGAAGTGCTTGTTGAGGTAGCTGCGCACGGCGCTGCGGGCCTTGGATGTAGTGACGAACGATGCCCAACCCAGTTGGCAGGTCTCCTTGTCGGCAGTGATAATTTCCACCTGAACGCCCGATTCCAGTTTGGTGCTGAGCGGCATCAGTTCGTGGTTGATGCGGGCAGCCTCGGCACAGAGTCCGATGTGCGTATGCAAGTCGAAGGCGAAGTCGAGGGCGGTGGAGCCTTTCGGCATCTCGCGCAGGTCTCCTGCTGGAGTGAAGACATAAATCTCGGTGCTGAGTACGTTCAGCTTGATGGTGTCGAGGAAGTCGAGCGCGTTCGGGTTCGGATCGTCCAGGATGTTCTTGATGCTCTTGACCCACTTGTCCAGGTCATTGTCAGCCTCGTTGACCTGTTTGCCGCGTTTGTATTTCCAATGGACAGCCAGACCGTGTTCGGCAATCTCGTCCATACGCTCCGAACGGATCTGAATCTCAATCCAGTTGCCGTCCGGGCCCATCACAGTGACGTGGAGCGCTTCGTAGCCATTGGACTTGGGGTGGCTGATCCAGTCGCGTATGCGGTCAGGGTGCAGTTTATAGACCGATGTGATGGCGGTGTAGATGCGCCAGCAGTCGGTCTTCTCGTCCTCGTCATTCTGTGGCGTGAAGACGATGCGCGCGGCAAAGAGGTCATACACCTGTTCGAAGGGCACGTGCTTGGTGTGCATCTTGTTCCAGATGGAGTAGAGGCTCTTCATGCGGGCCTTGAAGGTGTACTTGATGCCCAATCCGTCGAGCAGGCCGATGATAGGGGCGGAGAAGGTGGCGAACAGACGGTCGCGGCTCTCCTCGCTGTCCTTGAGTTTCTGGCGCAGTTCCTCGTACTCCTCGGGGTGTTCGTACTTGAGACTGAGGTCCTCCAGTTCGCTCTTGATGCTGAACAGACCCAGTCGGTAGGCGAGAGGGGCGTAGAGGTAGAGCGTCTCGTTGGCAATGCGTTTCTGCTTGAATGGAGACAGGGCCGAGAGCGTGCGCATGTTGTGCAGTCGGTCAGCAATCTTGACGAGGATGACGCGTATGTCCTCGCACATGGTGAGCAGCAGGTTGCGGAAGTTCTCCGCCTGTTCCTCGGGGTTCTTGATGCCACGGTGCGAGGCGTCGGAGGTCTCCTCGGTGACGAAGCGGAAGTTGCCGCCCGATATGCGGTTCAGTCCACGGATGAGTTTGCCGATTCGTTCGCCGAAGGTATCGTCAATCTCCTCGAACGTGATGTCGGTATTGGGCACAACGTCGTGCAGCAGGGCAGCGCAGATGGAGGTCGAACCCATGCCGATGTCGTGCGATACAATGCGCGCTACCGCCAGGAGATGACATATCTGTGGGTCGCCCGACAAACGACGTTGGTTGCCGGTCGCCTTCTTGGCAAATTCAAATACACAGGTGATGAGCTCGGCCTTGTCGCCCTTGCGTGTATGGGCGTAGTCGTCGAGCAAGCCTTGAAATTCCTGTTGGATATACTGCTCCTCTTCGGGAGTGATGGGCTTTTCGGGTATGGGCGTCTGTGTCTTATTCTTCATGGGAGGGGAAAGTTTTTAAAGAAGGGAAGTGACAAAGAAGTGACAGGGAAGTGACAAGGAAGTGACAAAGTACAAAGTACAAAGTACAAAGTGACAAAGTACAAAGCGACAAAGGAGAGACAGGGACGATGCCAAATACTGATGGTTCGTGTGCTCATTTCATCCAATTACAACGTTGCCATTGTTATCCAATTACAGCTTTGCCATTGTTGTCCAATCCGCTGCAGTGTCTTCCGGTTCAATGCTCTTCCGGTCTAATCTGATACTCGATTTGTAGTTCTTTATTTCGTTCAATGGCATCTTCCAGAGGCAGCCGCTACATACGGTTACCTCTGGAGGATGGATATATGGGTTATCGGACGCGTAGGCGTTGGCCGATGCTGATGCGGTCACTCTTCAGGCCGTTGAGGCGCTTGATCTTCTTGACCGTCGTATGGTTGCGGTAGGCGATGCCGCCCAGGGTGTCACCGCGGCGGACACGGTAGATACCGTTGGAGTCCGCTACGCCGCTGCCATAGCTGCCGCTCTTGATGTAACTGTTGCGGCGACCGCGCTTAGGAATCTCCTTCAGATCACCGTTGTGAGGCAGGAGCGAGTCGGCGCGGAAGGCGAAGATAGAGTCCTGCATCTCGATGAAGGCGAGGGCCTGGTCCTGGGGCAGCGTGAGGGAGTAAGCCTTCTCGGGGCTGCCCGGCACGATGTCATAGACATACTGCGGATTGAGGCTCTCGATCTGGGTCTTGGGCATGCCCAGCACCTGGCTGATCTGCTCGAAGTTGACCATTGTATTGAGCATCAATGTGTCGCATACCGGAGGCAGTTCGGCTACCGATCCGCACATGTTGTGTTCGCAGTGATAGTTCATCACATAGGTAGCCGCGATGAAGAGCGGTACGTAGCTGCGGGTCTCGCGGGGCAGGAAATTGTAAATCTCCCAGAATGTACGCTTGCCGCCCGAGCGGACCATCGCTTTGCGGATGTTGCCGGGACCGCAGTTGTAGGCGGCTATGGCCAGGTTCCAGTCTCCGAAGGTATTGTAGAGCTGGAGCAGGAAGCGGCAGGCGGCGTCGGTACTCTTGTAGAGGTCGTAGCGCTCGTCCATGAAGGAGTTAATCTCCAGTCCCTGCAGCATGGCGCTGGATGGAATGAACTGCCACAGACCGGCAGCGCGGGCGCGGCTATAGGCATTGATGTGGAGACTGCTCTCGATGCATGCCAGGTACTTCAGTTCGGAGGGCATGCCGTAGCGCTGCAGGGCATCCTCGAATACGGGGAAGTAATAATTGTAGCCTACACCTACCATGCGCTCGACGAGTTGTCGGCGCTTGTGTACAAACATATCGATGCACTGGCGTACAGGCTGATTGAACGGCATGTCAATCTTGGTAGGCAGGGCGCGCAGTCGCATTATGTAGATCGAGTCAGGAACGGGCGGTACGTCGGCATCCGATACACAGGTAGAGTCGATGTGGATGTAGAACCGTTCGTTCCAGTTATAGACATTGACAGTATCGATGCTGTCGGCCATACTCTCAGGTAGGACGATGGCAGAGTCGGTGACGTTGAGCATAGCCTGAAGAGCAGGGTCGCTGACGTCCGGGGTAGAACTTTGCGCATATACGCTTGCGCACGCGTAAAAGAGAGATGCTAAAACGGTATATAAAGTTTTCATAAATCAGAAGTCGAGATGGTAGCCAACCATCAGGGTTGGGTGATTGTTGGCATCCAGGTCGGAGGATACATCAAAGTGATAGAGTGAGGCATCGACGTAGGCATCTACTATCGAGATGAGATATACGCCGATCATCCCCACCAAGCAGTAGTCTCGGTAGTTGCGGTAGGAGTTGCGTTTGCGCTTGAAGGCGCTCTCCAGGTAGGAGCGGTGCGCCTCGACATCGTAGTTGGGCGACAGGAAGTCGCGGTAACTGGCATTGGGGCTGTCCAATACCAGGTCACGGTAGGCGTTGGCGTAGGTACGATAGTACTTCTGGTTCCAACGGTAGCCGTAGATCAGTCCCAGGTATCCGCCGTAGATGATGGGCAGTTTCCAGTACTTGCGGTTGTAAATCTGTCCACCGCCGGGGAAGAGGGCTGCATACCAGACAGCCTTGGCTGGTACGGGGTTGAAGCGTGCGAAGTAGGTGTCATCGTCGGGCTTCCAGCGCTCCATGGCCTCCTCGTGTCGTTTCTTGTCGAACGCCCACAGCAGCGAGTCGGTATTGACACGGTGCAGCTCCGGGTCCCTCTGTCGGGGTGCGGTCGTGGGGTCGGTGTACGAACTGGGGTCAGGCTCCTGGTCGGGCCTGATGACCAACACCGAGTCGGTCTGAGCGACGCTCATACCGCACAGCAGCCCTATGGCGAGGGTGGAGAGGAGATGTTTAATGTTCAACTTTATCCAGCAGGGTTACGATGTTCTGAAGTTCCTGGTCGTTCTTGAAAGCAATGGTGATCTTGCCCTGGCCCTTGTCGTTGCAGGTCATGCGTACGCGTGCTGCAAAGAGCTGGGAGAGGTGATCGGCCATAGACTTGCACAGTTCGCCGGCGGCGTTGTCGTCCGACTTGGCTGGTCGGGCAGCAGGGGCACCGTTCAGTTCGGCGAAGTCGAGTATGCGGCCCTCGGCGAAGTCACGGACCAACTGCTCGACGCGGCGTACGGAGAGGTCCTGGTCCAGTGTGAGGCGGAAGAGCTTGACCTGCTGTTCGGGATCCTCGACAGGGAGCATGGCACGGGCATGGCCCATGCTGAGACGTTTCTCCTTGAGAGCCAGCTGAATCTCGGCTGGCAGTTTGAGCAGTCGCATGAAGTTGGCGACCGATGCGCGGCTCTTGCCCACGCGCTGGGCGAGTTGTTCCTGGGTGAGGTTACCCTTGGCCTGCAGTTGCTGGTAGGCGAGGGCTACCTCTATGGCATTGAGGTCTTCGCGCTGAATATTCTCGATGAGGGCCATCTCCATCACGTCATCGTCGCTCACCTTGCGGATGTAGGCTGGAATCGACTCGAGTCCAGCTATCTGCGATGCGCGGAAACGACGTTCGCCGGCCACTATCATGTAGGTGCCGTCAGCCTCCTGTCTCAGTGTGACAGGCTGTATGATACCGATGTTGCGTATTGACTCGGCGAGCTCCTCCAGCGCCTGTTGGTCGAAGTCCTTACGAGGCTGCGTGGGGTTAGCATGTATCAGGTCAATTTCAACTTCGTTGATTGACGAGGGTGCGTTGTTGACCGAGAGGGCGTCGTCTGTCTGCATCAAGGCATCCAGTCCACGGCCGAGGCCCATTGTTCGTTTTGCCATTATTTCAAATAATACGGGAAGTTAAAGGAATTGACAGGGAAGTGACAGGGAAGTGACAAAGAAGTGACAGGGAAGTGACAAGGACGATACAACTACTTAATTTAATGGGTAGAGGGTCCAATTCCCAACTTTCACTTTTCAACTTTCACCTTTCATCTTTCAATTTTCACCTTTCAATTTTCAATTGTTTATCAATTGTCAATTGTCAATTATCAATTGTCCATTGACTACGTGTCCGAGTCGTGGTGCTTGGCGAGCAGTTCGCGGGCGAGCACGATGTAGTTCTGGCTACCTTTTGAGTCGGGGCTGTAGAGAATGGCTGGCAGGCCATAGCTGGGAGCCTCGGACAGGCGGATGTTGCGCTGAATTACCGTGTCGAACACCAGTTTCTGGAAGTGTCGCTTCACCTCCTCATATATCTGGTTAGCCAGGCGCAGGCGGGCATCGTACATAGTGATGAGGAAGCCCTCTATCTGCAGCTTGGGGTTGATTTTTGTCTTGACTATCTTGATGGTGTTGAGCAACTTGGAAATACCCTCCAGGGCGAAGTATTCAGCCTGTACCGGGATGATGACCGAGTCGGCTGCAGTGAGGCAGTTGAGGGTGATGAGTCCGAGCGAAGGCGAGCAGTCAATCAGTACATAGTCGTACAGGTTGCGTATGGCTCGGACCTGCTTGCGGAGCATCTGCTCGCGGTTCTCGAGCGACATCAGTTCCAGTTCGGCGCCGACCAGGTCGATGCGCGATGTGATGATGTCCAGATGTTCGACGCAGGTGGGCATGACCGCCTCCGAGGCCGTAGCCTTGCCTATCAGACAGTCGTAGATGGTTGTATCTACCTTGTTCAGGTCGATACCCAGTCCGCTGGAGGAGTTGGCCTGCGGGTCGGCGTCGATGAGCAGCACTTTCTTGCCGAGGGTGGCGAGGGAGGCGCTCAGGTTGATGGCGGTGGTGGTTTTGCCGACGCCACCTTTCTGATTAGCTATCGCAATGACGAGTCCCATAGTTGTAAAGAATGAGGGTTTTCAACGATGCAAAGATAGGTTGCTTTTTGCAAGTAACCAACTTTTTTTATTTTATTTAATAAAATTTGTTGATAACTCGGCTTTTTGTTGATAACTTTCACACTCAATTTGTATAAAAATAAGTATTTCTTTGGATAATAGCCAAAAAATTGCTATCTTCGCGCCATATTTTTTTGTATATATGTCACAGAATAAACCCAAAGAGCACTTTACGAGTCAGGCTGCAGCCAATATGGCACAGGCCAATGGATCGATGGATTACTTTCCCGAACCCTCAGGCTACGGCCAGTTGCCGTCCGATGCACAGGGTCGTCCCACACTGCTGGTTACCAACGATGATGGCTATCAGGCAGGCGGAATCCAGAGTCTGGTAGAGTCGCTCCGCGGATTGGGTCGTATCATAGTCTGTGCGCCCGATGGACCCCGTTCGGGTTTCTCGGCCAGTTTCACCTGTACACGTCCAGTGACATTGCGTCGCATCAGTGACGATGGCGACGTGGCAGTGTATGCCTGCAGCGGTACGCCGGTCGATTGCACCAAACTTGCCCTGCACCGCTTCTTCAGCCAGCAGGCGCCCGACCTGATCGTGTCGGGCATCAATCACGGTGGCAACGACTCGGTCTGCATCATGTACAGTGGTACGATGGGCGCAGTGCTGGAGGGATGCGTGGTCGGTGTGCCGGCAGTGGGATTCTCGTTGCTGGATCACAGGCACGATGCCGACTTCACAGCAGCGCAGCAATACACGCGCCGTATCGTGGCCCAGCTGTTGCAGCACCCGATGCCGCAGGGCGTGGGGCTCAATGTCAATATCCCTGCCACAGACCAACTGAAGGGCGTCCGCGTGTGCCGTCAGGCCGATGGATATTGGACCAAGGAGTTCCACTACATCGATGGCGACGAGAACGAGGGCGAAGCCACATTCCAGGTGACGGGCGAATATGCGTGCCGTGAGGCCGACTGCCCCGAGGCGGACCGTTACTGGTTGGAGCGTGATTATGTGACGGTGGTTCCGGTCGATGTGGACTATACGAGTCACCGCAACATTGGGGCATTCCAGTACCTCGAACAATGATACCTAACTAATACCTTGAGTCGATGAAATACTATCTGATAGCAGGTGAGGCCAGTGGAGACCTGCACGCATCGAGGCTGATGCGTCAGTTGCGCCTCCAGGACCCTGAAGCCGAGTTCCGCTACTACGGTGGCGATGCAATGCGTGCCGAGGGCGGTACGCTGGTGTGCCACTACTCGCAGTTGGCCTATATGGGCTTCGTGCAGGTGGCACTGCATGCCCGCACCATACTCAAGGGTATGCAGCGCTGCAAGGAGGACATCGCCGCCTTTGCGCCCCATGCCATCATCCTGATCGACTATCCGGGCTTCAACCTGGGCATAGCCAAGTGGGCACGACGTCATCTGCCCACGGCGCGGGTGTGCTATTATATCTCGCCCAAGATCTGGGCGTGGAAGTCCTACCGACTCAAGGCCATACGCCGTGACGTGGACCTGATGTTGTCTATATTGCCGTTCGAAGTCGATTGGTACGGACGTCGGGGCTACACGGTGCAGTATGTGGGCAATCCGACTGTGGATGAACTGGCTCCGATGTTGGAACAACTGCATGAGGAGCAGGCTGAACGCTACATCCTGCTCGTGCCGGGCAGCCGCCGTGCTGAGGTGCGCGACAACCTCGCCGTGATGATGGCTGCCACGCGTGGTATGGGTCAACGCATCATCGCGGGTGCGCCTGGTCTGAGCGCCGAATATTATGCCGAGGTCCTCGCCGATATACCCGATGCCGAACACGATGTGCAGGTGCGCTTCGGCCAGACCCACCAACTGATGCAGCATGCCTGGGTGGCTGCCGTCACATCGGGCACCGCTACGTTGGAGTGCGCCTATCTGGGTTGCCCCCAGGTGGTGTGTTACAACTTCAAAGGCGGCAAGGTGGTCTATAATGCAATGAAAGTGGCTCTGCGCAGCATACGTTATGTGTCGTTGGTCAATCTGCTCATCTACGGCATCACGGGCGACAAGTCTCTGCCCGACGAACGTCATGCCGCCGTGTGCGAACTGCTCGGTCCCTACCTCACACCCCAGTCGCTGCGCACGGAACTGCTCCGCCTGATGCCTGCCGATGCTCCGGCACGCCAGACGATGCTGGCTCAATATGCCGAGATGCGCCGACGCCTGGGCGACACGGGAGCGCCCGGTCGAGCTGCCTCCGCAATAGTCGAGCTATTGCGGAGTCGGCTCGACAATTGACTACGTCGGCTCCGCCGACAATTGAAAATTGATAATTGACAATTGATAAACAATGCAATTGAAAGTTGAAAATTGACAATTGAAAGTTGAAAATTGAAAACCTCCAATGCAATTTTCGGTGGGCAATTGTAGAATAACTAAATGGCTCAATAAATTGTAAATAGTAAATTGTCAAATAGTAAATAATTCTAATAGTAAATAATTCAAATCGTAAATAATTATATTTTAAATTTTAACAACAATGATTGACAAGATTTTATCTATCTCGGGCAAGCCAGGTCTCTACAAACTGATAGGCCGTGGCAAGAACATGCTGATTTGTGAGAACCTCGCTGACAAGCATCGCGTTCCAGCTTTGCAGCGCGACAAGGTGCTCTCCCTGGCCGATATCGCTATGTACACTGTCGATGGCGAGGTTTCGCTGAACAGTGTCTTTGCCAAGGCTAAGGCCCTGACTGGTGGCACGGTCGCTCCTGTCGAACTGAAGGCTCCAGCCGATGAGCAGCGCGCATGGTTCGCTCAGGTCATGCCTGAGTATGATGCTGACCGCGTTCGCTCCAGCGATATCAAGAAGTTCATTCAGTGGTACAACATCTTGATCGAGACTGGTAATGATGACTTCTCTGAACCTGAGAAGACTGAGGAGTAAAACAAACTTCGTACGATAACGAAGACGAAAACGAAAAACTTCGTACGATAACGAAGACGAAAACGAAAAGTTCGTTACCAATTCGTTTAATTTTTAGAACACGAAAATAACAAAAAATACGAAATTGTTGGTGTTAATTCGTTAAATTCGGTGATAAAGAAAACAACGAAACGAATCGTACGAATTCAAAGACGAAAACGAAAAGTTCGTTACCAATTCGTTTAATTTTTAGAACACGAATTTAACAAAAAATACGAAATTATTGGTATTAATTCGTTAAATTCGGTGATAAAGAAAACAACGAAAAACTTCGTACGATAACGAAGACGAAAACGAAAAAGCGCTTCCGTTGAGCTTTTTTAGAACACGAAAATAACCAAAAATACAAAATTATTGGTATTAATTCGTTAAATTCGGTGATAAAGAAAACAACGAAGCGAATCGTACGAAAACTAATAGAAAACTAAAACGAAGACTTCGTACCATGATGAAAGAGACGAAGTCTTCGTTGTTTCCGTTATTTATTTCAATTCTCTCACGGTTGGATATTTTTGTATCTTCCTTTAATTTTTTTTTCGGTTATTATATTATGTTTGCGCGTACATTATTATTAAGTGTCATTGGTCTGTATGCCGTGGGTATGCAGGCTCAGAGTGCCATAACCCCCGAAGTCCTCGGCCGTCTGCAGCAGCAACCAGCACAGCCGGCTGACCGTGCCATACGCAATGCAATGGCGCACAGCAGTGTGGCTATCCTGGCTCGCGATGCCAGCACATTGCAGATGGGCGATACCCACTTCACCTACCGTGTGCCCAACAAGGGCATCACTGACCAGGAGAGCTCCGGCCGTTGCTGGCTCTTCACCGGCATGAATGTGTTGCGTAGTCAGGCCATCAACCGTTACAATCTGGATGGCCTCGAACTGTCGCAGGTCTATCTTTTCTTCTATGACCAGTTGGAGAAGTCGAACCTCTTCCTGCAGGGCGTCATCGATACCCGCAAGCAGGACGATGATGACCGCATGGTCGATTGGCTCTTCCAGAATCCGCTCAGCGATGGCGGTACCTACTGCGGTGTGGCTGACCTGGTGCAGAAGTACGGTGTGTGCCCCAAGTCTGCCATGGCCGAGACCTATTCGAGCAACAATACCAGTCAGATTGACCAGTTGCTCAAACTGAAATTGCGTGAGATGGGTCTGGAACTGCGCACCATGGGCCGTCAGACCAAACCACGCGTCAATGACAAGGTGATGGCTCAACGTCTGGAGGCTCGCAAGGTCGAGATGCTCGGCGAGATCTACCGTATTCTCACCCTCGCCTATGGTGTGCCCCCTACTGAGTTCGAATATACGTTGCGCGACAGCAAGGACAAGGTCATCAGCACCAAGACCTACACCCCACAGAGTTTCTACCAGGAGTTGTGGCAGGGTGCCGAGTTGTACGACAACTGCATTATGTTGATGAACGATCCCCTGCGCGAATACTACAAGACCTATCGCATCGACTATGACCGCCACACCTACGACGGCCACGACTGGGTCTATCTCAACCTGCCAGTGGACGAGATCAAGCCTATGGCTGTAGCCTCTATCCGTGACTCGGTCGCCATGTACTTCTCGTGCGACGTGGCCAAGTTCCTCAACCGCAAGAACGGTACCCTGGACCTGAAGAACTTCGACTACGAGGCTCTGCTCGGTACCACTTTCGGCATGAACAAGCGTGAGCGTGTGCAGACTCATGCCTCGGGCTCAAGCCATGCCATGACTCTGGTCGCTGCCGACGTCGATACCACCTGTACGGACTCTCTCTTGGTACGCAAGTGGATGGTCGAGAACAGCTGGGGCGCCAGCAACGGTTGGAAGGGTCACCTCATCATGACCGATGAGTGGTTCGACAACTATATGTTCCGCCTGGTGGTGGACAAGAAGTATGTCGATCCCAAGTACCTCGATATGCTCAAGCAGGAGCCTACTCTCTTGCCTGCCTGGGACCCCATGTTCATGGGTGAGGAGTAAGGACTTCGTACGAAAACGAAAACGAAGACTAAAACAAAAAATACTCCGGCGTAAGTGTGGGTGGACAATTGGTCCATTGGCACTTACGCCGGAGTATTATGTATATTGTTGGAGGTGTGGGTCAGTGAGCTGGTTCCCACTTACAGCGTACGGGAGAGACGATGGAGCCCTCCTTCTTCAGTTCGGCGAAGGCCTTGTCCACCTCCTTGCGGTCGGCGCCCAGAGCCTTGGTCACATCACCGGCAGAGACAGGTTTGCCTGCCTCGCGCATGGCTTTCAGAACTTGCTCTTTCATATCAGAAACAGATTGATTCTTCCAGTTCCATCATCTTGAAGAAGTCTGCCTTGGCATCCTTCAGGTAGTACATCACGCCGTTCTCGCCATTTTCGCCGAGGGCTGGTTTCAGTACAGGCATCTTGTCCACCAGAGCCTTGCCCACTTCAGGACGGTTGTCCTGCACGAGCTTGCATTCGATGCGCAGGGTCTTGCCCTTGAATGCACAGATCTCGGCCTTGGCGTTGGCGGCTATCTGACGGGTGGCATTGGTCTGGCCGAATGCCATGATGTAGATCTTATTCTCGAAGAACAACATTGCGCCGTAAGGGCGTACACGAGGCTGGTCACCCTCTACGGTTGCCAGGTAAAACGTTCCTGCGTCCTGCAGGAAGTCGAAAACTTTCTTGATTCCTTCCATAGTTACATCATTGCGATTAAGAAATTATCATATCCGAGTTTCTCGATGAAGTTGAGGTACTGGGCCTCCCACGCCATGTGATCCTTCTCTCCGTCGATCCACTTCTGAATCAGCTTCTGTGTGGGGTAGTCGTCGTTGAAGGCTACAGCGAGTTCGCTCAACTGCTTGACAGCTTCGGGCTGGAAGTCCGACTCGATCTGCTTCTTCGGGTCATCGTAGAATGGGAATTCGGTGGTCTTCATTGCCTCCTGCAGGTCGGCAGGCTTGCAGCCCAGTTCCACCAGGCGGTTCAGGACCTCTTCGGCTTCGTCCCACTCCTCTTCGGCCTCCTCTTTCCACTTGTCGGCCAACTTGTTCCAACCCTGCAGGCGGCAATATGCAGAGAATGCAAAGTGTTGCTTGCTATTTCCAAACCAAACCGATCCTAACTCGGCAAACTGTTTCAAAGCTTCGTCTTTCGTCATAATCTTCTTCGTTTTAATTAAATAGGTAAATAATGATTGAATGAAATTTCCGTTTAAATGCGGATGATTCCTTGGAAGTTAGGCAAGTATCAACTTGCGAAACTTGGGAATGAAAATTTATTTTTTGCAAAGATACGGCTATTATTTTGTTCCAACAAATACAAAATTGTACAAAATTTGTCTTAAACGATATAAATTTGATTTTTTATTTGTATCTTTGCACCAGTGAATACATTATTGATTACATAAATGCTCCATTTATAGTCAATCCAGCAATTGTGCAATCAGTCCTTTGTCCTTTGTACTTAGTCCTTTGTCCTTTGTACTTCGTACTTCGTCCCTTTGTCCTTAATTCTTATGTTTACCCTCAAAGAAACCTGGCTGCAGAATTATGATGAACTTCCCTCCCGCGAGTGGGACGGGAAGATGATTTGTATGGCCTTGAACGCCGATATGTCGTTCAAGGCCAATACTACGTCAGGGTACAGCCTGCATTATTCCTTCACCATCGTGACGCGAGGGTGGTTGACCTTGTCCTACGGCGGCAAGCAGTACACCATCAGGCCCAACGATTTCTATATCTATTCGCCGGGATTCTCCATCAATATCCTCGATGCCAGCAGCGACTATCAGTCGGTCTGCATATTGATAGACGAACAGACCGCCCTCGAGATTCCCACCATCCGCCACTTGGTCAGCATAGCCTACCAGCCATTGGTCCTGATGGATGGCCCGATACGTACGTTGCCCCCTGCCGCGGCCGCTACGCTGGTGGCGCGCATCCGTGAGATGATTGGGTACTACACATCGACCCATATCTACAAGTCGCAAGTGCTGCAGTTGCTGTTCTCCGTGTTCATCCTCGATGTGCAGAACCTGGTGGAGCATGTCTCCGCCGACCTCCAGCCGCCGCAGCGCGTGGAGGAGTTGTTCGTCACCTTCCTGCGCCTGTTGCAGAAGCATTTCGTCGAGCGTCACGACATCGCCTATTACGCCGAACAGATGAATATCTCCACCGTCTATCTGTCGCGCATCGTGAAACAGATGACCGGCAGGACCGTGGGCGAGTACGTCAACCAGATGTTGGCCATGGAGGCCACGTTCCTGCTGACCACTACGTCGGACAGCATCTCGCAGATAGCCGACCGGCTCCACTTCGCGGACATTGCATCCTTCAGCAAGTTCTACCTGCGCATGAAGGGAATGACGCCCAAGGAGTACCGCAGGCTCTCCCTGTCCAGGTAGCCTGTCGTTACTATTGGCCAATGCCCGGCGGGCTCGCAGCCTAAGTGCAGCGTAAGACCAGCGTAAGTGATTTCACTTACTCTCCACTTACGCTGACGCTGTGCAGGACACTGGCAGGAGGGTCCCCAACAGTAGCCCCACCGATGGGATATGACATTTTGATAGCAAATTGTCAGCGGCGACCATCGGCCCCTCTATATATAAATAGGTATAAGGAAAGTTGAAAATGCGCCGTACGGGTAGCTGAACATATCATTTTGTGACTGATTTGCAATGTGTAATGCGCAAATGTACAGAAAGTAAGAACCTGACTTTTTTCTGGCAAAACGAGGAAAAGTGGGGCCTTCTCAGACAAAAATATGTTATAAAACATGTTTTTTGATTAGCATATTTAGCAAAATAGGGCATAAATGAGGGGTTTTGATAAAAAAAAGAGTGCAAACTATTGCACAATCGAAAAAAACACCCTACCTTTGCACTGTCAAAAAGAAAAAGCGACAAGCTCGATCCGGATGACAAAGCGTTATTGAAGTGTATTGTATTTCTCATATATGATTGGATAAGTGTTGTTCTGGAAAGTAAGAGATTATAAAGGTAAATTTTTTTAGTTAAATTTAAGGTATCGTTTTAAGTTATTAAGGTATCGTTAAAAAAGGTATTAGTGTTATGAAAAAGGTTATGTTGATTGCAATGGCTCTTATCTCGTTGAGCATTGCTGATGTAAAGGCCGAAGGCGTAAAGAACGGTAATGATACCGTTAAAGGTATTGAGAACAATAATGTAGTAGAGGAAACTCAGGTGAATGCTGACTCCGTGATCTATAAGTTCCATATCCGCCTTCGCGACATGTACAAAGCTATGAAGCTGGACGTCGATCAGGTTGAGGAGCTCCGTTTCGCTAACAACGCAATGAGCCGCAACATCGCAAGACTGGCTCATGTTGATGCTGAGGATCGTCAGGAGAAACTCTCTACCATCTTGGCTCAGAATCTGGCTACCGTACATGAAATTGTTGACGAGGAGCAATATCGTGCTTACCTCTATCTGTTGAACAATGAGTTCAATAAGACTGGTTTGAACACCATCCTGTACGGCTACGAAGCTCTTGCAGCGAAGTAAAAACCTCTTTTGGATATTAGGGTAAGACTGCCACTCTTAATGAGTTGCGGCCTTATTTTTTTTGCCTGTTCACGTTCCGTGGATAGGCCTTTAATTTATACCAAATCCCTCAGTTATTGTTATTGTTTTCGTTTCCGTCCGAAGTTTATTTTTTTTTGTTTGTTTCCGTCCGAAGTTTTTTTTCGTTTTCGTTATCGTTTTGGTACGAAGTTTATTCTCCATTAATTGAAATCAATATACATTAATTCAGTCAGTTGTAGGGTATTCTCCATTAATCAACATTAATATACATTAATATACATTAATTCAGTCAGTTGGGGGAATATTCTCCATTAATTGAAATTAATATACATTAATTCAGTCAGTTGTTGGGTATTCTCCATTAATCAACATTAATATACATTAATTCAGTCAGTTGATGGGGTATTTTTCTTTTTTTTAATTGGATTCAATTCAGTTTATTCGAGGAACCATTAACCCTTATCCTTAAATTCTACCCTTTTAAGTTTGGCAGCACGCCGAAGGTGTGCGAGAATACAGGCGGGGGTTTTTAACCCCCGCTCTCGATGAAGAGAGCGCAGGAGATTGTATCGGCACGCCGAAGGTGTGCTAAGAGTATAAAGGGGGCAACGCCCCCGGTGCGAACGTTATGTCAGCAGACATGGTGTGTTGGGTGTGTCTGTTGACCTGTTATGTGCCCGACATTATGTATCTGCGTTACGGGGACTTACGCCCCCTAAAAATTCTGTCGCACCTTCGGCGCTTGATACAATATACTGCCTGCTACTGTGGATAGCGGGGGCTTACGCCCTCGCCTGTATTCCCGCGGACCTTCGGCCCGCTGACTCAATTAACTACGAACGAAACAAACTTCGTACTAAAACGATAACGAAAACGAAAAACTCCCCTAAACTCTGAAACAAACTTCGTACTAAAACGATAACGAAAACGAAACAACTCTCTTACGCTCCTTTCTCTCTGCGAGATATAAATTTGTACGATTACTCTCATAATCCGTTTAAATCTTGTTCAATCCGTTCAATCTGTGTTCTTTTATTCGATCTGTTCGATCGGCGTTCTTTATCCAATATGGTGTCGCTTAGTGGCTAAATATCCTAATTTGCCTATGATTATGGACCTTTGACGATGTAATAACTGCTTAATTGACTACTATATATGACAAAATTTATTCAAAAACGCCCAAAAAACAAGAAAATCTGCGCAAACTATTGCACAAACTAAAAAAAGGTCGTAACTTTGCATCGTCAAAAGGAAAAAAGCTCATCAGTGGATGAGTTCCGGATGACGGAGATGATTTGAGTGGGAGACAGTGAAGGACAAGAAATCTAAGCGATGGAAATGATCAATCTCACATTTATTAATTTATTATTAAAACTGACTTATTAAATTTAAGGTATTAGTGTTATGAAAAAGGTTATGTTAGTTTTCGCAATGTCTGCCATGATAATGGCAGTTGCAACAGTTAAGGCTGAAGGTGCAGTTGAGCGTATCGCTAATGACGCTGACAAGGTAGCTGTAGTAGAGGAGGACATGCAGAATGCTGACTCCGTGAACTATAAGATCCGCCTGCGCCTCCGCGACTTGAACAAGGTAATGCGTCTCGATGCCGAGCAGGTCGAGAGCCTGCAGTTCACCTGCAGCGACTTGAGCCGTCGTGTATCACGCCTGCAGAAGGCTCCAGCTGACGAGCGTCAGGCTCTTCTCTCGGTTATCGTAGCAGAGAACCTCGCAGCTGTTCACGAACTGGTTACTCCAGCACAGTATCGTCAGTATCTCGCATACTTGAACCAGGAGTTCGTCAAGAACGGTCTGAACTCGGTACTCTTCAGCGACAATATGTTGGCCGATAAGTAATCCGAGGCACCCTATATATAGCCCATAAGAATAAGAAAGGACAGACTCCCTGAGTCTGCCCTTTTTTTATGAACATTCCTATTTGAACTATCCTTTACACTTTTATCAAGATAAAAATGTAGTTTGATTACACTTTTATCAAGATAATATGTCGATTGACAAATCTTATACTCCCGAGAGTATAGTTTTACTTATGTTTATTAATGAATAGTTGTCGTATGCATTGGTAAACTTTGATACTATGTCCCCTTTATTCGCGGGAACACAGTGTGAGAATGGTCAGTTCGGGTTCAACGCCGATGCGGACGCGGGGACCGACACCGCCTATGCCTGTGTTGACATAGATGAACTGAGGGTGCTCCGGCGTCGTGGACTTGAGGACAGAGCCATCGTCGGTGGTGCGGGCCGAGGCTTCGTATAGGCCGCTCCACTCGGGGTACTTCCATTTGGATGGGCTCCAGGAACCGATCTTGAACTGAGTGGCGTGCGTGTGGCCGGACAGAGTGAGGTCGATACCGGTGCGGGGCAGAATTTCCGAGCGCCAATGGGTAGGATTGTGCGAGAGCAAGATACTGAAGGTCTCGGCAGGAGCAGATTCCACGCAACGCATGGCGCGCGAGAGGTCTCCGTAGGTCGAGAAGGGCGGTTCGCCGATGTTCTCGACGCCCATCAGGGCTATGCAGTTGTCTGCCTGTGCCAATGAATCAGCTACAGGACGGCCATCGGTGCCGATGAGGATGCCCTCGTTGCGGAACAGGGTCCAGCCGGATTCGGTCTGCATGTCGCACAGTTGGTGCAGGTCAATGACCTTCTCGCGGGGAGACTTGTGGGTATAGTCGGCATAGTCGTGGTTGCCCAGTATCGAATAGATGGGTATGAATCCGTTGCCGTCTCGGGCTGGTATATGTGCCAGACGATGCAGTACATCACGGAAGGGCTCAGCCTCGCAGGCTTGAGTGGTGACCAGATCGCCGGTGAAGACTATCAGGTCTGGCTGTTGCTCGCCTATGGCAGTGATGAGTTTGTCGTAGAAGGCATGGCCAGGTACCGAGTCGAACCAATCCAGGTGCATGTCCGAAATCTGGGCAATGCGCAGCCCATCGAATGACGCAGGAATGCGCGGAGACACTATGTTGGTCTGGGTGACCTGCAACTGGTGTCGTGTCACCAGATTGCCCCATATAGCTGCCGTAGCGACAATCAGTATTATGACTCCCATTGTAATCCAGTGTATCACCGCTGCTGTATGACGCTCCACGAAGATGCGTGAAGTCCAGTACACCACTTGTCCAAACAGAACAAACGGCAAAACACATATCACAATGATGAATGTATAAAATAGGATGCGCATAATAAATAATTTTAAAGGAATTGACAGGGAAGTGACAAAGAAGTGACAGGGAATTGACAGGGACGATACAAAAAGGAATTGACAAGGAATTGACAGGAAAGTGACAGGGACGATACAAAAAGGAATTGACAAGGAATTGACAGGGAAGTGACAGGGACGATACAAAAGGAAAATTGACAAATAATAGAAAAGGACTATACAATGACATATTCAGAATTATCATCGAACAAATCACGTCCTTTTCAACTCGTATTTGTATTTTTAATTCTCCCTCCCTCTTAGGGAGGGTTGGGGAGAGTCCTCTGTTGGGGAGAGTCCTTTGTCGGGGAGAGTCCTTTGTTGGGGAGAGTCCTTTGTCGGGGAGAGTCCTCTAAAAAAACAACAGAGGCCCGTCTCTCGACGATCCTCTGCCTTTCTCTCATTTTATGAAGTTTTGTGGAATTACTCACGAGTGCAAAGATAGCTAATATTTTTTTAATTACCAAATAAATCCTTGATAATTTTTAACAAATTATGTTGCAATATACACAAATTCGTCAAAAATGACTAATTTTGTATGGTCCAGTTTGTAACAGAATTGAAATATCAGCTCTTTTTTGTGCAATTGCACACGCTAAACCCCGTAACCTGATTGGAAAATAGGGATTTTTGCGTGTGCATATTTATACAAATTCCACAATAGGATTACCACTTGTAGGAGAGGCCGAAGCTGAGGAGCTCAGTGAACTGGAAGTAACCCCAGTCGCCGAACTTGTAGTCAGGGCCTACCGAATCGTCGAAACGAAGGTGGGTATAGAGCTTGGTCGAGAAGTACTGATTGAGAGGCATATCGAAGGTGTTCTCCCAGTCAAATACGGTATAGACATTGCCCTTGTACTTGCCGCAGTCATAGAGAGGTGAGAAGTAGGTGGCCTGTGATGACCAGGTCAGGTACTTGCAGACCTTCCAGTCCATAGATGCCTTGGCGCTCACACCGAAGTCGTACAGGTTGTAGTCGTAAGAGTTGCGCAGACCGAAAGCCGATGCGTTGATGCGGCCGTCGTCATAGACGCCCTCTACGTCGCCGCTGGCGTTGACAGTGCGCTTGTATGGATTGTTGACGAACTTCAAGTTGTAGGCCAAGGGACTCATGAAGATGGTCCATGAGATGTTCTCCAGTGACTTTTTGTAGTCCATACCGAGCGAGAGGGTGAAGTAGGCAGGGTTCATGAACTTGGACAACTCCTCGTCAACGTTGGTCTTGTAACCAGGGCAGAACTGAGTCTGGCCGATGGCCTGCAGGGTGTAGTACCAGTCGCCGGCAGCCTTGTAGCCGAACTTCGTGGTGTACTTGATGTAGTCATTGTTGGTCATATAGTTGTGGCAGGTGTCGGATGGAGTAGTGACAAATCCGAGTTTGCCTTCCAACTTGTTGTCCCAAGTGAAGTCTTCGTACTTGTAGTTGAAGGTATAGTCGGCAGTAGCCAAAAGCGAGAAGTTGCTCTCGCCGCCCTTATACCAGTTCTTGCTGACGAAACCCTGAGTGAATTGTAGTGAAGCACCGCCATTAGTGGTCCAGCGGCTGTCTGATGCAGGATCAGCTGCAAACGTAGTTACAGTGGTGGCCATCAGGAGGGCCAAAGTAAATGCTCTTTTCATTTTTAGTATTTATTTAGGATTTAGCTATGCAAAAATAGGAATTAAAAGTTAAAAAGTGCAAACGAAAACCATAATTGAGCACGGAATGCACTTTTTATCAAGGATGTGCGTCCGGTTTGATAAACGCAATTGGCAATTATTTCGGGTTTTGGAAGTCATAAACAATATCCCTGCTTCGCCATCGGACAAAAGAGAGCGGAGCAGGGATTAGGGATGATCAATGATCAAGGGCGGGTCGGAACCACGCGCTGATACTTGATGCGCTGGCGACGCCAGGTGTAGATGCAGTGCAGGGTTCCGTCACTGCCTACTATCATCGATGGATAGGAGTACTGGCTGATGGGCGAAGACTCGAGAGTGAGTGCCGGTGTCCAGTGTATGCCATCGGTGCTGGTGGCGAGGTAGAGCGGATTGCGCAGCGGCTTGTTGCGGGCAGGGTCCGTCTTGGGTCGCCAATCGACACAGCTGAATGGATTGTAAATGAGGGCGAAAGTGCCATCGGCCATAGTGACAGCATCGATGCCGGAGTTGTTGTTCGGAACATCGAGCAACTGCATCTCGCTCCAGGTCAGACCGCCGTCGTCACTGAATGACGAGGTGATACGTGCCAGGTCTTCGCGTCCCTCCTCCTTGGGCTGGGCACTGCGGCACACCATCTGTATGCGACCATCGGGATGAACGAGCAGGGCTGGCTGTATGGGACGGATCTCGTCACGCTGAGGTACAACCGGAGAGAGCGTCCAGGTTCGGCCGTCGTCCTCGCTGATTTCGACGTAGCAGCGCCAGTGACCTGCCTTGACCTTGCTGGCAGTCTCGGTCTCCTTGCTGGTAGGAGCGAGGATGCGCTGACGGCTGAGGACCTGACCATTGCGGCAACGGAAGCCAGCTGGCAGGGCGATAGGCTGATTCTTGATAGCGCCGAGCAGTGAGTCGCGTTCCACACAGGTTCCTGCTATCTGGCTGAACAGTGCAGCCTGTGCCGGTTGAATGCTGTCGCGGTGTGTGGTCCAGGTGTGACCATTGTCGGACGATGTCATCAGGTAGCCGGTCCAGTCGCGAACATCCTTGCCCAACTTGTAGAAGAGCAGCAGGTCGCCGCCGGGAACCTGGAATAGTACCGGGTTGTAGGCTGCCTTGCGCAAGGTGTCGGGTTGTCCGGGTTCGCGAGGAACGAACTTGGAGATTGAGGCATTCTGGTCCGAGGCTGCCCATTGGCGCCAACCCTGGCCTGCTACTGGTTGAAGTTTGCCATCAGCCACCAGCTGCGGGGCGCTCCAACCATCCTGATAGAGGTGTGGCTGACCCTTCTTGCCGCGCTTGATGAGGCTCTTGCGCTGCGTCCAGATACAGACGTCGGGACTGCCTTCGCGTGAACCGCCGAAGTAGGTAGCCAGCAGGTCTCCGTTGGCGCACTCTACTATCGATGCAGAGTGGCACGACGGGAAGTCGGCCTCCTCATAGAGGAACTCGTTGTCACGGACCTGCCAAGTGCTGCCGTAGTTGCGCTCCTTGTGCGGCAGGTCCTGTTCGATGTGCCAACTGCCGCTACCATATTCCTCGCTGCCGTTGGGCGTGATGACTATGGCCGATGTGTTGGCAGGAATGACGATGTCCCATGAGAGGTGTCCGGGAGTCTTCTTCCAGGTCGATACAACCTGACCGTAGGGTGTCTTGTACGATACATTGGCCCACGAGAGCTCTTCCAGTTCGAAGTTAGGAGCGAGACAGATCTGCTTGAAGCCAGGAGCCGCAGGACGGATGCCGCCGACGTGCTCGAAGCACCAGGGCAACAGGTCGCCGAGCAGCATCACATGGTTGCCCGAGTTCATTCTTGGATTGGCAGTATCGCCGTTCCACAGTTCCCAGATGGTGGTGGCGCCGTTCTCAATCATATATCCCCACGAAGGGAAGGTACGGTTGGTGGCCAACAGATAGGCTATGTCCATACGGCCACGCTTGGAGAGTTCGCGCATCAGCCACTGGATGCCTATCACGCCGCAGCACAGATGCCCGTCGGCAGGATTGAGCATTATCTTGGCCAATATCTGGCGGTGTACCATGTCGGCGTGCTCCTCGGGGACGATGCCAAAGGCCAGAGGCAGCAGGTTGGCTGTCACGGCATTGTTGGCATAGTAGATGGAGTCGGGGTAGAGCGGATGACTGGGCGCAGGCGAGGTGCCGCGCTTGACGTGCAGGAACTCGCGGTTGATGGCTTCGCGCAACTGGCGACGCATGTCATTGTACTCGTCGCGGTCGGCCTGCAACAGGTCAGGACTGATACCACGGCGGGCCAGTTCGCGTTGTGTTTTGAGGTCCGAGTGCTGTATGCGGGACAACAGAATCTCGTCGAAGTCGGTCATCACTTCGAGCAACTTGTACATATAGCAACTGCCTATCAGCACACCGTCAGTGACGCGCGATGGGTCCTTGCTGTGAATCAGCTCGGGTGACTCGGGAGTGACACACCAGTCTGCATACTTGTCGGCCTTGACCAGCCCCTCCTTGGTACGCTTGTCGTTGTACAGGTGTAGCAACCACTTGCGCATGGCGGGGTAGTGCTCGATGATAGCCTTGTCGTCGCCGAACTGGTTGTAGAGCATTTGGGCGCCAAAGACGAATACGCTGGGCCAGGTGACATTGTCCGAATAGTAGTTCCAGTATGTAGGAGCAACGTCCGGGATACAGCCGTCCTGGCGCTGTGACTCCTCGATGTCGCGCATCCACTTGTTGTACAGGTGGTGGTTGTCGAGCAGATAACTCTCGCCCAGGCAGCCCATGGCGCGGTCACCCAGCCACGGCATACGTTCGTCACGCTGTGGACAGTCTATAGGCATACCTTTGTAATTGTCGAGTATGCCCCAGAAGGAGTTCTTGACCAGTTGATTGAGGGTCTCGTTCTGGGTCTCGAAGTCGTAGAGCACATCCATGCGGTCGCTTACCACCTGAGCGGTGAAGGCGGAACGGAGTTGGTCGTCCGACAGTTGAGCCAGGCTCTTGGTTTTGCCCGATGACTGGTTGCGCAATACCGAAACCTCGACGTAACGTCCTCCGTGCGTGGTGAAACGTGGTGCCCAGGTACCCTTGTCCTTGCCGGCAGCGATGTAATAGTCGGTGCTCTGCGAGTGACGCAGATTCTCGACATAGAGTTGGCCAACGCTGTCCAGACGTTCGGCATAGCGCAGACGGAGTGTATCGCCCTCGCGCAGCGACATGCCGTCCAGCGAAGAACGTACCCAACCGGCGAAGTTCTGACCGAAGTCCAGTATCACGCTGCCGTCAGCCTGCTTGGTCAGTTCGCGGACGCCGAGGCTGTCCACGATGCCCATGGCAGGTGTCACGTTGCCGAGCAATTCGCCATTGGGCAGGTTGCTGCGCTCGGCCATGAACCAGAGGGAGTCGGCGCTGAGGTCCGCCTTGCGGGCATCGTATATCTCGCCGTCGTACTCATTGGCCGAACGTATAGGACCGTCGCAGGTCATCTGCCAGGTCTTGTTCTCGGTGGCGATGGTCTGGGTCGATCCGTCGCTGTACTCGATGATGAGGTTGGCACGCAGGGTAGGATAGCCGAAGTTACGGATCTTGTATTTCTTCTTGTTCTGCTGCATCGTGTAGAAGCGGCCGTTGCTCACTGTCACCCGTATGTCGTTGGTGGCTTCCGACTGCACCAGGTCCGTCACATCGTACGTATTGTAGATGATGCTCTTGGTGTAGTAGGTCGGGGCGGGAGTCAGTACGTCGTTGCCCACTTTCTGGCCATTCAGGTAGGCCTCGTACAGACCCAGGCCTGCTATATGCAGCGTGGCACGTTGAACCTGCTTCGTAGTGGCGAACGACGACTTGTAGTAACGGGCCGAGAGACGGCTGTGCTCGGTCTCGACGTCCCATTCATTGGCACGGTCCAACCCAATCCAGTATCCCTTCCAGTGCGTCTCGGAGAGTAGGCCTACGCCCCATTCCGAGATCTCGCTCCAATCCGAGAGTGTGGTCTTGACCTTGTTCGACTTGCGGTTGGTCTGGTATGATGATTCAATCTGCACACGCCAGTAGCAACGCTGGTTGTGCTTCAGGGGCTTGCCTGCATAGGTGATGTATTGGCTGGTGGCGCTCTTGACGGTCACGTCCCACAGGTCGGGTTTGCCTTCTGTGAGGCGTTCGGGGCTGGATGCCACCTGTATGTGGTACTGGGTCTGCTTCACGTTCACCTCGCCGGCATCGGTGCTGAGTTGCCAACCCAGGCGGGGAGTGGTGATGTCCAGTCCAAGGGGTTGGTCCGCACGGCCCTCCACGGTCAGACGTGTGGGCTGGATGGCGGCTTGTCCGATGGCGCTGGCCAACAGCAGGCTGAGTGCTAAGAATGTTCTTTTCATATTGAATTAAGGGGTTAAGAGGGGTTGACGAGTCAAAACTCGTGGAGTTGACGAACAGATGTTCGTAGAGTTGATAGAAGATTATTCTACATATCGCTTGCAGACCTTGCCATCGGCCATGATGGTCAGACCCTTGCCCTGATTGTAGTGGGTTCCGGTACGGTCATAGATGATGGTGACCAACTTGCCGCGCAGCATCACACCGTCCAGGCACCAGTAGTCCCACTCCTTGGGGGCCAATGGGTGCACGTCGGTCCAGTCTTCGGCCTGAGGATCCAGACCGCACAGACCCGTGATGATCAGGTCATTGTAGGTCGAATGGTTGTAGTAGCGTGAACGCTGGTGGTCACCCCACAACCAGTAGCCGGTCTTCTCGTCCATATACTCGCCCACATAGGGACGACCACGATAGTGCATCGACTCGGTATATTTCTTGAAGTGGTACCAGAAGAGATCATCGGGCAATGCTGCCGACATCTGTGGGTAGTGCTGCTCGATATTGATCAGTGCGGTCAATGTCTGACTGGTGGCAAATGGCCAGATGGCACCGTCCCACTCGCAGGTAGGACGACCCTTCCATGAGTGACGGAACAATGGGTGACGACGCTCGGCAGTGGTCATGCCGGCAGGGGCATCGAAGCCCTTCTCGTCCAACAACTGCATCCACGAAGCACGGTATTTGGCCGAATCATCGGCAGGCAGACCGAAGTACCAGGGCAGATAGCCGATCAGTTCGCGTACCTGTGCGATGGAATCCTTCTCGGTGAGCGTGCCGTAGTGACCCAGCTGAGGGTCCCACAGTTTCTCCTCGATCTGTGCCAACAGACGGTCGGCCTTGTCGTTCATGCCGAGGGTGCGGTAGTTGGCCACCATATAACTGTTGATGGTAGGACGGCGGTTCTTGACCTTGCGGCCACCCGAGATCTGCTCCTCCATGCCGTCCTGTACGTCGGCCTGCCAGAACATTCCGTCCTTGTACTGACGGTCACGTTCCCAGCGTGCCAGGTGTGCCTCGAGGTCCTTGCGGTAAGACTCGAACCAGGCTGTATCGCCCGACACGAGTACGCGCTGCCACATGGCGTATGGAATCCAGCTGGAGAACTTGAACAACTTGTGCATCGGGGCACCGTTGATAGAGTCTCCACCTATCTTGGGATTGTGATTGCCGCGCAACCACAGATGGGCGATGCCGTCAGCATATCGCTGGTCGTGCAACCAACGGCTCTCCATCAGGTGATGGCCGACGGCGCACGCAATCAGGTTCCATTTGTCCGAGTACTTGCGCTGCACCAGGAACTCGGTCATGCCGTATCCGTAGGGAGTCTCGACGATATGTTTGCGCAATGTCCACCAACGGTAGTAGTACATCTCCTCGACCTGCTTGTCCGGGCAGTCGAAGAGCGGGATGTTACGTTCCATCCATTGGGCGGACTCGCTGTTGGGGATGGCCTGTACCACATGTTCGTCCTCCATCGTGTTGAAGTAATCGACGTAGTGCTGGTAGTTGTTCCAATGGAGCATGGCCGATGTCTGGGCCCCCTGCGAAGGCTTGGCCTCGACGTTGCTGATGGCCCAACGGGCCTCGCGTATAGGAGTAGCCGAATCGGGCAGGTCAGTATCGTTGTCGGCAGGAGTATTGACCGTAGGCATCTCGCGCTCAGCACCGGTGCGGAAGCATATACGCGTGATGGCCGACAGAGGGGCAAACAGCATCTTGGGGCGCTGTACCTTGCCATCGATGGAGAATATCACCATGCGGTTGTCGAGCGAAACCTCCATGCCGATGCGGTAGGTGCGGCCCGCCTCCATATCCTTGATGATGGCGCTGCTGCGGGCACCGGTCTTGACCATCACCTGGCCGTTGTCCATCCACGAGAGTCGTGTACATGGTGTGCCCTGGGCATCCTGGAGTTCGAGGTCCAGACGGCCGTGGTCAATCTGGTCGGCGCGGATGTCGAAACTGAGAGACAACTGGCGGGTAGCCGGGATGACACGCTCCAGCTTGGCATAGTCGTAGGGGTCACTGTCGTGCAGCGTGATGACGTCGCCCAGGTCCACACGGGCCAGTACGGGCGAGTAGATGTTCCATGGTTCATCGTAGCTGGTAGCCTCAGTGCGGACGGGAACAGGAATCTGGCTCACCCAGATGTCCTCCTTGTTCATCGAGTAGGTCACCCAGATGCAGGTGTCGGCAGTAGGGGCCGATGTCTGGGCAGCACCCTCGCCGCAGGGCCATACGCCGCGTGTATATTGAGGACCATAGCTCTTGTAGTTTCCGCCGTAGCGCATGGGAGGAACCTCGCCATTGATCAGGCTCAGGGTGGTGTAGTTCAATCCGTCGGTCGAGGTAGAGATAGCCAATGGCCAGCGGAACTCGGCAGGGTTATAGACCGTGGCGAAGTTGCCGTCAGGCAGAGGCTGACCCCATATCTTGGCATTGCTGTTGACGAAACCCTGTGCTCTCTTGGCAGGCATGGTCCAGGTGCGGCCACCGTCGAAGCTGCGCGAAGTGAGCGCATGCTTCCAGAATGCCACCAGGCTGCCGTCGGCCAATGGATAGCAGCAGAATGCCTTGTAGGTATTGGTCACAGGCAGGCGTGAGTCCATACGGTCACACTCCTCGACCATCTGCATCCAGTAGAGCGGATCAGCCAGAATCTCCTCGCAGGCCTTGCGGAACTTCTTGTCCTTGGCCTTGGTGTATGGCTTGAAACGGGTGTTCTGCTCGTTGTAGTCGTGATTGTAGTAGAGGAAGTAGATAGGGCCCAACGTGCCGTCTGCCTTTACCTCGCGTACCACGCGGCCTATGCCGTTGCCGTCGTTAGGGTCATCCTTGGGTGTGCGGCAGATGCCGTAGTGGCCCAATGCCAGCAACTTGTGACCGGTAGCCTGGCTCGATATGAACCAGCCCACACGTTGGTGCATCACCGTGGCAACCTCGTCCTCGCGGCCTTCGGTGGCATAGATAGGAAAGAGCACCTCGGGTTCGGTCCAGGTGTGACCGTCGGCCGAAGACTGGAGCAGCGTGCGTGAAGGATAGACGTGCTCCGAGCGTGGGTCGCTCAGGTAGTGCATCCACAGGCGGCCGTTCCAATGGGTGATCATCGGCTGGTGGTTGTAGGTCCATCCCTCCTTGTCGCCGAGTGCGTTCGGTTGGGTCAATGCACGCTGGGCGCGCATCGTCTGGATGTTGTGCACGCCGATGACAGGGCTCAGTCCGCCGTCGTGGCGATAGGGGTTGCTCAATGTCGTGCCCGTGTAGTGGGCCTGTATCGTGTCGGCCGCGAGCACCGCAGCGCAGCCGCACAGAGCCAAAAGGCTTAGAGTGAGTTTGCGTACCATTCGATATTCATATAGCCGTCCGGACGGACGAGTGTTGCATCATTTGGGTCATTAGGATTGAGGCCATTTTTCAGCTCCCATTCATCAGGGATGCCGTCGTGGTCAGAGTCTTTGTATGGTTTGCCCTTGTACTGAGGCAGACCGCCCACCTGCTGAGGGTGAGTGATGATGCCGAGCTTGTAGCTGTCTTCGGGCAGACGACGGCGCACATAGGGTGAGGTGAAAGGCTTGGCACCGCGTACATACTGAGGCTGGTTGGTGCGTACGTTGCGGATGATGCGTTCATCGACGGCATCACGCACGGGCTTGGTGGCACCTACACCCTGCAGGACCAATTCGTAGGCTTCGGTAGCTGAGTAGATGGTGTCGATGTAGGGCATCGGGAGTGGTTCGTTGCTGCGCAGGGAGTCGATGATGACCTGCTTGTCGGTCAATCCGGGAGGTTGAACACCGCCGTCCCAGTTATCGGCCGTGACGCGCTCGTTGCCCTCAATGACGTTGCCTGCCACATAGGCAGTGCCGAAGTGTCCGGCGCTCTCCTTGCGGCGGCCTGATTCGGGCTTGATCACACGCCAGCGGATAGGGGCATCGGGGTCGATAGCCTTCTTCTTCACATTGTAGCCTGTCACAGGACCTGGCTTGTAGTAGTTGTTGATGATGTTGTAGAGCGAAGTATCGTCACCACCATCAACGCTGCGGTTCCACCAGTTGTACAGTACGTTGTTGACAAAGTTGAAATCGCCATTCATCGCAATACTTGGGTTGCGGCTGATGTTGTTGGCAAAGAGATTGCGCGCAAAGAGGGAGTTGTGTCCGCCGATGCTGGCGCCGAAACCGTGGTTGTACAGGTCCAATCCCTCGGCAAAGATACAATCCTGGATCGTGATGTTGACCGTAGGCAGTTTCTCACCGTATCCGTTGGCCTGTCGTGCATAGACGTGACGGTACATGGACATTACCTCGTCCAGGCCCCACGATGCCGAACAGTGGTCGTAGATGATGTTGCCGATACCATTGCCGCCGCAAGCATCATCGCGGAAGGCAACATCGGTCGAACCACGACGGAAACGCATGTAGCGGATGATGACGTCGTGCGTGTCGATGAGCAATGTCTGGCCCGTGATGACCACTCCGTCGCCAGGAGCTGTCTGTCCGTAGATGCTGATGTAGGGTGCCTTGACGTTGATGGGGCGTTCCAGGTGAATCTCTCCAGCTACGTTGAAGACGATGATTCTCGCACCGCCAGCCTCGCAGGCTTCACGCAGGGTGCCAGGTCCGCTGTCTGCCAATGATGTTACTACATAGACCTTGCCGCCGCGACCGCCAAAGCTGTATCGGCCACCGCCCTCTGCCCCAGGGAATGCAGGAATGTCAGCCTGCTTCAACATGTCGGGGCGGCCGCACCACGGCACGTAGGGTTTGCCATTGAGCATGTCGCTCATTACGGTAGGCACGGCTTTCTGCCAGGCTACATCGTCGATAGAGTCCCACAGGGCTTGTTGTTGTGCTCCACGCGCCTTGGTAGAATCGGGTATGGTTGGGTACTGTGCCCAAAGTGGCATAGCAGCCATAGCCATACAAAGGAATGTTGCGTATAATTTGTTCATAAAAAGAGAGAATTTAAGGGGTTTCTTGTCGTGAGAGAGGGTGGGGTGGAGGCGAACGGAATTGGTAATACCTATATAATACCTATATAGTATCCATTTCCGTTGCGGGAACAGTCCCCATCCAGGGGGTCAGAATGTCACCGAGAGCGAGACATTGAGCATACGACCAGTGAGGTAATTGGGCACGGCATACTGGTAGTTATCGACCGCAGTGACCCAATAGTACGAATTGGTGTTGCGTATGTCGAGCAGGTTGAAGATTTCGACTCCTGCCGACATCTCCTTGACCTTGCGCCAATTCTTCTTGGCCATGAACTTGGTGTTCTGGGCATTCCACACACGGGTGGCACCCAGATCGACGCGGCGATAGGCCGGTGTGCGGAACATACCTGCCTGGCGTCCGGCTACGGGGCTGAAACAGGGCAGACCGTCATTGAGCATACCGCGCAGGTGAACCTTGTACGAGTCATTGCCTGGCCAATAGTCGCTGAAGAATATACCCATGGAGTAGCGCTGTTCGGTGGGGCGCGATGTCTCCAGTCCGTCGTAATCCTCCTTGGCATGCATCAGCGATAGCGATATCCACGAGTCCGTACCAGGGACAAATTCTCCGTACAGACGCATGTCTATGCCCGTGTTGTAGGCAGTGCCGTTGTTGTAGCCGAGGTAGATTATCTGGACATTATCGACGGTGTAGGGGATATAGTTCGATATGTGCTTGTAGTAGGCCTCAGCCGTGAACTTCATCGGTCGGCCATAGGCCTGGAAGGTGTAGTCTCCGCCCAAGATGACCTGGTAGCAACGCTGGCTGCGTATCTGTTTGTTCATCTGCACCATGGTATTGCCCGATGCATCGAGGTAGGTCTTGCGGTACTCCTTGTAGAACGGGGCCTGGAAGTACCATCCTGTCGCCAGTCGGAAGACGGTCTGACGTGTGGTATTGTTGAGCGCATCAGGGGTGTAGCGCAACGAGAGGCGGGGCGAGATGAGTGTCTCCTGGTTGAAGGACCAGTGGCTCTCTCGGACACCGGCTATCACCACCCATCGGCCCTGCCACATGTCCCAGCCGAACTGGTCGGTCAGGTAGGTGCTGAATCGGGTCATCCTGTGGTCAAACGACGAGTGTTTGTTATAGACCATCTGTACGGCATTGCCTGTGTGGGGCAGGGTGTAGCCTGCCGAGTCTCGGCGTTCCCATTCAGCGATGCGGTCATCGATGTGTTCCCATTGTATCCCGATGCCGTAACTCACCTTGTGGTGTCCCAGCTGCGACACCCCCTTGAGCGAGAGGGCAGCCACGGTGGCGTTCAGGTAGTTGCGGGCGTGCTGGTGATAGGCGCCTACGCCACGGCCGGCTTGAGTCTCGCCCACGGTGGCACCGTCCAGCCAGTACTCGCCGCTGATGTCGTATGTGACCTCCTCGTCGGTAGCGAAGGCCGATGCCATCAGGCTCAGCTGGGTACCCTTGATGCGGTTGCAGTGCAGGGTCAATGCTCCGAAGTAGGTGTCGAACTCATCCTGCTCGTGCCCGTCGAAATAGACGGTGAAGTTGTGCACGTCATCGAGCGTACCGAACGACGTCTCGCGCGTCTCGGGCTTGAACCGATAGTCGTTGATGGCGATGTTGCCCAGCAGTTGCAGGTCCCATCCTTTGGTCAGCTCGTAGGTGAGCAGCGTCTGGTAGTCCATGAAACGGGGGTCGTACTCACCCTGCGTGTCCAGGCTCGACAGGATCGAGGCATTGCGCTTGTAGCGGACTCCGTGCAGTTGCGAGAACCGCTTGGTGCGTTGGCCCAATGCGACCGATGCACCCATCAGGCTCACCTGTGCCTGTGCATCGAGACTGTCCGGTTGCCGATAGCTGATATCGAGCACGGACGACATCTTGTCACCATATTCGGCCGAGAATCCGCCGGTCGAGAAGTCCACTTCGCGTACCATGGCGGGATTGATGAACGACAATCCCTCCTGCTGGCCGCTGGTGATGAGTTGGGGACGATATACCTCGATGCCGTTCACATAGACCAGGTTCTCGTCGAAACTGCCTCCGCGCACCGAGTATTGGCTCGACAGTTCGTTGTTCATCGTCACGCCCTGCATCGTGCCCAGCATATCCTCTACAGCATTGCCCGATGCCGATGGCATGTGCTTCAGGTGCTCGGTGCTGAGTTTCTCGGTGGTCGATGCCCGTTGCTGCGTGGCGGTCACCTCCACGTCGTTGATGTAGGCGGCGTTGGTGCGCAGTTGTATGTTCAGGGTCAATGTGGGGCGTTCTCCATTGGCGTTCTCGACGATGCGTCGGGTGTTGAGCACCTTCTCCACGCGCTTGAACCCAATGCTGGTGAAAACCACTACCAGCGAGTCGCTCTCGGGCAGGTTCAGGCTGTATTCGCCCTTGAAGTTGGTGAGCGTGCCTATGCTGCCGCGCGACAGGCGCACGTGAGCCATCTCGAGCGGTTGACCCTGGTCATCGGTCACCCTGCCCGTCAGGTGCACACCCTGTGCTACGAGGCTTGCGGCCACGGAGCAGAACAGGAGTAGCAAGAGGCATATTCTTTTTTTCACTGTATTTTTCTATTCGTATAGAATCTGTTGGGATGAGAGCAATCTGGGTGCAGTCTGGTCCTGCCTCGGGCAGGAGCGCGTCTGTACGTGTGTATTGTATTAACGTATGACGACGCTTTTTATTATCTGCCGCCCCAACTTTTCGTTCAGCCTGTTGGCTATCATGGTGCGTCGCATCATCAGCTCGGTCTTGAGCGACGGCGACTTGAGATTGACGAAGAGATAGCCGTTCTGCAGGAAAATGCGGTCCGTGGCAGCTGCAATGTCAGCCCCCAGCGTCTCCTCCCATATCTTGGCGATACGGTCCGAAAAGACGACGTTGTCCAGTTGCGAGATCTTCAGGTATTCGCGCAGAATCTCGCTTATCGATTGTTCATTCCTTCTCTGCATATTCTCCCTCCTCTACGGTATAAAGTTTATACTCGCCCGAGACGTTTTCGATGATGCGGTCCAGATACTCGCGGTTGGTATCGGTGATGAAGATCTGGCCGAACCTGTCGCTCGCCACCAGGCGGATGATCTGTTCCACGCGGCGGGAGTCGAGCCTGTCGAAGATGTCATCGAGCAACAATATCGGGGTGGTCAATCCCTGGCGGCACAGGTAGTCGAACTGTGCCAGCTTCAGTCCCACCAGGTAGGTCTTGTTCTGTCCCTGGCTGCCCACCTGACGTATCAGGTTGTCGCCCAGCTGCATGACCAGTTCGTCCTTGTGTATGCCGCGCGTGGTGTAGCCCAGGGCGAGGTCTCGCTGTCGGACCTCGTTGAGCAGGGGTAGGAGCGAGCCCCGTTCGAAGTGCGATGTGTACGATAGCCGTACCTGCTCGCTGTCCTGCGCTATCTGTTGGTAGAACTCCTGGAAGACCGGTTCGAACTGCTCCGTGAACTGGCGCCTGGCCTCGAATATGCGTTGGCCATAGTAGTCCATCTGCTGTTCCCATACATCGTACAACGTGAGGTCCGTGCATGGCGGGTCCTGTTTCAGCAGGGAGTTGCGTTGCTGCAGGGCACTGTTGTAGCGGATGAGGGCGTCCAGGTAGGTCTTGTCGAACTGTGAGATGATCTGGTCCATCAGCCGGCGTCGCTCCTCGCTGCCACCCTGTATCAGCTCGCTGTCAGCCGGGGTGAGGGTCACCACGGGCAGCAGTCCGATGTGGTTCGAGAGGCGTTTGTACTCTTTGCCGCCGCGCTTGAAGGACTTGCGTCCCTTGAGCGAGTATCCGCACTGTATGTCTTCGGGCTGCTCGTTCAGTTCGTAGCGGGCATTGAGCATGAAGAACTCCTCGCCATGCCGCACCACCTGTTTGTCGGTCAGCCCGCTCAGCGACTTGCAGAATGAGAGGTAGTAGATTGCATCGAGCAGATTGGTCTTGCCCATCCCGTTATTGCCTACCAGACAATTCACTCGTGGCGAAAACCTTATCTCAGCCTCGCGGATATTCTTATAGTTGACAATCGACAATTGTTCGAGTTTCATCTTTTCTTTGCAGTTCAACGTGGCAAATATAGGTAAATTATATTATATTTTCGCGAAAAAATGCATTTTTTTGTAAAAAAACTTGGCTATTTCTACGGAAATAGTAATTTTGCACCGCATTTTTAACACTTATACGAATATAAATCTTAAATAAATACAATGGCAACAAATCAAAACCAGCAGCCAGAAGAGGCTCAGGTAAGCAAGACCGAACAGCTTGTAGCAAACAACACTAAGAACATTCTTGGTGTCGTAGCAGGTCTCATTCTTTTAGTAGTATGTGTTTTCGGCATTCGTGCATGCAATGCATCCGCTGATTCTGACGCCGCTCAGAGCGAAGCCCTGTACCAGGCTCAGTTCGACTTCGAGGCAGGCAACTACGCAGCAGCTCTTGAGAACTTCCAGAGCGTCATCAATGAGTTCGGTTCTACCAAGTCTGGTAACCTCGCTAAGGCTTATGCTGGCCTCTGCCAGAAGAATCTCGGTGACTATGCTTCAGCTATCGAGTATCTCAAGGATTACTCAGGCGACGACAATATCCTCGCTCCTGCATTCCTCAGCGCCCTCGGTGACTGCTATGTAGATTGCGAGACTCCTGACTATGCAGCAGCTGCCAAGTCTTTCGAGAAGGCTGCTTCATTGGCTGCCAATGCACAGTTCTCTCCTCTCTATCTCTTCAAGGCTGGTTTGGCCTACGAGAAGAACAACGACAATGCTAAGGCTCTCAAGGCCTACGAGACCATCAAGGATAAATATGCTGATTCGGAGTTGGCTAACTCCATCGACAAGTATATTGTCCGCGTGAAGTAACCCTCATCCAGTTGGGGCGTGGCTTCGCGAAGTCAAACTTAATTATATTCTTATGAACCCTGATCCTGCGGCGGCGGCGGGCCCCGCGAATTTAACAGACGCCACTGTCGGAATAGTAGTTTCCGATTGGCACAGTGAATTGACAAGTGCAATGCTCGATGGTACCATACAATGCCTGCAGCGTTGCGGAGTAGAGCTCGATGACATCTTTGTGGCTCACGTACCTTCGGTATTGGAGTTACCCTTTGCGGCACGACAGATGTCTCTCACTCAGGAGCCTAAAGCGGTAGTGATGCTCGGCTGCAGTACCCTCGACGAGGATCCGCAGTACCAGATGGCAGTACACAGTATCGCTCACGCTACCACCGAACTCAACCTCCACAGTGATATCCCTTGCTTGTGTGGGGTATTCTTCACCCAGTCTGTCGCCGAGGCCCAGTCATTGTGCACCTCTCAGCGTGGATCAGAAATAGCCGAAAAGGTTCAAAGCGTTGCCTCCATGATGGCAAATCTTGTCATCCGTTGACGGCACTTTTACATATCTTGGGCTGACCCCATAAGCGTTGGCCCATCATTGCGGTAGTGGCTCAGTTGGTAGAGCATTGGCTTCCCAAGCCGAGGGTCGCGGGTTCGAGTCCCGTCTACCGCTCAAATATGTTATAAACCATCAAGGGCGAAACTCAATTTGTAGAGTTTCGCCCTTGATGGTTTTTATATAAACTGAAAAACAAATAAGATACGTTCTGTAATTTGTTCAGTTGTTTGGAGTAATTCCGTCGTAGTTGTATATAGCCTCACGCCAGTTGTTGGGGAAGGAGATAGAGCAACTTTTCTCCAGGTCGTACAGAACCATGACCGATGTGCAGCGGCTCTTGACCTCGTGCGTGTCTGTGCTCACTATTTCCTGCTCCAGTTGGAAGCTCTTGTTGCCCACGCGAGTGACGCGTGTCAGGGCCTCTACATGGCTGTCGGCCTTGACCTGAGCGATGAACTCTGTCTCAATCTTGGCTGCTACGATAGCAATTTTGTTCCAATCGACGTTCTCGCAGACGTTGTCGAAGTAGTCTATCTTGGCTGTATCGTAGTATTGGAAATAGATGGAGTTGTTGACGTGTCCGAACTTGTCAATGTCATTGAATCGGATCTGCAATGGCATTACATGGTGGAAGCGTTGTATGCTGTCTTCTGTCATTAATCGTTATTTCTTGTTGTCGTTATCTCTGATTTCTACGCGGCGTATCTTGCCGGAGATGGTCTTGGGCAGTTCATCGACGAACTCGATGACGCGAGGATACTTGTAGGGGGCAGTCTCGTGCTTGACGTGATCCTGCAGTTCGCGTATCAGTTCGTTCTTGTCCTTGTCCTTCCAGTCGTTGCCCAGCACGATGGTAGCCTTGACTACCTGACCGCGTATTTCGTCCGGCGCACCCGTGATGGCGCATTCTACTACGGCAGGGTGACTCATCAGGGCTGACTCTACCTCGAATGGACCGATGCGGTAGCCCGAGCTCTTGATGACATCATCGGCACGAGACACGAACCAATAGTAGCCCTTTTCGTCGTAATAGACTACGTCGCGGGTGTAATAGACGTTGTCGTACTGGACCTTTTCGGTCAGTTCTGGGTGGCGGTAGTATTCCTTGAACAGGCCCAATGGCTTCTTGACCGGAGTGCCGTCGGCATTGACCACGCCGGAGCAGTGATTGGTACGGATGACCAGTTGTCCATGCTCCATCGGTTTGCAGCGGTTGCCTTCGTCATTGAGCACATCCACCTGGAACTGTGGATTGGGCAGTCCCATTGCACCTGGATTAGGTTGTACGTAGGGGTAGGTGCCCAGCACCAGAGTGGTCTCGGTCTGGCCGTATGCCTCGTATATAGTGATGCCTGTGCGTTCCTTCCACTGCTTGAACACGCTCGGATTGAGTGCCTCGCCTGCTGTGGTGCAGTACTCCAGGTGCGACAGGTCGTACTTGGACAGGTCTTCGCGTATCATGAAACGATATACCGTCGGAGGTGCGCAGAACGAAGTAATCTGGAAGTCCGACATCACCTGCAGCATGTTCTGTGGTTCAAATCGGCCCTCGAAGTCATAGACGAACACCGTGGCGCCTGCTATCATCTGTCCGTAGAACTTGCCCCATACCGCTTTGCCCCAGCCTGTATCAGCCACCGTGAGGTGCAGACTGCCATCGTGCACCTTGTGCCAGTACTTGGCGGTGAGTATGTGGGCCAATGGGTAGGTATAGTCGTGCATCACCATCTTGGGTTCGCCGCTCGTACCGCTGGTGAAGTACATCAGGAAGTTGTCGTCATTCTGGTTCTGACCCTTCTGGCTCTTGAATGGAGGGGCCATGTTCAGTCCCTGCCAGTAGTTGTCCCAACCCTGTGGTACCTCTGGACCGATCGATATGCAGTGTTTCAGCGATGGGCAGAAGGCGCGTGCAGCATAGATGTTGCGCAGTATCTGGTCGTCGCCCACTGCTACTATGGCCTTGATGTCGGCCTCATGGCAACGGTATATGATATCCTTGTCCGTGAGCAGGTGTGTGGCTGGGATGGCTACGGCACCTATCTTGTGCAGCGCCACCATGGTAATCCACCATGCCAGGCGTCGCTTCAGGATGAGCATCACGCAGTCTCCGCGCTCTATGCCCAGCGTCAGCAGGTAGCTGGCAGCCTGGTCCGAGAGTCGTTTGTATTCAGCATAGGTCAGATGCTTCACTTCGCCGTGGTCGTTGGTCCAAAGCACGGCATCCTTGTCTGGGTCCGTTGCTGCATATTCATCGACCACGTCATATCCGAAGTTGAAGTGCTCCGGGATGATGACTTGATAATTCTGCATGAAGTCCTCGTAGGACGAGAACTCTGTCTTTTTCAAGAAACGTTCTATCATAGTGTCTTGTTTTTTATGTCTGCAGTTTCCACGATTATTTATCTTTAGTACATATAAATAATGTGTCTGTCTGCATTTCTCTCCATTGCGCAGTCTTTCTTCTTTTGAAATAGTTAAATCAGTGCAAATTTGAGTTGTATGCTGCAAAGTTAATAAATTTATACTATAATTGGCATCATTAAGCCGATTATATGCTCACTTTTATTCATCTTTATAATTACAGAGTCCATTTTATTCCCCTATTAAACCAAAATTTAACAAAAATTTAGATTTCGCTACCCCTCTTTCTCTCCAAATTCCCGCTTTTTCTCTCTTTTTCTCCTATTTTCCCTCATTCTCTTACAATCTTTTAACAATTATATAGAAACGGGCCATAGCGCGTCAATACCCACAGATTGATATTTTGTAACTTCAATGACCCTTATTTAGCGCAATATTGGTTGGTGATATCCTTAATTTCTTCTTGCTTTAATTCCCAATAATCAAGGTGCCGAAGAGAGTCAATACCCTCTGTTGACTCTTGGACATTTTCTACGATAACCACATTCGGGTTATATTTTATGTTCTGATCCTATTATGAGGGTATTATGATATATTTTGATTAATGGAGAATATAAAAATAATGATTCGTGACCATTTATGGTAAAATAATGTGCCCCACAACCTGGTGCCAGGGTGCGGGGCATAATCTATTGGTTATGAACCTCGGTTCAATGAACGT